>CAJXYJ010000010.1 GCA_913063255.1 uncultured Flavobacteriales bacterium | reverse complement strand
GAAATTTTTACAAAAATGATTTTGTATTACTTTCATGAACACATTTGGTATAAAATTAATCTAGACAAGAATAATCTGCTTATAAATAGCAGAAAAAGGGACCTGGTAAAAACATTTTCTTGGAGAGGAATAGGCACTTTAGATACGATTGTAATCTCTTGGATTATTACGGGAAATCCTTTTACGGGATTTAAAATTGGCTTTACGGAGTTAATTACTAAAATGATTTTATTTTATATTCATGAACGCATCTGGAATAGAGTGACTTATGGATTAAAGTAATGGAGGCCTGATATTTTAAATTCGCTTTTTCATTAATTGCGCTTGGGGCTTGTTGTTTTTAATATATATTAGCAATCCCAAATAAATACCTACTTATGAAAAAAATCACCCTCATAGCAGCTTTGCTATGCGTAACATTTATGTACTCACAAGAGAGTAAATACAATAAATTTTCTTTGGAAGCCGCATATGGTTTAAATCATCCAATTAGTCCGAAAGATAATTCTGGCTTTGAAGTAAATTCCTTTTCCGAATTTAAGCATTTTGATATTGGTGGGCGTTATATGGTAAATTCATATTATGGATTTAAATTAAGTTATGCTTACGATCGTTTTCAATATGCAAACACTAGCGAATTAGCGGTTACTTACAACAGAGTTGGAATTGATGCAGTATTTAGCTTATCAGAAATATTTAACATCTCATTTAGTAGAAATCGAACTTTTCAAATACAGGCTCATACTGGAGTAGGAATTACTTTTGCACAACCTAAAAGTATTAGTAATGTTGAGAAAATAGGAAGTTTATCTATTGGAATTACTCCAAAATATAAAATTTCTAATCGAGTTGCACTGACCACCGATTTAAGTTATATTGTAAACTTTAAACAACATTACAATTATGGTGGGATTTTAATTGATCCTAAATATAATTCAGTCACTGGAGGTTTTATTAACTTTACAGTAGGTCTAAATGTATATTTTGGAAAAAGAAGAGATCACGCAGATTGGTATTAAATAATTATCCCCTTGAAGATTCGAAAGTTTGTTAACAGCCAGCATATTAAGACTGCAGCTGTTGGTGCTTTAGGGGTTAAGATTTTATCTGCATTTTTTGCTCTTTTAAACGGAATATTACTTACCCATCTTTTATCTGTTAAAGATTTTGGAATTTATATTCTTGCATTTACTACCATAAACATCATCACTATTCCAGTTTCTTTGGGTTTGCCAACTTTAATTACGAGGTATATTTCAAAATATATAGTTTTAAATAATAAACCAGCTATTAAAGGGCTATTAATACGATCTAATCAATTAGCGTTATTAACTTATTTAATTACACTTATAATTGCTTTTACTTCCTATTTATTATGGTGGAAAAGCTATTCTGTAAATGTTGTGGAAACTTTCTGGTATGCACTTATACTTTTGCCTATTCTAGTATTTGGGTCCTTGAGAGGGGCAGCATTAAGGGGGTTGAAATATATAATCTTAGGTCAATTGCCGGAAACACTATTACGTAATTTTTTCTTTTGTGGTTTATTAGTAACGGTATATTTTTCAGATATAAAAATAGCACCTCAAAATGCAATGATATATCACAGTATCGCAGCTTTAGTAGCATTTATAATAGGATATGTATTTTTAAAGAAGAAACTTCTTAATCGATTGAAAAATGTGCAACCAATATTTAAAAATAAATTTTGGTTAAAAGAGGCGATTCCTTATTCCATAACAAGTGGGAGCAAAGCCATAAAATCTAAATTATTAATCTATGTATTGGCAATTTTTGGAGCCATTGAAGCCGTAGCTATTTTTGAAATAGCCATGCGGGGAGCCAAATTAGTTTCGTATACATCTGGTGCTATAAATTCAGCAATTTCACCTTATTTATCTTCATTGTTTGAGGATAATCAAAAAATAACCCTGCAGCGAGTTATTACTAAATCCTCTTTAATTGTTTTTGTTTTTTCATTTCCTGTTGCAATTATATTTTTTCTTTTCGGTAAACCGATTTTAAATGTATTTTTTGGCGCAAATTATATAGTTTCCTATATTCCTTTGGTTATTATATGTATTGGACAATTGATCCATGCTATGACAGGCCCAACGGGTGAAGTTTTAAATATGACAGGGAATCAAAAATACTTTTCAAAAAATCAATTTCAAATGCTTATAATAGGTGCTATGATAAGTGTACCACTTATTTATTATTACGATGTAATTGGTGCAGCAATAGTTTTTAGTAGTATTCTTATATTACAAAATATGTTGATGGTTAATTTCATAAAAAGAAAATTAAAAATCAATACCACCATATTTAACAAGGGGTTTTTAAAGAAAGAGTTTTTTTTAAATAAATTGGAATTATAAAAATATTTAGAGCTAATAAAAATAAAAGTGATAGCTATATTTTCTATTTCAGATCTTCCAGGAGGAGCAGAGCAGGTTCTAAAGCAGATAGCCAGACATTACGTATCTAAAGGAATTAAGGTGCGTTATTTTATTTTTAAAAAGAAGCAGAGTCGTTATTATGAGGAACTAGATTCTAATTTATTTTCGATTACCTATTTTAATAATAATATCCTTAAAATGGTATTTCATTTTTGCAAAAATAGAAGCCTTTTTGATAGGATTTTTTCCTCCCATGTAAATATGAATGCCTTAATTGGAAAAATGATTGGTTTAAAAATTATTAAAACAAAACATTTTATTGCTAGAGAATCTTTTTCCATCATCTACTTCTATAAAGGCTTCAAGTTATTTAAATATCGCTTGGCATATTATTTCGGATATAAAAATATAGATCTTCTAATCACACAAACCAATTTAATGAAGGAGAGACTTATTGAAAATTTGCCCTATCTAAATAACCGTATGAATATTGTTTCAATACATAATCCTTTCCTTTTTCCTTCTACTGAAATTCAAAATGAAAGTATCGATATGGGAGAAACGGAGTTTATTGTTTCTGCTGGAAGATTAATGCCGAGAAAAGGATTCGATATTCTTATAAGAGCTTTTAAAAATAGTAAAAAAGAGCATCCCAATATAAAATTGATTCTACTGGGTGAGGGGGAATTAAGAAAAGAATTAGAAGATTTGGTGGAAGAACTAGAAATGGTTGGAGAGGTACTACTTATTGGCTTTGTAAATAATATCTATCCCTACTTTAAAAAAGCAAAAGCTGCTGTGCTTTCCTCCACCATAGAAGGATTCCCAAATGTATTATTACAAATGATGTCTCAAAACGAAAGGGTTGTTTCTACGATCTGTGCAGGGGATATTAATAATATTTCGGGCTTATTTCTGGCAGAACCAAACGATCAAGAAAGCCTAGAAAATGCATTGCATAAGGCTTTGGATCCAATTGAAAATAGAGATAAAAGTAATTTTCAGTTTTTAGACTATTTAAAAGAAAGAACGATTGAAAAGTATATGAGTGTAATAGACAATAATTTAAAGGGAAAACAATTATAAAAACTTAATGTTTATTAATTGGTTTCCATCTGGTCTTTGTTCTTGATTCTAAAAGAGTAGTGATCTTATATCTTTTAACTGTCAATACTAAATTATTTCTTAAAATAAAATTTTGATAACATACAATAATGAGTACCTTTGTTACTCGTTATTGTTATGTTAGAAACCTTAATCACATCCAAGACCCGAATACGTCTATTGACAAAGTTTTTTGTGAACCCAAAAAATATAGGTTATCTAAGAGGATTGGCTAATGAGTTTAATGAATCTACCAACGCTATTCGCAAAGAGCTAAACAATTTAAGTGAAGCGGGTTATTTAGAAACCCATAGCGATAAAAATAAAGTCACTTATAGCGCCAATACTAAGCATCCCTTATTTGCAACCATAAAAAAAATCATCCACCAATATCTAGGTTTAGAATCTATCGTAAAAATGGTATTGGAAAGAATGGGAGCTGTGGAGCGAATCCTAATTATAGGTGATTATTCCAAGGGATTAGATACCGGAACTATAGAGGTGATTATAGAAGGGAAACAATTAAACACCGATTATATAGACCAACTCTCTGTAAAAGTAGAAAAGGAAATTAAAAGAAAAGTGCAGTTTTTAATCACTTCCAGTTATCAAGGGGATGGGATGGTACTGTATAATATGGATAAAGTTGAAAATGATCATTAAACTATGAATAAAAATTAAAATATTAGTATAATTGAAAACAAAATAAAGAAAATAAATAATAAGTGTCAAATTCAAAAACAATAGCTAAAAACACACTTTTTCTTTACACTAGAATGATTCTTACTCTAGGAGTATCTTTATATACATCCAGAGTTGTTTTGAATACTTTGGGTGTGGAAGATTTTGGTATATATAATTTAGTAGGCGGGATTGTAGTTCTTTTTTCTTTCATTAACGGGTCAATGACATCTGCCACACAGCGGTTTTTAAATTATGAAATGGGTAAAAAGGATCATGATGGAGTTCATAAAGTTTTCTGTATAAGTGTAAATGTTTATTTTATAATTACCATTGTAATAGTAATACTTGCTGAAACTATTGGATTGTGGTTTTTGAATACGAAACTTAATATCCCGGTGGATAGGGTGAGTGCAGCAAATGTAGTTTATCAATTTTCTATATTAACATTTGTTGCTACTATTCTTAAAGTACCCTATAATGCAAGTATCGTAGCCTATGAGAAAATGGCATTTTATGCATGGACGAGTATAGTTGAAGTAATTTTAAAACTTATTATTGTTTTTGCATTAGTATATTTTTCATTTGATAAGTTGATTTTATATTCTGCTCTTACATTTGCTCTTTCGATTATAATGTATTTAATTTATCAGAAGTTTTGTCGTAAAACCTTTGCAACTTGTCGATACGAATATATGCATGACAAAAAATTGATAAAAGAGCTTTTGGGTTTTTCTGGCTGGAGTATGTTTGGTAGTATTGCTGTTATTGGGTCAAATCAAGGAATTGCTATGATACTTAATATATTTTTAGGAGTTACCATAAATGCTGCTATGGGGATAGCTAATCAAGTAAATACGGCTTTATATGCTTTTGTCTCTAATTTTAGAATCGCTTTTAACCCTCAATTAGTTAAAACATATGCATCTGGAAATATTGAAGCTCATAAAAAACTTCTTTTTCAAACATCTAAATTTTCGTATTTTTTATTACTAATATTAGCGGTTCCAGTTTTATTAAACACGGAATATATTTTAAGTATTTGGTTAAATATCGTGCCTGCATATGCCGTTGTTTTTACACAATTAGTTATTATTTTGTCATTAATTGAAGCTTTAGCTGGACCATTTTGGATGTCAGTTAGCGCAACGGGTAAAATAAAAATCTACCAAATTATAGTTTCTGGGATATTACTATTAAATTTACCTTTAGCCTATGTTTTTCTTTATAAGGGTTTATCACCAGAATATGTACTTCTAGGTAAAGTAGGAATTGGAGTCATTTTGTATTTTTTTAGAATACTATATGTGAGGCAGATTTTACAATTTTCATTTAAAGAGGTATTGAAAAAATTATTAATGCAAGTTTTATTAGTTACTTTGTTCTTATTAGGAACATTGTTTTTACTTAAAAATGGGATTATGTTTCAAGAGAGCACAGCTTTTAATGTTATTGTTTTCTCTTTTGTGTCTATAGTTTTATCAGTTGTATTTGTTTTTTTTTTTGGGATTAGTAGAGTAGAAAGACGATTTATTATAAAATTTATACTTAATAAAATAAAATAAAATAAAAAAATATGAAATTTGGATTATTAACTTATGATATTGGACCTTCTGGCAAATTTAATGTTGGTGATCATATACAAAGTTTAGCAGCTAAACAATATATACCCAAAGTGGATAGCATGATAAAGAGGGAACATTTAAATACTCTTAACTTGAAAGATAGAACATCAGTTATTATGAATGGGTGGTATACTCAGCATCCTCAAAACTGGCCTCCTGAAGATTTTTTAAATCCTTTTTTCGTTTCCTTTCATCTTAATTCAAGTTACGCTGAAAAAATTTTAAATAAACCTGAAAATGTTCAATATTTGAGGAAATATGCTCCTATCGGATGTCGTGATAAAGGGACGGTAAAATATTTGGAGAAATATGGTATAGATGCATATTATAGTTCATGTTTGACTACCACATTGGATTTAAAATATAAATCTGAAGAAAAAAATGAGGACATTTTAATTGTTGATGTATTATATAAAGATGATTTAAAGCTTCAATACAAGGACTACCCTAAAAGTATTATTTCGGATATTATTTCAGGAAATATATTTAAAATTGGGAAGAGAAAAAAAACAATTAAGTCGTTAATTCCAAAAGAAATTTTGAAGAAGGCCAAATATTTGACTCATACGTATTATGGTAAAGATTATAATGAAGAGGAGCAGTTTAAATTAGGTGAAGATCTTTTACATAAATATGCAAAAGCAAAACTGGTAATAACTTCTAGGATTCATGTAGCGTTGCCTTGTTTAGCATTGGGTACTCCAGTAGTTTTTATTGCTGGCGGTGGCTTGTTTAGAGAATCAGAATTGTCTCGACTTAAAGGCACTATTGAGCATTTAAATATTATTACAACAGAAAAAATCAACTTAGATTCAAGTATTTCTAAGAATATTAATATTTTGGATGTTAATAATATGGATTGGAATAATATATCAAACCCCAAGAGTTATTTAGAATACGCAAATAAGTTAAAAGAAGCATGCTTTAGTTTTGTTGAGAAAGTAAATAAATAAACAAGAAAAATTTCAGCAACGTTCTATTTATTGTTTGCATTATACAATATAGATTTTGAAAATTTTAGTAGAGAATAATTTTAGAGTATTATTGTTTTTACCAATTGTTAATTGATTTTTTTTATAGATATAGTTAAATAATGGAAATCCCTGTAGTATTTTGTTTTGATAATAATTTTGCGTTACCAGCATATGTTACAATTAAATCATTAGCATTTTACGCTAAAGATCAAACACGATATATGGTGTATTGTGTTGTCAATAAAGATTTAACTGATAAAAACAAGAAACACTTACTAAGTTTATCAAATAAGAATTTAGAAATCCGATTTATTCTAGCAAAAAATACTTTTGAAAATGCACATCAACATAGAGGAATTACAGAATCTTCTTATTATCGATTGATGCTTCATGATTTAATTCCAAATGAAAACAAAATTATCTACCTAGATGTAGACGTATTGATCAATGAGGATTTGACTCAGCTTTTTTCAATTGACATAGGAGAAAATATAATTGGAGGAATTAAAAACCTCTATATTCATCAAGTGTTTGAAAAACACTTGATGAATATCCCTTATTGGAAAGAAAAATTTCAAAATGCAAAATACACCTATATAAATGCTGGTGTGTTATTAATGAATTTGGAACAAATTAGATCAACAGAGATTTGGAGAGAATGGATAGATTTGGCAAAACACAAATGGGAGTATCATGATCAAGATATAATGAACATTAGTTGTATAAACAAAATTTTGTATCTACCACCAAAATACAATGCAACTTATCCCATACGAGCAAAAGGTGCCGATTTATGGGATTTGTTTTCTTCAGAAGAATTAATAGAAAAACCGGTGATTTTTCATTTTACCGCATCAAAACCTTGGGATTCAAAATATATGGATCAATCAAAAGTATGGTGGGATTTTGTAAAAAATCATACTACTGAATATAAATATTACTTAAAAAGATATAATAAATTGGATACTATAAATAAAAAAATGCAAAGATTTACTTTGATAGGGAAAAGGATCTTTACTAAACTAATTCGTAGTCTCTAATTTAAAAAATAAATATAATAAACAAATGAATATAGTTTTTAGTTCAGATGATAATTACGCTCCTTTTCTTGGAATTGCAATTATCTCTCTTTTAGAAAGTAATAATCGCAATGAAGAAAAAAGATACAAAGAGCCAATAGTGTTCTATATCTTGGATATGAATATATCTAAAAGAAATAAAACATTAATTGATAAAATAGTTCATCAACACAATTGTCAAATTAATTATTTGGATACTATAGAAATCCATGATTATTTAGAAAATAAAGTGAAACTAGCAGTACGTTCATTAGCTACCTATTACCGATTGTTTTTGCCTACTTTATTGCCCCAAAATATCAATAAGGTTATTTATATGGATTGTGATAGTATCATAAACAGTTCGTTGAAAGAATTGTGGGAAGAAGATGTCGAAGGATATGATATTGCTGGTGTTTTAGATGTTATTTCAGTTGATAAAAAAATGAGCGTAGGTTTAAATCCTACTGATTCTTATGTTAATGCAGGCATGTTGCTTATAAATCTCAAACAATGGAGGTCGGTTAATATGGAGCAACAAATGATGAATTTTATCAATATGCATGATGGAAAAGTTATTTATCATGATCAGGGAACTATAAATGGAGTATGCTTAAAAAAGAAAGTAATTCATCCTAAGTTTAATGCTATGACACCAATTTTTGTTTTGAATCGTCGTCAGATTTTGGACTATCATAGTTTAGATGACTATTATAGTGATATAGAGCTTAAAGAGGCAAAAAGTAATCCCATATTTTGTCATCTTACACCTTATTTTACTGATCGACCTTGGGTAAAAGGAAATCATCACCCTTTAACTAAATTATATAATAGTTATCAAAAGCAAACGCCATGGAAGAATGTTCAATTTACAAAGCCTTCCAAAACTTTAGAACCTTGGGTAAAATGGTTGTTTTGGTTAGCACCTTATAGGGTCTTTATTAGAACTCTACGTTTTTTACAATGGTTTCGTTTAAAAACTTGGTTACGCCAATTAGTTAGCAATTAAAATAGTAAGATATGACTCCACGGGTATCAATTACGATGTCAACTTACAATGTAGAGAACTTCATAGAAGAAAGTCTAAATTGTATTGTAAATCAAACTTTAAAAGATATTGAAATCATTATTATTGATGATGGGTCAATAGATAGTACACCAAAAATTTTAGAATCTTTTGCGAAAAATGATAAAAGAATAAAATTGTTACTAAAACTTGAGAATGAAGGATTAGCTATAGCGCGAAATGAGGCATTAAAAATGGCAAAGGGTAAATATATTGCTTTTGTAGATGGAGATGATTTAGTGGATGTTAATTTGTTTAAGAAAGCATATAACCTCATTGAAAGACAAAAAAGCGATATGGTTATATGGGATTATGCTATTTTTTATAACCATAAAGATTTGAAAAAAAACAAGTGTGTTCCATCAGAATTAAGCAATCTTGACTCGAAAAACAAAATGCGGTTATTGCAACGCCCTGCATTTTCTTGTGTCAAAATGATAAAAAAAGATATTGTAAATTCTTTAAATATTAATTTCCCAAAAGGACTTGCCAAACAGGATATTCCAGTTAACTGGAAATTAATTACAACTTTGGACAAAATTGTAATTTTACCAGAACGATTGTATTATTACAGGCAACAACCTAATTCCACTTCCTCAAGAAAAGACAAAGTGCTATTTGATTTAGCATATGTAATGGATATAACAAAAGACTATTTAATAGAAAATAATTTATATAATAAATATAAAAATGAATTTTTGAGACAACGTTTAAATTTATTATTTGGAATGGTTGATAATATAAATAAGAAGTATAAATTAGAAGCTGAAAAAATAATCAATGATAGATTATCCAAAGATGAGAAGGAATATATTCATAGTAAAAAACCTTTGAATCAACAGGCAAGATGGTATTATAAATCTTTGGAAGGTGATTATATATCAGTAATGAAAAAAAATAGCTGGATGTTTATTAGAGCCCTTTATAGAAGAACTAAGTGACTATGAAAGAGAATGTCAGATCATTTTTAGTATCCTTAAAAAACAACAATCCTTGGTTATTATTAATATGGCATAAGAATCAACAAAGAAAGGGGATTAAAAATTTAAAAAGTTATTCAGATATAGATGCTATCCATAAATTATATCTTGAGTATTCAGGGAAGCTGCCTAATTTGGAGAACCCTAAAACATTTAGTGAGAAACAGCAATGGTTAAAATTAAATTACCACAATCCCTTAATGACTGTTTGTGCCGATAAACATAAAGTGCGAGCCTTTTTAATAGAAAAAGGGTATAAGAGTATTCTAAGCAAAGTAATTGGTTATTACCAAGTACTAGATGAGCTTATAATTGAAAATCTACCCAATAAATTTGTATTAAAAGCAGCTCATGGTTCGGGATGGAATTTAATTGTTAACGATAAAAGAAAAGTATCTTGGAAGCCTTGGAAAAAAATAATGCAATGTTGGCTCGAAGACAATATATTTTGGCCGGGTAGAGAATGGCCATATAAAAATATGCCCTCTGGTATTATTTGTGAAGAATATATGGAGGATAAGAGTGGGCAATTAATGGATTATAAGTTTTTTTGCTTTAATGGCGAAGTTAAATTTGTTCAAGCAAATAAAGGAAGAGATACGGATGTACATGCCCAAAATTTTTATGATTTAGATTGGAATATCTTACCATTTGGTAAAGATTTAGAACCATTGCCTCATATTAAAGTAGAACAACCAGAATCCTTAAAGGAGATGATCTCGATTGCTAAAGATTTATCAAAAGAGTTTCCTTTTGTAAGGGTAGATTTATATGAAGTAAATGGAAAAGTCATCTTTGGAGAAATGACCTTTTTTCCAAAAAGTGGTTTACCAGACTTTACTCCAATTAAATATGACACAATTATTGGAGATATGTTAAAATTACCTGAACCGATTATTTGAAATAGCATGAATACAAATAAAATAAAGGTATTGCAAGTTACTGGCGCCATGAATAGAGGTGGAGCAGAAGTGATGTTAATGGATGTTTATAGAAATATTTCAAATAATATTCACTTTGACTTTTTAGTAAATTATAAATTAAAGAGCGGTATTATAAAAGGAGATTTTGATGAAGAAATTTTAGCAAAGGGCGCTACTATTGAATACATACCTGCGCAATGGGATTTGGGGCTTTTTAAATATATAAAAGCTTTTAAAAGCGTAATTTCAAAAACAGGAAAGCCAGATATTGTTCATATTCACATGAATGCAAAATCAGGAGTAATTGCTCTCGCTGCAAAAAGGGCTGGTATAAAAAGTATAATTATTCATTCTCATGCGGATTTAAAATTTAGAGGAAGTGTTTTTTCAAAACTAATGAGTAATTTAGAACTCGTATTCCAAAAACAATTAATGGCTATTTCTGCTAATCAATTTTGGGGCTGTTCTCAAGAAGCAAATGAAAGTTTATTTTACAAGCGGCTTTTGACTTCTAAAAGTAGCGCAATAATTAAAAACGCAGTAGATGTAACTAGTTACCAAAATGTATCTAAAGCAAGAGTAAAGCAATTAAGAGAATCTTATGGACTTAAAAATGGGACCATTGTTTTAGGTAACGTAGGTAGAATAGTAAGGCATAAGAATGTGACTTTTATTATGGATGTTTTAGATAAAGTTAATAAAGAGAATATTGATTTTGTTTTTGTATTTGCTGGAAGAGATGAACAACCAGATTATTTGAAAGAAATTTTAAATAAGGCAAAACAATATAACATAGAAGATAAGATAAAATATATAGGAGTTAGAGATGATATTCCGGTTGTTATGAATAGTTTCGATTGTTTTCTAGGGCCAGCCCTGCAAGAAGGCTTTGGATTAGTTGCTGTTGAGGCACAAGCTGCTGGTTTGCCTTGTATTTTATATACAGGTTTCCCAAAAGCGGTGGATATGGAATTGAACTTGGTTTCTTTCTTAAATGTATTAGACGCTAGGGTATGGGCAGAAGCGATTAAGTTGTTACCAGAGAAAAAAAACGATTTTAGTTTAATAAAAGAGGCTATTATTTCTAGAGGTTTTGATAGCGTATTTAATACAAAGGAAATAGAGAAGCGTTATAATTTATTGATGAAATGAAAAAGAAAGCTGAAATAATCATTTGTGGAGACTTATGTCCAACTGACGATACTAGGGAGTATTTTGATAAGCAAGATTGTGACTCTTTATTTAATAATGTTTTGCCTATTTTTGATAAAGCTGATTTTGTATTAGGAAATTTAGAATTTGTATTGACTGATTCACCTAGTCCAATAACGAAAGCAGGACCAGTTTTATTTGGTAATACTAATTATATTAAACTTCTTAAAAATGCAGGAATACAAGCGGTAAGTTTAGCTAATAATCACATAAAAGATTGTGGGGAATCGGGTGTGTTATCATCAATGAATGCATGTAAAAAAAATGATGTAGAGTTTTTTGGAGTAGGAGAAAATATATCTAAGGCTAAGGAGCCATATATAAAAATAGTAAATGGCTACAAAATAGGAGTTGTTGCATTCGCTGAACAGGAATTTAATGTAGCAACAGATACTGAATATGGTGCAAATTTTTTGGACCCTTATGAAGATTTTGATAGGATTGAAGAATTTAAAAAAAGGGTAGACTATTTGATCATATTATATCACGGGGGAATAGAGTACTATGAATATCCTAGTCCTCTTCTTCAAAAAAAATGTAGAAAATTTATAGAAAAGGGAGCAGATTTGGTAACATGTCAACATAGTCATTGTATTGGAACTATAGAAGATTATAATGAAGGAACTATTTTATATGGGCAAGGAAATACACTCTTTGGGTATAGAGAAGGGAGGAATACATGGAATCAAGGCTTGTTAATTAAATTAGTTTTCGATGATCTATTAGAAAAACCTGAAATAGAAATGATTCCTATTCATGCTACTAAAAAAGGAATTACTCTTATGGAGAAGGATAAAGGGAGTGAATTACTAGAGCAAATGAATGAAAGATCAAAAAAAGTTACAGACCCAATATTTATAGAAACAAAATGGATTGAGTTTTGTAATGCTAAAAAAGCATTGTATTTACCATATCTTTTTGGTTTTGGAAGATACTTTATTTCTTTAAACCGGATATTAAAAAATAAATTAGTATCTATTTTTTATAGTAAAAGAGCAATAAGGACGAATCATAATATTATTAGATGTGAGGCTCATAATGAAGTTATTCATACAATTTTAAATAATTTAAAGATTAAATAAATGCTGCCATATTTTATTGTTTTAGTATTTGTAATGCTTCTCTTGTTTATGGCTAGTAATAATCGATTTAATAGACCTAATAAATTTCCTTATTACTTGTCGGGTTTTGTACTAGTGTTATTGGCTACTGTAAGATCAAATAAAGTAGGTACAGATTCAGGAAATTATACAAGGATGTTTATTAAATCAGGTTATAATACGGAAAGTATTTTTACTAGAGATACTTCTATAGAAATAGGGTATTTGTTTTTGGAGAAATTAGCTCTAATTATCTCTAAAGATTACTGGAGTTTGTTTTTTGTTATAGCTACACTTTCTGTTTTAGCTACTTATTATGCTATATATAAGTTGTCTGGTAATATAAAACTTTCTGTTTTTATTTATATTTCTTTAGCGACATTTTTATTTTTCTTTAATGGCGCTAGGCAAGCAATAGCAGCTTCTGTTATTGGAGTTGCAATATATTACTTAATGAAAGAAAAAATAATGGGTTACGTCATTTGTGTCATAATAGCTTCCTTATTTCATAAAACTGCTTTAATAATGCTTCCATTTTATTTCTTGCTAAGATTTAAGTTTAGTATACGGAATATGATTTTATTTTCAGCAGGTTCTTTTTTAGCATTATATTACTTTTCTACAATAATAAGTTTATTTGACTCAGGTGCTATAGAACGTTATAGTGTTTATGAAAATAGAAATGCTACTGGTGGCTATGCTTTAACTTTTTTCTTTTTTGTAGTTTCTTTTATATTGATTTTTTTAAGACGTAAAATATTAAAAAGTAAATTAAAGGAATATGATGTTTATCTTAACATGTGTGTCTTTAGTTCTTTAATTTATCTTGTTGTTACTTTTACAGGAAGTGATGTCAATTTTTTAAGGCTATCCCTATTTTTTTCAATGGGATATATTTTAATTTGGCCAATAGTATTTAAATCAGTGCCAATATTTAAAACCTCGATATTTAGGGCTGTTTTTGTGATAATACACTTATTGTTTTATTACGTCTATTTAATTAAGATGTCAGGTTTAAATCCGTATATATTCAACGATATATTATAAAATAATTAAAGGAATGTCAATAACAATAGCAATACCATTTTATAATGCTGAATTATTTTTAGCAGATGCTATACGTTCGGTTTTTGCTCAAACCTATCAAGATTGGGAGTTGATTTTAATAGATGATGGTTCAACCGATCGATCCTTAGAAATTGCAAAATCTGTTAATGACCCTAGAGTTCGTGTTTTTTCAGATGGTAAAAATAAAAGATTGGCTACTCGTTTAAATGAAATTACAACACTTGCAAAATACGATTATATAGCTCGTATGGATGCCGATGATTTAATTTTTCCAGAACGGTTAGAAGTACAAATGAAATATTTCGAATCTGATCAAAATATTGATATTGTGACTACCGGGGTTTATTCAGTATTAAATGATTTAACAATTAAAGGAATAAGAGGACAGGCATTTGAAAGCCCAACATTTGAAGATATTTTGTCAAGAAAAGTTGGAATAACTCATGCCGCTTTAATTGCAAAAAAATCTTGGTATCAAAGAAACCATTATAATGAAAACCTTAGTATAGCTCAAGATTTAGACTTGTGGATTAAATCATCGAAAAAAAACGATTTAAAAGTAAAGTCTATTTCAGATCCATTTTATATATACAGAGAAGAAGATAATGTAAAGTTGAAAAAAATACTAAAAGCCTATAAGAATGAGAGAAGAATGATAAATAAATATTCAGATAAATATTTATTTAAACTTTTGTTTAGGTCTTATTTAAAAACATTTGTAGTCAATATATTAGGAATATTTGGTAAGATTCATTTATTACAAGCAAGAAGAGGTTCTGAAAATATTACAGAAATTCAAAAGAACAAATTTAAACAAGCTCTTGAAACAATTAGGAATACAAAAATTCCAGGTATAGATGAAGTGTAAGTCAAAGTTTATAATAATAGCAACAATACCATTATCTCTTGGGTTTTTTAAAGGCCAAATTCAGGTGCTAAAAACAAGTTTTGAAATATTATTAATCTCAAGTCCTGGACAACTGTTAGTTGATATATGTGAGAAAGAAAAAGTGAGAGGATATCCTGTTGTAATGAAACGGGAAATATCCTTTTTTAAAGATTTTGTAAGTTTATTTAAATTAATAAAGTTGTTCTACTCTATAAAACCTGAAGTAGTTCATGGAAGTACACCAAAAGCCGGATTATTAAGTATGATCGCAGCATGGTTGAATAAGGTGCCTACACGGATATATTATGTGCATGGATTACGTTATCAAGGAGTTAATGGATTTAAGAAAAAGCTATTAATATTAATGGAAAAATTATCTTGTTATTTTGCCTCTAATGTATATGCGGTTAGTTTTGGTGTAAAAGAAGTGATGGAGAAAGAAGGTATAACTAAAAAGAAAATACAAATTATTGGCAATGGGAGTGTTAACGGTATTGATCTGGATTATTTTTCAACAGCGCATCCAAATGTTTTAAATTTAAAAGAGAATTATAATTTGACATCAAAGAATTTTGTTTTTGGGTTTGTCGGAAGATTAGTAAAAGATAAAGGAATACAAGAACTTGTATTAGCATTTTTAAAAATAAATAAAATAAATCCAGAAACAAGATTGTTGCTTGTTGGCGATTATGAAAATGAAGATCCAATAGAATTTGAAATAAAAAAGGAAATAGAAAATAATTCCAATATTATAAATGTTGGTTTTCAAAAGGATGTACGTTCTTTTCTGAAAATGATGAATGTATTTGTTTTTCCTAGTTATAGGGAGGGATTTGGTGTTTCAATTATGGAAGCCGGTGCCATGGAAATACCTGTAATATCATCTAATATTATTGGTTGCAATGAAATTATTGAAAATGGCGTAAATGGAATATTAATCCGACCGAAATCAAAAGAAGACCTATTTAAGGCTATGAGAACAATGTTGAAGGAATCTAAGGATTTAAATGTATTGGGAGAAAATTCCAGAAAATTAATTTTCAGAAAATTTGAACAAAAAAAACTTTGGAAAAATACATTGAACTCTTATTTGAGCATAATAAAATAAATAAGAAGCTATTTTCTTTTAATATAAATTTGATAAAATAAAGTTAACAAATGATTCTGTTTTTGAATTAGAAAAACTAAATGCAAAGAAATAAACTTTTTCGTATTGCAACGATACCCTTATCCTTAGAAAAACTATTAGGAGGGCAATTGGCTTTTATGAATCAGTATTATCCAGTTTTAGCAATTTCTTCTGATAATAAACGATTGGAAAGATATGGAAAGAAGGAAGGTGTAAAAACACATCATATTTCTCTTAGTCGAAAAATTACTCCTATAAAAGATCTGCTTGCCGTTTGGAAACTTTATGTATATCTAATAAAAGAAAAACCATTAATCGTCCATAGCCATACTCCTAAAGCAGGAATAATTGGGATGATGGCTGCTTTTTTCGGTAAAGTCCCTATTCGTATTCATACGGTGTCTGGTTTGCCATTGATGGAAAGAAAAGGCAGCATGTTGTTATTATTAAAGTGGATTGAAAAACTTACCTATCATTTTGCTTCGCAAGTTTACTGTAATTCCTTTGGTTTAAAATCTATTTTAATAAATGGAAAATATATAAAGTCTAAAAAAATTCTGGTTTTAAATAATGGAAGTTCTAATGGGATCAATACCCAATATTTTTCTAGTTCCCATTTTTCCAAGGAAGAATTGCAACAAAAGAAAGAAGAATTAAATATACCAAAGGAAGATTTTGTGTTCGTCTTTGTGGGAAGGATGGTAAAGGATAAGGGAATTAATGAATTAGTAGAAGCATTTATTAACTTGCAAAACGCATCTCTTATCAATCATCACTTTTCACTATTATTAGTCGGCCCTTATGAAGATGATCTAGATCCTATTTCTGAAAAAACAAAAAAATGTATTCTTGAGAACCCAAAAATCATTTTCACTGACTACCAAGATGAAGTACCTATTTTTTATGCAATTAGCGATGTCTTGGTTTTTCCTAGTTATCGAGAGGGTTTTCCCAACAGTGTTATGCAGGCAGGGGCAATGGGGTTACCCAGTATAGTGACCAATATCAATGGCTGTAATGAAATTATTCAAGAAGGAAAAAATGGTTGGATCATTCCAGTAAAAGATACAGAAGCTATTTTTTACGCCATGCAAAACTGCTTAATGAACCAACAGCAAATAATAGATATGGCGTCTTATAGCCGTGAAATAATGACTTCTAGACATGAACAAAAAGAAATGTGGGAAGCTATTTTAGCGGAATATCAAAGATTAGAGAAAGAACTTACTAATAGTTAATCGTTGAATATTTAATTTTCACCAATCACCAATCACCAATCACCAATCACCAATCACCAATCACCAATCACTATTAAAACTAATTTCATGAGATTGCTTCGTCGTAATCTCCTCGCAATGACGTTTTTTTTTAAATTCACCATTCACCATTCACCATTCACCCTTCACCAATCGCTAATCTCTGCTCACCATTCACCCTTCACCCTTCACCAATCACTATTCACAATAATCCTTCATCCACATCCCAACAATTAGTATATTCGCGTAGTGTATAAAAACCTTATAAAGTATTTAATCGATTTTACAGTTTCATTAATTGCATTACTGCTATTATCCCCCTTTTTTTTAGGAATTGCTTTGCTTATAATTATTGCAACCAGAGCTAATCCTTTTTTTTATCAAAGACGTCCAGGTAAAAATGAAAAGATATTTACCATCATCAAGTTTAAAACCATGAACGACAAACGAGACTCGGAAGGAAATTTACTTCCAGATTCGAAACGCTTAACAAGGATTGGTAAGATCATAAGAAAAACTTCTTTAGATGAAATTCCACAATTGCTCAACGTATTAAAAGGAGAGATGAGTATGATAGGGCCAAGACCCTTATTACCGGAATATTTAGCCTTATACAATGATTTTCAGAAGCAAAGGCATCAAGTAAAACCAGGGATTACGGGTTGGGCACAAGTAAATGGAAGAAACGCCATTTCTTGGGAAGACAAGTTTGATTTGGACATTTATTATGTGGATAATATAAATTTTATTTTAGATCTAAAAATCATTTATAAAACAATAAAAAAAGTATTTTTGGGCAGTGATATCAACAAAAATGGTGAAGCAACCATGCACCGATTTAAAGGAACTAATCAATAATGAATAAGATAAGCTTATATGGGGCTGGAGGTCATGCTTTTGCAGCAGTTGAATTAATAAGAAGCTTGGGGCTCTATGACCCTATTGTTGTTTTTGACGATCAACCAAAAAATGGTAAAATTATAGAGGTTCCAGTAAAAAAATATGATGCAAAGATGCCTATCGAGTCTTTATGTATTAGTATCGGTGACAATAAAATAAGAAAAAATATTGCATTGCAGTTTAAAGCTGAATATCCAAATTTTGTGCATAAATCTGTAGAAATTTATCCATCCGTTACTATTGGAAAAGGAACCTTGATCCTACCTAATGCAGTATTGGATGCTAAAGTTTCTATAGGGGATTTTTGTATTATTAATAATAATGCTACGGTTTCGCATAATGTGGTATTGGAAGATTTTGTGCATATAGCTATTCAAGCTGCAATTGCTGGAGGTGTAGAAATTGGAGAAGGAACTTTAATAGGAGCTGGAAGTGTTATTCTTCCAGAGATAAAAATTGGGAAATGGGCCACAATCGGCGCGGGTGCAATAATCACCAAAGATGTACCAGATTTTGCTGTGGTATATGGTAATCCTGCTAAAGTAATTAGATACAATACCTTATAAATGAATTCTAAAATCTATTTATCATCTCCCCATATGGGAGGTACCGAAAGAAATTATGTTAGGGAAGCTTTTGATACCAATTGGATAGCTCCTTTGGGCCCAAATGTAACTGGTTTTGAAAATTCTTTAGAAAATTATTTAGGAGATGAGATTTTTGTTGCAGCATTAAGTTCTGGGACAGCAGCTTTGCATTTGGCGTTAATATTATTAGGTGTAGAAAGTGGGGATGAGGTGATTTGTCAAAGTATGACCTTTTCGGCTTCTGCAAATCCTATTGTATATCAAGGTGCTACACCAGTTTTTGTAGATAGTGAAGCGGATACCTGGAATATATGTCCTCAGCGTTTAGAGGAAGCAATACTAGATAGAATCGCTAAAGGGAAAAAACCTAAAGCTATTATAGCTGTACATTTATATGGGATGCCTTATAAAGTAGATGAAATTAACATCATTTCAAAAAAATATAAAATTCCTGTTATTGAGGATAGCGCTGAAGCTTTGGGGAGTACCTATAAAAACCAAAAATGCGGTACTTTTGGAGACATTTCTATACTTTCCTTTAATGGAAATAAAATAATCACCACTTCAGGAGGGGGAGCCTTGGTAACTAAAAATAAGAGCATCAAAGAAAAAGCAATATTTTTGGCGACACAGGCTAGAGATGCTGCAGCACATTATCAGCATACCCAAATTGGTTATAACTACCGTTTAAGTAATATTTGCGCAGGTATAGGTAGAGGTCAAATGGAAGTTTTGGATAAACATGTTGGTTTGCGAAGAGAAATGAATCTATTTTATAAAAATATTTTTAAAAACTCTAAGGGGGTCCACGTATTTTCAGAACCTACTGAAGATTATAAATCCAACCATTGGTTGTCTTGTATTCTTATAGAAGAAGAAAAAGCAGGGTTTTCTTCCCATACCTTGCGATTGGCTTTAGAAAAAGAAAATATAGAGGCAAGACCATTGTGGAAACCCATGCACTTGCAACCTGTTTTTTCTAGTGCTCCATATTATGGAGAAAGTCTTTCAGAAGACCTTTTTAAGAATGGACTATGTCTTCCCTCTGGTTCTAATCTAAGTACTATAGAAAAAGAACGTATAAAAAACGTATTAAAACAATTCGTTTAAAAAAACGTATTAAAAATAATTCGTGTAAATAATACTTATATTTGCGGAACGATACTAGCTATGAAAAGTGCCCTCGATTATTTTAAAAACCTTTATACAGGCGATAATAGTTTAAAACTATTGGATCAAAAGTATTTGCCTAGAGGAATTGTCTTATTATTAGATGTTTTTCTTTGTTTTATTTCCCTAGTGTTGGTGTATTTTATTTTAATAGATACCCCATTAAAATTCCCTTTGATTATTTCATTGCCTTTGCAGGCTTTAGTGATATTAGGAACAACTATTTTCTATTTTTTAATTTTTAAGCCTTTTTCTGGAATTATTCGGCATTCTACTTTTGCCGATATTTTAAAGTTGACAATTTCAATTTTTTCAGCATCAGCCACCATTATCCTTTTTAATTACCTTTTGCATTTTTGGCTTGAGAAAAAAGTGTTTCTTACTACAGCAATAGTACTATATATGCTCTTGTCTTTTACAAGTTTATTGTTATTTAGGATTATCGTAAAAGAAAGTTACCAGTTATTAAAAAACTCTGCTTCAAATGCGATTGCTAAAAAAGTGGTGATTATAGGTGTGGATGACCAATCTATTTCTCTTGGAAAAGCATTGACTACCGAATCTAATTTGCCTTTTCGCTTGGTTGGATTTGTAGATAAAAATTTGAATCCCAAAAAAACTCATAAAATTTTAGGGAAGCCTATTATATCTGTTAAGAAAAGCTTTTCAGAAACTCTCTCCAAATTAGATATTGATGGTGTTTTATTAATTACTGAATCTTTTTCAGGAAAAGTTAAAAACCAAATTGTTGAAGATTGCCTTTCGAATAATCTAGAGGTTTATAATGTACCTTTATTAGAAACCTGGAACAAAAAAGAAGATATTAAAAACAAAATAAAGCCCATTGAGATTGAAGACCTTTTAGATAGAGAACCCATAATTATTGACAAAGAATTATTGGAATCAGATTTAAGGGGTAAAACCATATTGGTTACAGGAGGAGCAGGGTCTATTGGGAGTGAAATTGTAAAACAAGTTTCGGAATTTGATCCAATGCTATTAGTCATACTAGATCAAGCAGAATCTGGTTTGCATGAATTGGAAATGTTTTTGACCTTAAATTTCCCAAAGCTTAATTTTATAATTGAATTGGCCAACATTAGTAAAATGCGCCGTATGAGTATTTTATTTTCTAAATACAAATTTGATATTATATACCATGCTGCTGCGTATAAACATGTGCCCTTAATGGAGAGAAATCCACATGAAGCGATTTATGTAAATGTTTTAGGCACTGTAAATCTTTCTATTTTGGCGGTATCCTACTTTGTGGATAAGTTTGTTTTAATTTCTACAGATAAAGCTGTAAACCCAACCAATGTAATGGGAGCCTCAAAAAGAACGGCTGAAATGTATGTGCAATCCTTGCAAAAAGAAAAAGGAGTGAATACTAGTTTTATTACCACACGTTTTGGGAATGTATTGGGCTCTAGTGGTTCTGTAATTCCACATTTTAGAAAACAAATTCTGCAAGGAGGTCCTGTAACGGTAACCCATAAAAATATTATTCGTTATTTTATGATGATTCCTGAAGCTTGTCAGTTGGTTTTGCAAGCGGGTACTATGGGTAAGGGTGGAGAAATTTTTGTATTTGATATGGGAGAACCCGTAAAAATTATAGATTTGGCTAAGAAAATGATTCGTCTTAGTGGATATGAACCCTATGAAGATATTGATATTAAAATTACAGGTTTACGGCCAGGAGAAAAACTATACGAAGAGTTATTAAACGATTCTTCCATAAGCCAACAAACACATCACCCTAAAATAATGATTAGCAAAGTACCTGTTGGAAATTTTGAAAATATTAAAATAAAGGTGAAAGAAATTATTGAATCGGCACATCAAGGAGAAGATGAGGTTATTGTAAGATTATTAAAAGAATTGGTGCCAGAATATAAAAGTGAAAATTCCCATTTTGTACATCTGGATTCCCCTAAAAAAGAAAATAAGGGTCTTGCTCTTAAAAAGGAAACTTCTAAAATTTAATACTCAAAAAAACCTTTATAGCAGAATAATTATATCCATAAGAATAAGCCAATGAAACCATGCCTAATGATTTATAAACAGTTGATTAAAAGAAGTTTAGTTTTTGTCCTTTGCCTTGGAGTATTTTCTTGTGCTTCTAAAAAAGATGTTATTTATTTCCAAGATGCTTCGGAAATGAATTTAGCAAATATTGAAAAAGAATTTCAGCCAATAATTGAAGTGAATGATATTTTACACATTACTTTAACTTCTTTAAATGAGGAAACATTATTGCCATTTATTAGAATAAAAGAAGCGCAACAAGGAGATAATGCTTTATCATCCAACCCTGGTTTAAGTGGTTATTTAGTTAATGTGGACGGAAATATAAGTTTTCCTGTAATTGGTACTATTAAAGTGGAAGGCTTTACGCGTCAATATATAGAAGATTTTCTAAAAAAGGAGTTAAAAAAATATATAGAAGACATCGTTGTAGATGTCCGTATCATGAACTTTAAAGTTACTGTAATTGGAGAAGTTAAAAACCCTGGAGTCTTTCAAATAGTGGATGAGAGAGTTACTTTATTAGAAGCTTTGGCCTTGGCAGGAGATCTAACAGAATATGCAAATAGGCATGCCATTACCATAATTAGAGAAGAGAATGATATTCAAAAAGTTACTAAAATTGACTTAACTACCGCAGATATTTATAATAGTCCTTATTATTTCTTAAAGCAAAATGATTTAGTATATGTAGAACCCTCTAAAAAGGGGGTTGTGAAAACTGGACATATTGATTCAATTACAACTTTATTAGCAGTTTTAACAATTACCTTAAGTACTATTATTATTATAACCAACATAAAATAGCTCTATGAGTCAGGAATTTAAAAATGAAATGGAGGAATTTTCCATAAAAGAATTAATAGCTCCCTATACTCGGAAATGGATTTGGTTTGTATTTGGACTTGTAATCGCATTGATTGTGGCTAAAGTATATTTACGCTATACCATTTCTAAATATGAAACCTCTGCTACTATTTTAATAAAAGACAATGCGGACGATGGACTTTCAGCCGATTTGGCACCCTTTTCAAGTTTAGGAGTATTTAAAAGGTTTAATAAAGGAAAATTAGAAAATGACCTTGCTATTTTAAGATCTAGACGAACTATTTCTGATGCTATTATAGCTTTGCAATTAAACACTAGGTATGCCGTGGAAGGAAGAGTAATTACCAACGAAATTTACCCAAATCCTCCCATTCATATCAATTACTTTAAACTAGGAGATTCCATTTCATCTTATATTCCAAGGATAGAAATAAAAATTATTTCTGAATCTCAATTTGAGCTAAAACTAATAGAGGAAGATTATGGAACTTTTAATTTTGGAGAAAAAGTAACATTGCCTAGCATAGCATTAACCATTACCCCAAGAGAAAATATAAAAGATAAGGCATCTGATTTAATTGGAAAAAACTATATTATATCCTATTCAGAAACTGTAGATCTTGCACTTTATTACCAACAAGTACTAAATATTACGAACGAAGATCAAAATAGTAGTATTGTTAGAATTAGTTTACAATCTTCGGTAAAAGAAAAAGCCGAGGATTTTATTAACGAGTTGATACATCAGTTTAATTTGGATGCAGCAGAGGACCAAAATTTAATTGCTACAAAAACAGCCGATTTTATAGATGAGAGAATAAATATTATTATCAAAGATTTAGATTCTGTAGAAACAGATAAAGAGGAATTTAAAATTGAAAACAGATTGACTGATATTGAAACAGAATCTCAATTAGTTTTATCTGGGGCAACAGAGTATAATACCAAACAAATTGATTATTATACACAGATTGAGATTATTGAATCTGTTTTAGATTATTTAAACAGTTCTAAAACCATTCAATTATTGCCAGCTAATATAGGTATAGAAGGAGGAGATTTAGCAACCTCTATAGATTATTACAATCAATTAGTTTTGGAGAGGAATCGTTTGTTACGTAATTCCACAGAACAAAACCCAGTTATTGTCAATATAGACAGTCAACTAGAAGGGTTGAAGGCAAACGTTATAGAGAGTTTAGAAAACCATAGAAATGGATTGGAAGTGGCTTTACGGGGCATTAGTAAACAAGAAAACCGTTTTAATTCTCGTTTATCGCAAGTACCCTCACAAGAAAAAGTATTTAGAGGAATTGTTCGTCAACAGGAAATAAAAGAGCAGCTTTATATTTTCTTATTAAAACAACGAGAACAGGCTTCTATTAAATTGGCAGCTACAACCGTTAAGGCTAAAGTAATAGATGCGGCGTTCACTTCAAAATTAGCTATTTCTCCTAAAAAAGATATTATTTATTTGGGTGCAGGGCTTATAGGCTTGTTGATTCCTTTTCTAATTATTTATTTGAAAGATTTATTAAATACCAAAGTAGAAAATAGAAAAGATGTAGAAAACGAGTTGAAGGGTATGAGCTTGATAGGAGAGATTCCAATTATTAAGGGCGATACGGATCAAATTATTAAGGCAAATGATCGATCTGTATTAGCGGAGTCTTTTAGGATATTAAGAACCAATATGCAATACTTTTTTATTAATAAAACGAAGGAGGATCATAATAGAACTATTTTTGTAACCTCTACGATAAAAGGGGAGGGGAAAACATTGGTTGCTTTTAATTTGGCACTTACCCTATCCCATTCTGGAAAAAAAATAGCATTGGTAGGAGCAGATATTAGAAATCCTCAGTTGCAAAGATATTTGCCAAAGGATGTAAGGAGAAATAAAGGGCTTACTGAGTTTATTATACAGGAAGATCTTGGTATTAAAGAAGTGGTAACTGCCTCTAAATTTGATAATATAGATATTGTACTTTCTGGTGCTATACCTCCCAATCCAGCAGAATTATTATTGCTGCCAAGAGTGGAGACTTTCTTTACAGAATTAAAAGCAAACTATGATTATATAATTGTGGATACTGCTCCTTCGATGTTAGTGACAGATACCTTAATAATTAGTAAGTATAGTGATGTTACTCTTTATGTAATTAAGGCCAATCATACCGATAAAAAATTATTAGGATTTACAAAAGAGACCATAGCGGACGGAAAACTAAAAAATGTAGCCCTAGTGCTTAATGGGGTAGCAATGAATAATTTTGGGTATGGAAATAAATATGGATATGCCTATTCTGAAGATAAACCAAGTTTAAAAGAACGATTATTTGGATAAGAAAAATCAAGGATATAATAAAGGATCTGCAAAAAAGAGGAACGAGAAATACACCCATTTTAAGTGGTTTTGTTTCTCTTTTCTGTTTCTTCTATTCTTTACGAGTTTCGCCCAAGAAAAAATCAAATTTTCTGGGGAAGGATCGGTAATTGGTATTTTGTCTTCGGAAGATTTTATTCCGTTTTGGTTTCATGCAAATACAAGCACTAGAATTGGAGAATTTACCAATGGTGCTGTGTATGGAAAAAGTGAGGCGAAATTTAAATGGGGGAAAAGTAACGCCCTTGAAGCTGGTGTTTCTTTGATGCTTCGCGACGGAACAGAAGAAGAATTTCAACGAGAGAACCTGTTTTTAGAATACACCAACAATTGGTTAAAGGCAACTATGGGTGCTAAAGAGCGACCAATACTCTATAATGGATTGTCCTCCAACAATGGGAATATAATATGGTCTACGAATGCTAGGCCAATGGCAGGACTTATTTTAGAGGCTAATCAGCCAACTCGAATATCTAAAACTTTTGCATTAGATTGGGGAATTGCACATTATAGTTTAAACGATGATAGATATGTAAAAGACACCCGAGTGCATTATAAGAGAGTTGGACTTATCGTAAATCTTAATAAAAAACATAAAATCACTGGGCAATTGCAGCACTTTGCACAATGGGCAGGAACCTCTCCAGAATATGGAGAATTACCAAATGATTTTGAGGCATTTATAGATGTTTTCTTTGCTAGAAGTGGTAGTGAAGATTCCCCAGAAGGGGAAGCGGTAAATGTTATTGGGAATCATTTGGGTTCTTATTTACTAGATTATAAATTTAAAACCAATATCGGTAATTTTTCAGCCTATCATGAGCATTTATTCGATGATGGTTCTGGTACAGGTTTGGCAAATTTTCCGGATGGAGTTTGGGGAGCTACTTTTCAATCCAACAATAAAAAAGTTTTCTCCATGCTATTATATGAATACGTGGATACTACCAACCAAAGTGGGAGTTCTGGACGTTCTGGAAGGGATAATTATTTTAGTAATAGTATCTATCGTAGTGGTTGGACTTATGAAGGTAATATTATTGGAACTCCTTTTATAACAGCTGATGACACCAATGACTTAGGTGAAAAGAATCCTTCAGCAATAATAAATAATCGAGTACAGGTGCATCATTTTGGGATTATGGGTACTTTTAATAAAATAGATTGGGTTTTTAAGACTACGGTTTCAAAAAGTATTGGACCCTATAGTAAACCATTTGATCCAGCACTAGAAAGTTGGTATAATTATGTGTCTTTTTCTTATAAGACCGATAAATATGGAATATTTAATATCATTGGTGGAGTGGATTTTAGTAATATAACAGATACCCTAATTGGTGGAGGATTGTCTTATAGGTATGTTTTTTGAGAAAACTATATCAATAAAAAACCGCCAAGTTGAATTACTTAACGGTTTCTTAGTCGATTAGATAAAATTGTTTTAATAATATTTTATTCCTTTACTATTTTTTTAGTTCCATTATTTCCAAAATCGTCTTTTACTTTTATAAAATAGACTCCTTGGCTTATACCTGAAATATCAATTGTATATTTATTTGTGTTGGATGCTACTACTTGTCCTAACAGGTTATAAATATCTATTTGAACAATAGTTGTTTCAGACCTAACGTTTAATAATCCTGTTGTAGGTGAGGGGTAAACTGAAAAATCTATTAAATTGTTATCATTGATGGATAAGATAAAATCATTTTCATACCAGATAATTTTATTGTCTAATCTTGATACCACAACTACATCCTCATCACCATCTTCATCAAAATCGACAGTAATAACCTGTCTTGGTCTTTCTTGATCTTCTGTAATGATATTTTCGTTAGTATTTGGGTCACCAAAATCACCATCGCCTAAATTTTCAAACCAAGATACTACATTAAACCATGTAGAGGCTATCACATCCAGACCACCATCATTCAATTGGGCTGTTAAAACTCCATCTGCCGCTGGGAAATTTGTACTGATAATATGTTCTATCCACTGGCTACCGTCTCCATTTATATTTTGGTACCAAGCTATTTTGCCATCTGCCCATGAAGCAGAGAGCACATCCATATTGCCATCTCCATCTACATCATCGGCGTAAACATCATACGCTTCAACTGCATTATCAGAAATAATATTTTGATTGGTCAATGGATTGCCAAAATCACCCCCACCCAAATTTTTATACCAAGCTATTTTATCATCCTGCGCAGATGCAGAAAGAACATCAATATTTCCGTCACCATCTATATCTTTTGCGAAAACTGTTTGTGCTGAAATCGTATTTGCAGGGTCTGTTATAAGTTGTTGATTGTTCAATGGATCACCAAAATTACCCCCACCCAAATTTTCATACCAGGCTACTTTATTATCAGCCCATGAAGCAGAGATTACATCCATATCACCATCATTGTCTAAATTAGCAGCGATAACTGACCTTGCTCCATTAACATTCGCAGGGTCTGTTATAAGTTGTTGATTGTCCAATGGATCGCCAAAATTACCCCCACCCAAATTTTCTAACCAAGCGACTAAATTGTCTTCAATAGCACAAAAAAGGACATCCATATCTCCATCTCCATTTATATCACTGATAAAAACTTCAAATGCACCAACTGCATTTTCTGATAATACTTTTTGGTTATTTGTAGGATCACCAAAATCACCCCCACCCAAATTTTTATACCAGGTAATTTTTGCCCCATTCCTGTCACAGGAGACCAAATCTACAATTTCATCATTATCTAGGTCAAAGGCGGCAACAGAATAGGGATCAATTGCATCAGAAGTAACTAAATGTGGTACCCAATTATATTGAGCGGTAACGTTAAAATAAATAATACTAGCAAATAATAGAAAAAATTTTGTTTTCATGATATATCATTTTAAAAGTTTATATTAAAATTAATATCACAGCAAAAGGAAAAGTTTATTATAATAAATATTTAATTCTATAGCATTAATAGAACGAGGGCTCAATATTTTATAATCTATAAACAGCTAGTTGTTAACAGTTTATGTTAAAATAATGATTATTTATAATAAAAGATAAAGTATATTTTATTTTTAGATTAAATGCTAAAAAATCAGTTTACCCCATTTTATTTGTAGTATATTATTTACAGATTTAGAAAGTGTAATGCTATGTAAAACAAACTAATAGGTGTTTTTTTTGCAATAATAACATACAATTAATCAATCTTTTTTTTTATTAAAGTGATATAATTACTTTATTTCAGAAGTAGAAAAGCGTTTAAATAAATTACTTTAAAAAAACCGTCAAGTAAAATTCCTTGACGGTTTCGTATTAGATTAGATAATATTATTTTTAAAAACTTTATTCCTTCACTACTTTTTGAGAGCCAATATTTCCATTTTCATTCATTATTTTTATAAAATAGACTCCCTGACTTACACTTGAAATATCAATAGTATTTTTATTCGAGTTCGTTAAAACTAGCTGTCCTAAGAGGTTATGAATTTCAATTTGAACAATAGTCTTATTGGATTGAATATTTAAAATGCCTGTTGTTGGATTTGGGTAAACAGAAAAGTCTAATAATGTGTTTTCACCTACATCCATAATAGTTAAATTTTCATGCCAATTGATATGATCAGAATCAAACCAACCAGAAATAATATCTGGATCAGTATCCCCATCTATATCGGCAACGTGAACTGTCCTTGGTCTTGCCCAGCCTGGTTCAAACAATAAAAACTGATTAACAAAATTACCTTGTCCATCAGTATTATCAAAATAAGCTATTTTATTAGCATAAAACTCCGCAGAAATAATATCCATATCACCATCCTCGTCAATATCGTATGGGTAAAGCCATTCTGAAATAGAATTTGAGTAAATTGTGTGTACAACAAAATGCCCTAAATCGTCATTTTCGCACCAGACTGTTCCAACACTTCCTCCATTTGCAATCACATCCATATCGCCATCTCCATCAATATCTGCAACGGTATTTCTCCATATTCCATCTGGATCTGTCATTATTGTGGGTTGAGTAACAAAATTCCCTTGCCCGTCATTTTCATACCAAACTAATTTGCCATTATTTACTGCTGTTGCACCAGAAATTATATCTATATCACCATCACTATCTAAATCGAGTGCGTTAATTGTTCTTACTAATTCTGCATCTGTTGTTATCACATGTTCCTCCCAATCCGTTCCTTGTCCGTTGGTGTTTTCGTACCATACTATCATACCTAGTCCTCTTAAAGCAGCAAGCACATCCATATCATTATCACCATCAAAATCAGTAGCTAAAACTGAAGATACTCCTGCAACATCTTCTAATATAATATTCTTATTAAAACTTCCTTGTCCATCTGTATTTTCGTACCATGTTATACCACCGACATAACCACATGCAAGAACATCCATATATGTATCTCCATTAAAATCAGCTGCAACAACTGCAAGTGCAGAAGATAGATTATCATCAATGATTTGTTTAGTACCATAATTGCCTAATCCGTCATTAGTCCACCAGGCTATTGTATTATCGTTTAATGAAGCACAGACTACATCCATGTATGTATCTCCATTAAAATCAGCTGTGTAAACAGAAAAAGCTCCATCTACATTATCTGTAATCGTGTGATTATCAAAATCCACTTGTCCATAGATACTCACATAACATATGCATGTGAGTATTAAAAATAGTTTTGTTTTCATAATTTAAAGTTTAAAGATTAATATATAAATGAGTTAAATATTTGTCAGTTTTATTAATAGATTAGATGATTTTTTTAAATACTTTATTCCTTCACTACTTTTTGAGAGCCAATATTTCCATTTTCATCCATTATCTTTATAAAATAGATACCTTGACTTACACTTGAAATATCAATAGTATTTTGATTAGTATTAGATTCAACTAATTGCCCTAAAAGGTTATAAATTTCTATTTGAACAAGGATCGTATTTGATTGAATAGTTAAAACACCTGTTGTTGGGTTTGGATAAAGAATTATTTTTGACTGTATGTTAATAGATGGTACGGATAATAAAAAACTATTAAACCAATCAAGTGATTCAGTAGTAGCCGGAATAAAACATGTATAGTGATCTCCGCTAGGATATACATCTATTGCCTCTACATCAGGTGCTCCTAATGCGTTCATAGTGTCCCGCGCAAGGATAGAATTTTCGAAATCTACTAAATGATCATTAGTACAATATAACATACGGACCGGTTCTTGCGGGATCCAATTGTATAAGTCATTGTAACTTGCATTAACCCTTAAAGGGTGATTTGGATTATTTTTTATATTGTCTACGACTGAATCCTGCATAAATTCGTAAAAGTTTTCTGGGAGATAGGGTGCGTCTGTGCCATCAGCTATCCAGTCAGCGATTATAGTGTCATAAGGGGCGTCATAGTATTGATCATAACTTGTATATAAATTCCCATATATATATTGATATGATGCGCCGATATAAGGTAGGAACTCGGGTCTAGGATATGTTGGGCTTTTTAAAAGAAAATCCACAGAGGTTGAAGAAACATCGTAAGGTCCTGACATGGGAGTTGAGGCTACAACGTTAAATTCATTTTGCAAATTATTGTCTGTAATGTATTTGTGTAATGCCATAGTGGAATGGCCTCCTTGCGAATATCCGGCTAAAAATAACTGGTTGTTATCCGAAATTTGCAGTGAGTCCAATAAAAATTCCCTTGCCGCACGCATTAGATCAATACTTGCCGTTGCTTCCGATTCCCAATGAATGTATGGATGAATACCCGGGTTGACTCCCATCCCAAGATAGTCAGGTAACGTGGTAATATAGCCATTCCCTGAATAAAGCAACCCTTGACGCCGTAAATAATTATTGGAGGGAACCCACATCTTATTAAATACAGTTCCGTGTTGATAGGAGACCAAGGGCATGATATCGGATAAAGTAGGAACATACAGGGCCCCCGATGCAATCGTCGGGTTCCCAAAAACATCGATGGTATTATAGGTTATTTTGTACCATATAACAGCGTTGAGAGTCATAGAACTGGTATCATAACCAGCATTATTTAAAAAAATTTCCACCTGTCCAACATTTTTGCCGGCAATAAATGTTGCATCAACAAGGTATTGGGCTTGTGTAAATTGTAAACTAAAGATTAAGGCTAAAGCCGTGAGTAAAATTTTTGTTTTCATAATTAAAATATTTAATGTTTAAAATATAAATGAGTTGAATATTAATTGCTTGAGGGACAACCTTTAAAGTTATTTATTTATTCAATAATAAAACAGGTTGTTAAACATCGAAAAGTATGTTTAACAACATACTTTAAAATTGATGTTTTTAATTTCTAAATCTTGAACAAGGAATTTTAGTTTGTTTTTCGTATATTTAATTGAACTTTATTGAGTTTAATTAAAAACTATTAGGGTGTCTTTCAGTAATTTAACCGATGATAGTAAAAATTCCTGTTTGGGTTGCACAAAGAGAAAAAATTCTCTTTTAAGCGATTTAAGTGCTAGAGAATTGAAAATTCTTAACAAGAACAGGTATTCCGTTTCTTATAATCCCGGGGAAATTATTTGTAAAGATGGTACCAAGCCATTAGGTCTTATTTGTTTGAATAAGGGAAAGGTAAAAATAGTTAGAAGGAGATTAAATGGTACTGAACAAATTGTGGGACTAAAGCAATCAGTAGATTTTATTGGCTTTCGTGCTTTAATGGTTGGGAATTCTTGTTTATCATCCTCTATTGCTTTGGAGGAAACTAATATTTGTATTATTAATAAAAAAGATTTTTTTAAAGTAATAGAAATTAATAAAAAATTAGCTTTTAAGATCATACAATCTTTAGCACTTAGCCTAATTGAAAAAGATAGCAGTTTAGTCAACATTACACAAAAACATATCAGGGCTCGTCTTGCTGAAGCGTTGATTTTAATTTATAATATTTACGGAACAAACCCAAGTAATGGGTTTCTGAACGTTTTATTAAAACGATCAGAGTTGGCAGGACTTGCCAATATGACTACTGCAAATGCCATTAGAGTTCTTTCTTCCTTTAATAAAGATAAATTAGTTGAAGTCAGCCATAGAAAAATAAAGATAAATAACTTGGAAGTTTTGAAAGAGATTAGTGTTTTTGATCGATAATATTTCTATCCAAACTTCTACATCAAAATTATTAAATTTTAATTTATATTTTTTTTTGAGAAAAACACATTCATGGTTTAGACTCTAAACCTCCTTTCAGTCGTACGGAATAAATTCGACTAACCACAAAAAAGTGTGATGTCTCATTTACTTTCCAATACAAAAATTAGCAAAAATATTACCCAACAAATCATCATTGCTTACTTGCCCTGTAATTTCCCCTAAATAATATAATGCTTGTCGTAAATCTATGGCTAATAAGTCGCCAGATAAATGAATATCAATTCCTTCTTGCACTTTTATTATTTCACCAAGGGCTTTATATAAAGTATCGTAATGTCTTGTATTCGTAACAATTAATTGATTGTTGTTTAATTGGTCGGCTCCAGCATGATGTAATAAGGTTTCAGATAATATTTCTATATTTCCTTTGTCTTTTGCTGAAATAAATAGAAGGTCTCTTTCAGAATTTTTAAAAGACTGCAATAATTCTTTGGTAGCTTTATCGGTTTTGTTTGCCACAATAATGGGTTGTGCAGTACTTTCTAATTTTTGTAATTCCTTTTGAAGTTCTGAGATACTCATCTCATTGATATCGAAGAGATAGATATAAATTGCCGATTTCTTTAACTTTTCTAAAGCTCGCTCAACGCCAATCTTTTCAATTTCATCTGTAGTATCTCTTAATCCAGCAGTATCTATAAAACGGAAACGCACCCCGCCAATAGTAATTTCGTCTTCTATAGTATCTCGAGTAGTACCCGCTATATGACTAACAATAGCACGTTCTTCATTTAATAAGGCATTTAGCAAGGTCGACTTACCCGAATTTGGTCTTCCAATTATAGCAACAGGGATTCCATTTTTTAAAACATTCCCTGTAGCAAAGGAATCTAACAAATGTTTTAAAAGTTTGGTGATTTTTGTGATAAGTCTTTGGAATTCTTCTCGATTTGCAAACTCTACATCTTCTTCTGCAAAATCTAATTCTAATTCTATAAGCGATGCAAAATTTAGAAGCTCGTCTCGCAACACTTTAATTTCAGAAGAAAAACCACCTCGCATTTGCTGTATTGCTAATTGATGTGATGCTTTGGAGTCACTAGCAATTAGATCTGCAACCGCTTCTGCCTGAATTAAATCCATTTTTCCATTTAAAAAAGCTTGGAGTGTAAACTCTCCTGGACCTGCCATTCTACATCCTTTTCTAAGGCTTAGCTGTAAAATTTCTTGTTGGATATATTCACTTCCGTGGCAAGAAAATTCCACTACATTTTCCCCTGTATAGGAGTTTGGGTTTTTAAAAATAGTAGCTAATACTTCATCAATAACTCTATCGCCATCCATGATATTCCCTAAATGAACAGTATGTGATTTCTGTTTTAATAAATCTTTCCCAGAAATAGAAACAAATAATTTTGAAGCAATGTCTATGGCATCACTTCCCGAAAGTCGGATAACCGCAATGGCACCAGCTCCAGCGGGGGTTGCTAAGGCAACAATAGTATCTTGAAGTATCATGAGCGCAAAAGTACATAATTCCTGCATATGCAGGAATCTCATGAATCATAGATTTAATAATAAAACTAACTTTCGTTACAGTTTGTCATTGCGAGAAGAGAGGAACGAACGACGAAGCAATCTCATGATAATAAACTATTATGAGATTAATCAATCGTTCATAAAGACGGAACTATTTATCTCCCTCCATGATTGTAACAATTACACCAAATTCCTTACTTATAATATAGAACATTAAAATACCCTAAGAACATGGAAGTTATGAATCAATCCCAATTACGAAGTGACAATCAATTATTAGTAATAACACACCTTTCTCAATTATTAACATATATCACTGGGTTTGGTGGTCTAATGGTACCATTAATTATATGGTTAACACAAAAGGATAAAGTGCAAGGTATGGATGTACATGGGAAGGCGATAGTTAATTTTCAATTAACGATTCTATTATTGAGTATACTAAGTATTCCAGCGATTTTATTATTGGGGCTTGGTATTTTGGCTTTAATATTTATAGGAATTGTAGCTTTTGTTTTACCAATCGTAAATGCAATAAAAGTCAATAATGGAGAAGCGCCAAGTTATTTTATGACGATACGATTTATTAATTAATAAAAAATGGCATTCTGATTTTTTCAGAATGCCATTTTACATTTCAATAGGATTATCGAAAACGTATTGTTTTATTAGTTATTCAGCATCACTGGCATCACTAACATAGTAATTATTTCCCCTTCATCCAATCCATCTACAGGGGTTAAGATTCCCGCACGATTTGGCAATGACATTTCTAAAGAAACTTCGTCGCTATTTAGGTTATTGATCATTTCGGTTAAGAAACGTGAGTTAAAGCCTATTTGCATATCGTCTCCTTGATAATCACAAGTTAAACGCTCTTCTGCCTTATTGCTATAGTCGATATCTTCTGCTGATACATTTAACTCAGCTCCAGCGATCTTTAATCTAATTTGGTGTGTGGTTTTATTAGAAAAAATAGATACACGACGTACAGAGTTTAAAAACTGATTTCGTTCTATTCTTAATTTATTTGGATTTTCCTTTGGAATAACCGCTTCGTAGTTAGGGTATTTACCATCGATAAGGCGGCAAACCATTTCGGTAGAATCAAAAATAAATTTTGCATTCGATTCATTGTACTCAATCGTAACCTCTTCTTCACTACCTGCTAAAATCGACTTCAATAAGTTTAATGGCTTTTTAGGCATAATAAACTCCGTATCCTGTGAAGCGCTTAAATCTTCACGAGTATACTTTACTAATTTGTGAGCATCTGTAGCTACAAAGGTAAGTCCTTCGGTAGAAAATTGAAAAAACACTCCACTCATTACTGGTCTTAAATCGTCATTACCAGCTGCAAAAATTGTTTTAGAAATAGCAGAAGCTAAAATGTCCCCTTGCATTTTTGTAGTATTGGGTTCTTTTAATTCAATAGCACTAGGGAATTCTTCACCACTAGCATACGCCAAAGCGTATTTACCGTGATTAGAACTAATTTCTATAGTATTGTTATCTTCAATAGTAAAAGTTAAAGGTTGCTCTGGAAATGTTTTTAATGTATCTAATAAAAGTCTAGCAGGGATACAAACAGATCCTTTTTCATTACTTTCCACTTCTAACTTAGAAGAGATAGTAGTTTCTAAATCTGAAGCAGAAACTCGAAGTGAATTTCCGTCCAAATTGAATAAAAAATTATCCAAAATAGGTAAGGTATTATTGCTATTAATAATTCCTCCTAATACTTGAAGTTGTTTTAATAAATATGAACTGGATACAATGAATTTCATGAGTATACTTTTATTGATTGGTCAAAAAAGAAAACTTTTTTGATGAATTTAATTTCAATGGTTATTTACAAATATATTCCAAAAAGCACTTTTATACCTCTGTAGGTAAAAGAAACTTATTAACAAAACTTGGTGTATTTCTGTTTTCTTAGGTAGGTAAATCCAAGTCCGAATACCGCCAATAAAACTAAGGGTAACAAGATATTAACAAGCTGCCAAACGATACGTTGTTCCGCCACTTTTTGAGGATCTAAAAATGGAACCGATATTTCTTTACTTCTTATGTTTATAAGTCCAGAATCGTCTAGTAAATAATTAACGGTATTCAGTAAAAATTCTTTGTTGCCGTAAAAAGCATTGGTCCATTTGTCAAAACCAAGCTCTAAGGGTCTATTGCCTTGAAACTGATTTACAATAATACTTCCATCACTTATAATAACCATTTTTGTAGGCTCACTATTTGAGAGGTCGTTTGCTATTTTAAATGGTTTTATTCTATTGGAATACGCAGAAGGGAAAGTACCTTCTAGAAGTATGGATAATGGAATTTCTCTTGCATTATATTCTTGTTCTGAAGGCCCCTCATTTACAATTTTAAGGTTTTTAGTAATCTCTTTAGAAATATCAATTTCGACTGGCATTCCCACAATTTTTGAAATAGGAGAGGAGCTTAATAAAACTGTTTTTTTAAGTGAATTTGGAAGTGTATCTATACTGCTGACATATTCAAACTTCACAGCTTCAATATTGGTTACAATAGGATGATTATTAGCACTAGAGGATAGGGGGCTGTAAAACCAAGGGTATCTATTGTATTGCGACTCTCTTTCAGATCCTGAAGCTAATAAAATAGGAGCTGAGTATATATCTTTTACAAGATTCGGATTGACTCTAATACCATATTTAAAGAAGAAATCAGTCAGATTTAATTCTTTTCCAAAACCAAAATCGTTGCCACTTACAGAGTCTTTTTTCAATTCTACCGCATCTATTAGCCATAAAGAACTTCCACCAGACATAGTGTATTGGTCCAATATGTATTTTTCATTTTCGGTAAAACTTTCTGTCGGATTTGCAATAACAATTAAATCAAATTCCTTAATCTGCTCTAATGTTTTTACTGGAGAAATTGCTGCAGAATCTAGGGTAAATGGTGCGATATAATAATAGTCGCGAAGGGTAGTGAAAAAGTCAACTACATATTTATCTTCTAACTCTCCATTTCCTTTAATAACCGCTACTTTCCGTTTTTTAGGATGTACTAATTTGTTAAATCCATCGGCAAAAGCATATTCTAAATTTTGAATGGAATTTTGAACTCGTTCTTCGGAAGTAATTCCCAACTGATTTTTAAGCAAAGGAATCTTAATGGGTCTACCGTTGTAGGTCGCAATTGCCCAAGGAAAAATTTGTTGGGTACTGACCTTCCCATTTTCTTTAACTTCTACCTGTGCTGGTTTTGCTCCAAATTTAAACAAAGCTTCGGCATCTCCTTCTGTATCTGAAGGGTTTATAAATTGATATTTAATATTGGGGTTAAAAGCTTCAAACTCTTCTAAAAGGTGTTTTGTTTCCGCTTGCAATCTCTTAAATTCTGAAGGGAAATCACCTTCTAAAAACACTTCAATAAAAATTGGAGTTTCAAGAGTTGCTATAGTGCTTTTTGCAGCAGTTGAAAGGGTAAAGCGATTGTCTTGTGTTAAATCAAAACGTTTATAGAAATAATTCCCTAGGATATTTAAGATTATAATTCCGAGGATAACAAAGAGTAGTTTTTTGGGTTGTTGTTTTATAGCTGCCATTATTCCCTTCCTAGTTTAAAAATGGTGAGTGAGATAAAAAATACAGAAATACTAACAAAATAAATAAGGTCTCTAGTATCCAAAACTCCTCTTGCTATACTCTTAAAATGAGCTTTCATTCCTAAAGGATCTAATATTGATAAGGAATTGGAAAGAGAAGCTAGACCTTCAAATCCATAATACATAATAAATGATAAAAATACAGCGATGATAAAGGCTACAATCTGATTTTTTGAAAATGTGGAAGCAAAAATACCAATTGAAGTATAGGCAAAAACTAAAAATAACAAACCGATATAGGAACCTAGGGTACTTCCAAAATCCCAATTTTCTGAAGGATTGCCAAGCTTAGATATAGTTAATAAATATAGCAATGTAGGAACTAACGCTATACAGATGAGAAGGACCGAACCTAGATATTTTCCTAAGACAATGTTTTTTAAGGAAATGGGTTTTGTGACTAATAATTCTAGGGTTCCCATTTTCTTTTCATCACTAAATGCCCTCATGGTTACGGCCGGAATAAGGTATAATAGTACTCTAGGAGCCAATTCGAAAAAAGAATTTAAATCTGCAAAGCCATTATCTAGAATGTTATAACTCCCTTTGAAAACCCAAAGAAACACACCATTAATAATTAAAAATATCGCGATAACTAAATATCCAACAGCTGTTGAAAAAAAGGAATTTATTTCTCGTTTTAGTATGGCTAGCATGTAATTTTAATATTCATTATTTGTTTTTATATAATCTAGTAATAAGTCACGATTCACTTCTCACACTTTACTTTTCTTAGTTATCCTAAATGATGCAAAGTGTCCACACTCCATGCTTGTGCTTTAGAACGAAACATTGGTTTTGTTGTTGCCCAAACATTTTTAAATAATTCGCTATTCCGATAATTTTCAAGATCGCTTTCATTTTCCCATTTGCTATAAGTGAAAAATATGCTACTGTCCTTTTTATCCTGATACAATTCTAAAAAGGTACAGCCCGGAAAAGATCGTATTTTTTCCTTTACTTTCTCAAAATTGGAAAGAAAACCGGATATATTTTTTTTTTCGAATTCCATTTTCACGATTCTTGTAAACATATAAATTTTGGGTCAATTAAAATTAACACTTATAGTATCTCTGTATTTAAGTCCAAACAAAGTGGATGCGCTACCTACGGTACTTGGATTGCTTTTGTATATGGCAACTTCTAAATATCCCGAAGAGTTCCATAAAGCCATTTTTTTTCC
>CAJXYJ010000009.1 GCA_913063255.1 uncultured Flavobacteriales bacterium | reverse complement strand
ATCACATATTTATACTCCGTAGCAAACAAAAAGTTTGCGAAGGTGTACGGTGGACGCAGTCCACTTCTAAAACACACATCTCCGTAGCTCTGAATTTATGAAGAGTGAAGGATAAAATTACATTTTGATAATTTATCACATATTTATACTCCATAGCAATCAAAAGGTTTGCGAAGGTGTACGGTGGACGCAGTCCACTTCTAAAACACACATCTCCGAAGCTCTGAATTTATGAAGAGTGAAGGATAAAATTACATTTTGATAATTTATCACATATTTATACTCCGTAGCAAACAAAAAGTTTGCGAAGGTGTACGGTGGACGCAGTCCACTTCTAAAACACACCTCTTCGAAGCTCTGAATTTATGAAGAGTGAAGGATAAAATTACATTTTGATAATTTATCACATATTTATACTCCATAGCAAACAAAAAGTTTGCGAAGGTGTACGGTGGACGCAGTCCACTTCTAAAACACACCTCTACGAAACTCTGAATTTATGAAGATCGAAGGAGTGTTTTGTATTTATTTAATAATTTTAGAATCTCTATATTTATAGAATTAACTCCCTCTAAAAACCATATTATGAATTTACTTTACGGAGTTTATATTTTAAAGTGTAATAATTCAAAATACTATACTGGGTTTACAACAAATATTAAAAACAGACTAACAGCTCATAATAAAGGAGAAGTTTCCTTTACAAAAGATAAATTACCAGTAAAACTTGTGTACTTATCTTATTTTGAGAATAAGCAGAAAGCCTATAACTTTGAACGCTATCTTAAAAGTGGTTCAGGAATTTCATTTAGAAATAAAAGACTTATTTAAAAATTAGTAAATGATAAAACTAGTGATAAACTCTTCATACCCATAATTAAATAAAAAAAAGCGCTGATTACAGTCCAAAGTATTAATTATTAAATCTCATCTCTTACCCGTTTAATAGACGCCATATATATAATTGAAAAAGTTTCGTCTTTTAAAAACTCTGTAAGTTCAGGTTTCATTTTTTGAACTTTTTCAGTTAAGGCAATCATCTTTTTATTATTTTCAGAATTGTATGGGTCTTTTTTCTTTATTCGGGTTACCTCTAAAAATTCATCCATCCATTTTCCGTAGCGAATCATAAATTCTTGCTGCTCCTTATTTAATTTTAATATTTCTGAAGGCTCATTAAAACTTGCTAAAGCATTTGGGCCAACCATAGATGCTGCACCAGTTAAACCAAGTATTTTTAAAAATTTTCTTCGTGAGGATTGTTGTTCAGACATTTGTTTTTATTTTTAAACTGAGTAAATATAAACTTTTACTTTTAAATCAAGTTTTAGAAAGGATCATAAAATTTGAGTACTCATGGCTTTCCATTGACAATAACTATTCTTTTAAATCTAAAAGTAGATGGGATGAAAAATCTCATCAGTGGGTTTCTATTCATCAATTTGCAGATTAGATTTTTTCACTAGCCAAAAAACAATTCTGCCACCTTTATGTGGCATAGCACCATGTTTTTAAATCTTTTGGGAAGAATTAATTATATCTCTCTTTTAACAAAGAAACCTGTTCCGTGATAATAGCTTCTATTTCATTCGCATCTACCAACTTTTCAGGTTGTTTAATTAGTTTTCGCATAACCTGATTACTGATAGAATGTACATCATACTCTTCCCTATCAGTTTCAAAATAGTGATTAACCTTTCGATCCACTAGTATCTTATATTCTGCTAATAATTTTCTTAAAGGAGCTTCTTGTAGCCACGCACTAAATATTGCAAGTTCTTCCGTAATAATTTCATTTACTTTACAAATGGCAGCAAGTCGTTTTTCTTTATTGTACTCTAATTCTCTAGAGATACCATCTAAGTTATAGAATTTAACATTTAAATTATTCGCCAATGCTTTATCAATGTTCTCTGGTATTGCTAAGTCGATTAGCAGTTTCTTTGTAGCTGTAGCCGGAATGTATTTAATAAGATGATGACAATTACTAGCAGCACTTATTAGCACATCAAAATCTTCAAAATTATTAGAGAGTACCTTGTTCCAGTCATATACTTCACAATTGTATATTTTACTTAAAGTAATGGCTTTTTCTTCCGTACGATTGCTAATATAAATGTTATCAAAATTGAATTTTGAATTATATTTAAATAACTGTTTTACAATATCCCCAGCACCAACAAATAACATTTTTTTAGGCCCTTCTGAAGGCTTATTATAAAAATCACATACAACTTTTAGAGATTTATAAGCAATAGATGTGGTACCATCCCTGAAATGAGTTTCATTGCTTAGACGTTTATGGTTTTTAAATATTGTTTGCATGGCTCGTTCTAACAAAGATCCTTGTAGTTTATGAGCTATTGCATATTGATGTGCTTTTTTAATTTGATGAATAATCTCTGCATCACCAAGTACTGCAGATGTTAGCCCTGATGAAACCTCTAATAAATGCCGAACGGTTTCTTTAGTAGAATTGCTTAATCCGAACAGTTGCTTATTTTGTTTGTTAACATTAGCTTCTTTTAAGCATATCAAAAAATCACGTAGATCTGTAGCCGAAGTTGTTTCCGTTTCAAAATAGAATTCTGTTCTATTACAGGTAACAAGAATAAATAATCCAGCTATGTCGGAAAATGTATGGCAAATGAGTTCTGTTATGTTATTTTTTTCTTCATCAGAAAAGTGATACATATCTCTTTGTGCAACAGAAGCATTTTTATGTGAAATACCTATATAACGAAGTGTTCTATTCATATCAAAAAATTAGTGTGGAAATAATTCACAGATGACTTTTTTTGGTAAAACATGAAGTTTTGAATCAAAATGATTTCTTATCGTATACAAATATCACAAGTAATGAAGTATTAAAATATGATAAAAATCATTTTTGAAAAATCGCAAAACCCTGTTATTCAAAATGTTAAATTTTACGAAGTTTTCTTTCTCCAATTTTTATGTGATAATTACCAGAGAGTTATATTAGTAATTTTAAAATCCAGTTGGAAAATTGTAATTAATTTTTATGGTAGACGAGTCTAGTGGAAGTAAAAAATTAAAACATAATGCCTAGTTTACCTGTTGCAGTTTATTTCCAATTTTTCGGTTGGAGTGGTAGTACCAATCCCCACCTGTGTAATGGCTGAAATCAGCACACATTGAAAAGTAAATATGGAGAATTGTAGTTTCAGTAGGCTATTTAAAATAAAACTAGCAGGCGATGAGGGATCTAGGACTAAAAAATATAAATAATACCGTCTTCCAAATAAGATTTTATCATAAAACATAGCACAAAAAAAATTACTCAAAGTATAGCAAGCCCCAGGAACTCGGAGATTCAATAGAAGCATTTTTTGGCCAATAAGTATGTATTTCATCTGCCCCACTCATTTTAAAAGCAACCCTTAACTTAGCTCCCGATAATGGTGCTTCCATTTGCAATGCAGCAAAACTTATTTTAAACTCTATATTGTCATTCCCATTTTTAAATGGGTAGGTATTGGCATTCCACCCCGATGGATTATTAGAACAATGTTCCCAATTATAGTATTCGCCTTGAGAGTAACAATTTCCATAGGAGGAATGAAACCAAAAAGTGTTTTCGTCCCATCCATTTTCATCAATCTTGGTTTGCACCAATATTTCTGCGTTTAATCTAGTTTGGTCAGTACCTTCCAAATTTGCGAATGCTACATATATATATAGGTCATCATAACTAACCAAAACATCGATCTTCCATTCCTGGGTTCTTTCTAGTTGTATTTTTTTGGCATCACTCCATTCTTTTTCGTTGATTATCCCATCAATATTATGAGTTTCAGAGGTTTTATTTAGCTGTAATTGATTATGCTGGCTATAGATAATTCCTGTATATAAAAAGACAAGGAATAATAGCGTATTAAAAAGGATCTTCATTTAAATGCTAATTTTAAACAAAATTAATGAAAAATTCATATATGATAAATATCAGAGTCTAAATCATTTGGAAGCAGTAATTTCGTATGGAACTAATGACACGCACATTTAAATATTATTGGATAATAGGACTATTATTCCTTTCTGTAGGTACTGTAAATTCGCAAGATACTACCTATGTAGATGTCCTTGATTTTTTTGAATTGAATAGAGTGCAATGGGTGGGTCAAATTCCACCTTTACAAGAAGATATAAAAAAACAGAAAAAAGGATGGTTTAAAAGATTAGTATTGGGTAAAAGTGAGATAACCACTTTTCAAAAACCGGTGCATGTTATTGCCACCAGTCATGAAACCAGTATTGTTTTAGACCAAGGAAATGGTACTGTTTTTTTTGCGGAGGATGGCGAATTAAAAATACCTAAACTATTAAAGAAAAAGGAAGCTTATTTTTCATCCTTAGTTAGTGCTTGTCTGTTACCTAATAAAGAGCTATTGTTTACCGATTCTCGGGATAATAAAATTTATTCCCTTTCAGAAGATCAAAAAACATTGCGATTGTTCAATGATAGCTTAGTGTTAAGCCAACCCACAGGGATCGCCTATTCAAGCTTAAAAAATGAGATTTGGGTGGTAGAAACTGCCAAACATCAAATTTCCATTTTAAACGACAAGGGAGAACGAATTAAAACCATAGGGCAACGAGGCATGGGTGAGGGAGAATTTAATTTCCCTACCTCTATTTGGATCGATAAAAAGGGAATGGTATATATTGTAGATGCTATCAATTATCGCATTCAAATTTTTGATGATGCCGGTAATTTTGTCTCTATGTTTGGAGAAAATGGCAACGGAACGGGTTTCTTAGCTAGACCCAAAGGGGTTGCCACCGATAGGCATGGACATATTTATGTGGTAGATGCCTTATTTCATGGGGTACAAATTTTTGATGCCCAAGGAAATTACTTATACCAATTTGGAAAGCAAGGAAGGGAAACGTCTGAATTTTGGATGCCCTCAGGGATCTTTATCGATGCCACTGACCATATTTATATCGCAGACAGTTATAATAACAGAATACAAATCTTTGAGTTGATTTATAAGGAATGAAAAAGTTACTATATTTTATCGTCTTACTTTTTCTAATACCTAATAATAAGGTACTAGCACAATCTATATCCCAATCCAAGCATAATTTATCCGCTTCTGGTAAGGGCACTGTAAAAACCATGGACGATGACAGAATTTGTATTTTTTGCCATACCAACCATACTAGCAACCCCAAAGGACCGATGTGGAACCGGAAACAATCTGGTGCTGTTTATACCTTATATGATAGTTCTACTTTAGATGCCAAACCGGGACAACCCGATGGTACTTCCATTTTATGCTTGTCTTGCCATGATGGCACCGTAGCCTTAGGGAATACCTTTAAAAATCCAAATAGTATCTCTTTTTCAAGTACAATGACCAAGCGCAGTAACTTAGGCACCGACCTGTCTGATGATCATCCCATTTCATTTATATATGATTCTAGTTTAGCTATAGAAGACGGCGATCTAAAAGATCCTTCCACATTATCTCCTCATGTTTTAGATCAAAACAACAAATTACAATGTACCTCCTGTCATGATTCTCATAAAAATCTGGAAGGAAATTTTTTAAAAAAAACCAATGAATTCTCTGACCTATGTTTTTCTTGTCACGATACTGAATATTGGGGCAATAGCAGCCATAATATAGCTTCAAAAACTTGGAATGGAAATAATCTTAATCCCTGGTCTCATATCGAGAATCCTTATAATACTGTTGCTCAAAATGGATGTTCTAATTGTCATGACATCCATAACGCAGCAGGAAATGAACGCTTGTTAAAAAGAGTAGCAGAGGAAGACAATTGCTTAGACTGCCACAATGGAAATACTGCTGAAAAAGACATATTAGCAGAATTATCTAAACCCTATCGGCATAATGTATATGGCTATACAGGAATCCATGACCCTGTTGAATCGGATATCAATAAAACAAAACATGTGGAATGTGTAGATTGCCATAATGCGCATTCGTCTAATAGTAATGAAGCGGTAGCTCCATTTGTAAAAGGTTCCAATTTTAATGTTAAAGGTATTGATGAAACTGGTGTAGAAATTAACTCCGCATTATTTGAATATGAAATCTGCTTTCGATGCCATGGGGATGATGCTATGACATCAGATTACACCTTGAGATATTTAGGTTCGACCAATACTAGATTGGATTTTGACCCTAACAATGTTTCTATGCATCCTGTAATCCAAGAGGGCAAAAACCCAAATCCAAGAGGTTTATTGAATCCATACAGTGCTACTAGCACTATCTATTGTTCCTCTTGTCATGCTAATAATGACGAAATTGGACCAGCTGGTCCACATGGCTCAAACTATCCCCGTATTTTAAAAGCCAATTATAATATGGATAAAACTCCTCAATTAGGTAAAAGTTGGCCCTCTTTAATTCAAAGTAGTTTTAAACTATGTTTTGAATGTCACGATGTAAATGTGGTTACTAATATTCATACAGAGATAAGCAATGGGCATTTTATGGAAACCATCGGTTGTAATGCCTGTCATGACCCCCATGGTTATGAAGGTGGCAACTCTAGTGAAAATGCCTATGGGATCAACTTCGACCAAAATGTAATCCAACCCAATCCCATCAACGGTAGAATGATTGATCTGGATCAAAAAAAATGTTTTATGACCTGTCATGATCCTCAGGGAGTGGTGAATTATACCCATAAGGCTGATGGGTCTGATTATTAACCGTCATTGCGAAACAAACTGTCATTGCGAGGTACGAAGCAATCTCTTACAGAGAATGAGATTACCACGTCGCTAGGCTCCTCGTAATGACAAACAAGAAACAAACTGTCCCTCATTTACCGTCTTTGCGAGGAATGCAATGACGAAGCAATCTCATGAATAGAAACACTAAATTGGAAGATTACCACGTCGCTACGCTCCTCGTAATGACACGACGCAACCCGTCATTGCGAGTGAAACGAAGCAATCTCATGAATAGAAATATCACATTAAAAGATTACCACGTTGCTGCGCGCCTCGTAATGACATTACAAGCCCATAATATTACATATAATAAAATACAAACTGTATTATATTCCATTATTCTCAAAATATATCTATAAAACAACCTAAATAGTAAAAAAACAAGCTTATTTAGAATTACACTAAATAGTGTATCGGCCTATTTACCAGTACTTTAAAACTACAATAAAACCCAAAAAGTATTCTATTTAAAAAGTATCGCCAGAAGTTTAAAAAAGGACGCCTGAAAACAACTATAAAATAGATGCTTAGCAGTCTTGCATTAAATTAACAAGAAAAAACACCGCTTTGTAACAAATGTTACATAATCCTGATATTTATCATATTTCTATAGCTATTCCGCTCTTAACTTTGATACTATTAATTACAACCTGTTAATAACTAATAGGTTAGAGAATCATTAAAACTATATATATTAATTTAAATTCGAATCTAATGAAAACAAAAAATCTAATTCTAACATTAACATTAAGTTTATTTACAGTAGTTGTATTTGCTCAAGGGGTAATTACAGGTTCTTCTCATGACTTTTCAGCATTGTCTTGGAACAATGAATCTAGTGGAGAAATTTGTAATGCTTGTCATACTCCTCACAACGCAACTGTTATTTCTACAGCACCACTGTGGGATAGAGTAACAGTATTTAACACTGGTGCTACTTGGACGTCTTATTCTTCAGATACATTTAATGCGGATGATGATGGTACAGGTTCAGGTGGAACTGGAACTGCTTATGTACCAGGTGACCCAACAGGTGTTTCTCTTTTATGTTTAACTTGCCATGATGGTGTAACCCCATTAGATAATTCAGGTACTGATACTGGCACAGTAATACTGGGAGACTTTATTAAAAATGGTGGTACTGATGATCATCCAATTTCTATTGATTATACAGATGAATTGATATCAGCTGATGGAGGTTTAAACACAGCAGTAGCAGCAGCAGCATTATTGAGTGCTCAAGGTACTGTAGAATGTTCTTCTTGTCATGATGTTCATAATAACGGCCCAGGTGGTGTAGCCGGAACTGGTCTTTATGCAATGGATAATGCAGGAAGTCAAATGTGTTTAGTATGCCATGCCAAATAATTTTAATAAAATTAAGCAAAAAAAAGGCGATTTATAATCGCCTTTTTTTTTGTTTCATAAACATCGCATTATGATGATTATCATAGTATAAAAGTTATGTTAGGCTTAATTTTACAGTGACATTTTAAAGAAAATAAATTTAAATTTATACTATGAATACTTTAATAAAATTACTGGCAGTACTGCTAATAACACCGATGATATTTTACTCCTGTTCCCCCAAGATAATCCAAAGTAATGTACAAAAAGTCTATTATCCCGAAATAGAAGATTCGGCTAAAATTCAATTTTTAGCAACATTTAATTCCTCTACAGATATTGAAGCAAAACAATCTGCATTTAATAAAAGTATTATTGGGGAAGTAGACCAAGTAAAAATAAAAAAACCTTATGGCGTAGATTATTTTGAGGGTAAAATTTTTGTTTGTGATCTTGGAATTGGGGGAATTGTAGAAATTGATTTGAAATCAAATAAATTCAATCAAATAGTTCCAAGAGGTCCTGGAAAGCTGGATGTCCCTCTTAATATAAGTATTGATGAATTAGGAACTATTTATATTGTGGATATATCACTACAAAAAATATTGGTCTACGATAAAGATTTCAATTTCATATCTAGTTTTGGGAAAGGAGAACTCAAATCTCCAACAGATATAGCCATTATAAATAACAAAATTTGGGTAACAGATATCGTGAGCCATACGGTAAAAGTATTCGATAAAAAAACAAATGAACTATTATTTAGTTTCCCAGATACCGTAGAAGGAAATGAGGATTGGTTATACAAACCCTCTAACATTTCTGCTTCTAAAAAATATATTTATGTTACCGATGTTGGAGACGGTGGGATAAAAAAATTCTCTATTAAAGGGGATTTTATCTCTAAGGTGGGATCCTTTGGAAAGGCATATGGACAATTTGTTAGACCCAAAGGAAATGCTGTAGATAAAGAAGATAATCTATATGTCGTTGACGGGAGTTTTCAGAATGTTCAGATGTTTAATGACAAAAACCAATTGCTGATGTATTTTGGAGGCCCTACCAATACCTCTGGGGGAATGTATTTGCCAACAGGGATTAGTATTAGCTATGATACTGAACTATTTAAAAAATATGTTGACCTAGATAAATTTGATTTAAAGTATTTAATATTTCAAATTAACCAATTCGGAAATCATAAAGTAAATGTTTATGGTAGGGTTGAACATAAATAAATGATAATTCTATTTTAATAATGATTAAATCTTGTAATGAGCTGATCAAAAAAACAAAGAATTGTTTAAACGATTTTCACCATATTTCTTTCTGACATTAATTTTATTAATGGTTTTTTATAGTTGTACACACCAATGGAGAACTGTTTTTTTTGATGGAGTACCTGATCCCGAAACGTACACCGTTTTTTCTGCAGATTCAACTAATTTAAATGGAATAGTATTAAAATCTAATCAACCTAAAAATAGTATACATAAACCTTTTGAAGAAAAAAAATGTAATGAATGTCATGATAAAAACAGTATGGGAAAACTCAAGATGGAGATGCCCAATTTATGTTATAAGTGCCATGAAAATGTAGAACAAAATTATTCTAATTCACATGGTCCATTCAGCTCAGGAAATTGCACACAATGTCACAGTGCACATAAGTCGAAGAATGAATATTTGCTTATAAAACAAGGGAATGACCTTTGTTTGAATTGTCATGAAAATAAATTTGATTATGAAGAGAACATTCATAATGTCCTTAGTTCTGAAGATTGTACACAATGCCATAACCCTCATGGGTCAAATAGCAAAAATTTAATTAAAACAAACACCTGTTTTAATTGCCATGAGGACTTTAGAAATGAGATGAATTATATCCACGGCCCTGTGGGTGCTGGAAATTGTAATCTCTGTCATGACAACCATAACTCAAACAAAACAAAATTATTGGTCAAAGAAGGTAATGACCTATGTTTAAATTGTCATAGTAGGCAAGATTTTCAAAGCACAGATAACCTAGACCATAAAGATTCCTCTAAGAGCTGTAAAGACTGTCATAGTTCTCATGCGAGCCTAAATAAGTATTTATTAATTAAATCACTTAATTAGGGATGAAAAAGTATAGCTTCATATTGTGTTACTTTTTTATAGGTTTTGTCTATTCTCAGAATAATAATTTTGAACCGACTTGGTGGAAATTAACCAATTTTAGTGGAAATTTAAGGGTTACAGGTACTTATAATGAAGTGGAATACTTAATTAATAACACTTCAAAAAAAACTAATACAACGGGGGTTTTTGGTGGTATTTCACTGTTTACAAAATCTTATGTATATCATCCCAATTTGTTAAGCATAGATTTATCTTTAGGTTATGAACCTAATATAAAGAAAGTTCAACAATTGGTAAGTCCAGAATATTCTATAAGCAATACTTCTAATTTTCTCAAAGTAAAAACAACATTTTTTAAAAAAGCAAATTACACATTATCAAGTTATTTTTCAATGAATGAAAGCTATGTGAATAGAGAAAATTTTACCAATGTTAAAAATGAAGATAAAAATTTAGGGGCAATATTAGATTTAAAATTTAAAATTTTCCCCATAAACATTACTTACAATAATTATGATGTAACCATTACCGAAATTGAATCGCAGCGAATAGAAAATAGAATTGAGAATAAACTAGATGTAATTACGAGTCAATATTATGGAGCTTCCAAGAATAAGGTTTTTATGAAATTTTTAAAATCTGATAATATTACAAAAACGAATACTCCTGGAAATGATGGCAGTAACTATAGGTATGAATTTTCTCAAACAGATTTCTTAATTACTAATAAATACAATTTTAAAAGCAATACTCTTTTATCTAGTGTTAACTATAATAACTTTAACACTTTTAATTCGAATAGAAATAATTTTTCAATAATCAATACCCTTAACTCCGATCCTGTAAAACCACTAACTTGGAGGGTTAATCAATTTTTTCGACAAGTTGATGCTAACGGTAATGAAAATAGAAATAATAGTATTTTAGGTACAGTCTCGCACCAACTGTATAATAGCTTATTTTCTAACGCATCTATAAGGTATAATCACCAAACTTTTAACATAAGTTCTGAGTCCAATTTATTTGCTAAAATAGGAGTTGATTACAAAAAAAAATTACCCCTAGAAAGTAAAATTATGATCAACACTTTTGCCGAAAAACAATTTACAAAAAGAAAAGGAACAGACGAATATATTAATATATATAATGACCCTTTTTTACTTTCTGATGGTCAATTATTAATTATTGAAAAACATGAGGTGGATATTTCAACGATTGTAGTTAAGGACGAAACAGAGACTATACTCTATCAAGAAAATTTTGACTATGAATTATTACAAGTAGGAAGTTTTGTTGAAGTAAGAAGAATTATTGGAGGTCTTATACCAAATAATTCCATAGTATTAATTGATTACACTTATTTTCAACCCTCAAACTATACTATAAATGGAACTCTTTTAAGTAGTACTATTAATCTTTCTTTATTTAAAAATAGATTAAATCTCTTTTATCAGATATCTAACAAAACTTATAAAGATCAAGAAGAATTGAGTTTTTTAAGTTTGGATAATTATACAAGAAACTATTATGGTGTTGGGGTACAGTTATGGTTATTTAGTGGGGGATTTAGTTTTGATGATTTTAAAAGTGATATTCTACCCTATGAATTACTAAATTACAATTTAAATATAAACGGAAAAATTGGTAGAAAATTAAATTTTCGAATTGGGTATAATGCCTCCAAATATAAAACGATAGGTATAGATGGGAGAAAAGAAGATCATGAATTTATAAATGGTAATTTAAATTATATCATAAGCCAGAACACTCAATTAAGGCTTCATGTTTATGGCAGAAAGATTAATTATGATGAAGTTAACAGAGATGCGATTACTGGAAGTCTTGATTTTAGAACAAAATACAATAAAATTTATATCAACTTAACTATTAGAGCCGACGAGAAAAATGAATACGATAGAAATTCTAAATTTTTTGGAATAGACCTAACCTTAAAAAGAAAATTTTAATATTAATTAAAACTATAAATTATGAAACAGACCAACACAAAAATCACACGACGGGTAAGACCACCTATCATTTCTTTAAGTATACTAATTTGTCTTTTTAGTTGGTCTTTAATCTCGCAAAATGCGGTGACCAACAACTGTACTACAGAATGCCATAAACGCACGGTAAAAAAAGATATTTTACATGGGCCAACCGCTACAGATTGTACCGCCTGCCATGAAACTAACGGGCAGGAGCATCCCTTAGAAGATGTGGCAGGGTTTACCCTTTTTGCAGAAGGTGCCGCCTTATGTTATTCCTGCCATGTCGAAGTAGAAGAAGAACATAATTTAAAGTATGTTCATAAGCCCGTAAAAAATGGAGAATGTACAGAATGCCATGAGGTACATAGTTCTAATGATTCCCATTTGGTCTTTACACCAGCTCCCGATTTATGCTTCTTCTGTCATAGTGAATACGAGGATAAAAAAGCCACTGCAAAAACAGTACATAAAGCTTCTTTTGAAGGAGATGCCTGTTTGCTTTGTCATACCCCCCACGCCTCTACCCAAAAAAGATTATTGGCAGATAAGAGCAAACAATTATGCCTTAATTGTCATAATAAGATCATTAAAAAAGAAGATGGTAATCTAATCGCAAATATTGAAAAACATTTAAATGAAAGCAGCCATTTACACAAAGCCCTTAAAAAACGTTGTACCTCTTGTCATAACCCACATTATTCTGAAAGAGACTTATTATTAAAAGATGAATTTACCATAGGAACCTATGTAAAGGGAATAGAGGAAAATTTCTCCTTATGTTTTGGTTGCCATGACACCGATCTATTGAATTTAGAAACCACCGCTGTGGGTACCGAGTTTAGAGAAGGAGATCGAAATTTACATTTTCTTCATATTAACAAAGATAAAGGGAGAAACTGTACTACCTGCCATGATATTCATGCTGCCAATAACACCAAATTAATTGCAACCACTGTAAAATTCGGAAGATGGGATATGCCTTTAAATTATATCCCCAATGACAATGGAGGTACCTGCGCTACAGGTTGCCATAAAGAACAAAGTTACTCCCGTGAAGTAATAAGTAATGATTAGTTGATTTTTTATAATTTTTAGTTTTTAAGGAAAGGCCAGTGAAAACTGGTCTTTTTTTTACGTCATTGCGGGACCCGTGTGTAAAGAAAATGTTCAGTGATCATTTTTAACAAAGGGGCCAGCTGGCGCGTGGCAAAGTGACGAAGCAATCTGTTTCTTTTGATAAGACTGCCACGTCGCTGCTCTCCCCGTAGTGACATGAAACATACCGTCTTTGCGAGTGTAACGAAGTAATCTCATGAATAGGAGTCCAATTTAACAGATTACTTCGTCGCTACACTCCTCGTAATGACAGGTAACAACCTGCCCCTCTTAATCAATACTAAAAACCCAATCTTCAGATAAATCTTTCCATTCAGGGTTAAGGGAATTAATCAAATCTTCTTTTCTTTTCCTATGTCCAGCCTTTAACTGCTTCTCTCTTGAAATAGCTTGATTAATATCTGTAAATTCTTCAATGTAAACTAACTTATCACAATTGTATTTAGATGTAAACCCTTTAAAGTATTTTGTTTTATGTTGATATATTCTTTTTAATAAATTACTTGTAACTCCTACATAAATAACGGAATTGTTTTTATTAGTTAGAAAGTAAACATAGGATTTGTTCATAGGTAAATATAATATTTATATGTCATTGCGAGGAGTGTAGCGACGAAGCAATCTGTTTCTTTTGATAAGACTGCCACGTCGTAAATACTCCTCGCAGTGACATGAAACAAACCGTCTTTGCGAGTGTAGCGAAGCAATCTGCCCCTCATTAACCGTCATTGCGAACATAGTGAAGCAATCTGTTCCTTTTAATGAGACTGCCACGTCGCTGCTCTCCTCGCAGTGACATGAAGCAAACCGTCATTGCGAACATAGTGAAGCAATCTGTTCCTTTTAATAAGACTGCCACGTCGTAAATACTCCTCGCAGTGACGATGATGAAGTAAACCGTCATTGCGAGAGAAACGAAGCAATCTGTTTCATTATAATGAGATTACCACGTCGTAAATACTCCTCGCAGTGACGATGACGAAGCAAACCGTCATTGCGAGGAATAACTAAACAAAAAAAAGCCACTTATAAAGTGGCTTTTTAATAACTAAAAACTAATTAACTAACTATAAACTAAACTTACTTAATTAAAACGGCTTCTTCCATAATGGTACTATAAAAGTAACCTGCACCAAAATCTTTATTTAATGTGATCGTACCTTCAAAAGTGACTACATCACCTACATTTACAATTTCTTGAGTAGTAATCATTAAATCGTAAGCTCCATTAAAATAGGTTCCATCTTGAAAATGCACCCAATTTTTACCCATAATCGCTTTAGTAAATTTAGTGACCTCTCCTTTAATTTTTATTTTATTACCTGCAAATTGCTGTTTGTTTTCAAACAAATCTGCAATACGTACGCCACCTGCTACTTCTTCTATAGAAAGCTCTAGTTTCTCCAAGGTAGCTTGTTTAGTAGGTTTATTCACTTCCTCTTCAACAATAACATTAGGATCTACCATCCCCTTTTCAATATCAATATCCTCACCATTAGTTATAGACCCTAAAAACAGGACCACATCAAATTTTCTATTGAGTTCTTTACTTTCAAAATCGGGCATTTCCATACCTCCCTTATAATAGTATATTTCTCCTAATTTGGCTTCGATAGTAGGAACTGCAATCCATCTTTTAATACCACTTTCTTCCAATACATGTAAGTAGGTATATGAAGATACCTGCAACACTTCCTGTACAATTCCTTTGGTCAATCCACTTTCTGCATGAGGGTCTTGTGCCTGTAGTAAGTAAGCCATTAGAAATATAGCTAAAACGAGTACTGTTTTTAATATTTTCATTCGTTCTTTAATTTTTAATATTATTTAATTATGATAGCATTTTCTATAATAATCTCGTAGAAATAACCCGAACCAAAATCTTTATTAAGCGTTACCTTTCCTTCTAAGGTTACCACATCTCCAACCTCAACATTTTCAGAAGTAGTCACCGTAAGGTCAAAAAGGCCATTAAATTCAGTTCCGTCTTGTATATGAATCCAGTTGGTATTCATAATAGCTGGGTTAAACTTAGTTACCTCTCCTTTTATTTTTACAAGATTATTATTATAACTTTCTTTGTTTTTAAACAATTCTGCAATACTTATAGTATTTCCGGAAGCTTCAACATTTACTTCCTTTTTTTCTATAATAGGTTTAGGATTTTCAGTTTTAACAGGGTGAGGGTTTGTTGTTAAAGGAAGCTTTGTGTCTTCTGCAGTAGCACTAATTTTTTCAACAAAATAAATGGTTTCAAAACTTTTGTTTAAATCCTTACTTTCAAAGTTTTTCATTTCCATGGTTTTGCCAAAATAATAGGTGCCTCCTATTTCTACAACTGTAGTTGGGGCAGCAATCCATTTTTCAATACCATTTTCTAAAACACGGATATAGGAATATTCTTTTACATGGAGTACCTCCTGTACAATAGCCTCATGTACATCTAGATTGTTATTTGCATCTGTTTTTGGGGCATTATTACAAGACCACACCAGCACTAATACCATGACTAAACTTAAATAATATTTCATAGGTAATTACTTTACAATTAATTAAATATAAAGCAAAACTAATTAAAATAGCTCAACCTAAACCTGACATTTGTCATCATACAACCTGTATTATTATATTATTTTTGCTATATAATGACAAAAATAATTGGGTATTATGAAAAAAATATTAAGCATCCTTTTCTCACCAAGAACAACCCTTGGTTTATTAGTAATCTTTGCAATAGCTCTAGCTGTTGCTACATTTATAGAAAACTCATATGACACCATAACTTCAAAAATATTGGTGTACAATGCACGATGGTTTGAAGCGGTTATGATCCTTATGATCATAAATTTTATAGGGAGTATTAAAAGATATCATCTATTTACCTGGAAAAGAATATCAGGTTTTATTTTTCATACGGCATTTATCATTATTATTATAGGTGCAGGTGTAACTCGATATGCTGGGTTTGAAGGCAGAATGTTTATTCGTGAAAAAGCTTCTTCTAATTTTATATATAGTGATCATACCTATTTAAATATAAAGGCAAATGATGGTCTTAAAGATTATGAGGTGAACAAAAAATTAGCTTTGGGAATGATCACCGATAATTCTTTTGAAGAAACTATTGAAACCGAACAAAAGGGCAATATTGATATTAGCTATAAAGATTATTATAAAAAAGCGGAGGAAACTCTTGTTGAAGGACAAGAAGGTGGATTTACAATGTTATCATTAACCATCAGTGTTGATGGACATAAAGATGAAATGCAAATTAGAGATGGAGAGCTACAAATGAACCATAACTTCCCCATCGCTTTTAACAATTATTCCCGTCCTGATGCGCTATTGATCACAGGTACTGCAGATGAACTATTTATAAGCTATCCCGCAAATATTAATACTGCTACCATGCCCGATATGACTGAAGGTCAAATTTTAAAAGACAGTTTGGGAGGTTTCAGTAAAATGCATTTATACCAACCCGAAGGTTCTGGAATTGCTTTGGTTTTAACAAAAGTTTCAAAAAACACCGTTGTAAAATATATTGAAAGTAAGGCTGATGAAAACTTACCCAGTGCTTTATTATTGGATGTTAGTCATCAAGGAAAAACGAAAGAGGTTGTCGTTTTGGGGGGCTCAGGATATATTGACAACTATCAAGATGTAGACTTAGATGGTGTATCACTTAAATTAGCCTTTGGAAACAATAAGATATCACTCCCCTTTTCTATTCAACTCAACAAATTTGAATTAGAACGTTATGCCGGTTCCATGAGTCCATCTTCCTATGCCAGTGAAGTTACCCTGATGGACCCAAACAAAGGAGTGCTAAAAAATCATCGTATTTATATGAATAATGTGTTGGATTATGAGGGGTATCGATTTTTCCAATCCTCTTATGATAAAGATGAAAAAGGTACCGTTTTATCTGTAAACCATGATTTTTGGGGAACCTGGATTACCTATATAGGTTATGCCCTTATGATACTAGGGTTTATCTGGACCTTATTTAATAAACATTCAAGGTATTGGGATCTAATGAGTAAAATTAGAAAACTACGGGAACGAAGAAAGGAGTTGACCATGGCACTTGTGATGCTATTCTCCATATCAGGTATTTTTGCTCAGGAAGAACAACATGAACATAAAGTAAATGCATATTCTGTAAGTGCTGCTCATGCAGATAAATTTGGGCAATTAATAGTTCAAAATTTCGAAGGTAGATATACTCCTGTACATACCTTAGCTATTGATGTCATCCATAAAATAACCAGAAAAGATAATTTTGATATTCCTGGCAGAGGGGAGATGACCGCCATGCAAGTATTTTTAGATCTTCCTCTAAATGGCATTTTTTGGAAGGATCAAAAAATTATTTATGTCCGTGAAAAATCGGTTACCGATATTATAGGAGTTAACGATAAAAGGGTAAGTTTTAATGACTTTTTCAACGAAAAAGGAGATTATAAATTACAATCCTTTGCAGAAACTGCATTTAGAAAACCAGATGCTGAACGCAATAAATTTGATAAGGAAATTATTAAGGTAAATGAGCGATTAGAAATATTCATGATGACCTATAAAGCTCAAATGTTGGATATTTTTCCTGTTCAAAACTCAAAAAATAATAAATGGGTGAGCTGGGATGATCCATTAGCTGAGCAAGCTTTAACAGGAAGTATTAAAGTTATAAATGACGATCTACAATTACCTGTGTTGAATTATAACAATATCATGAGGGCTTACTTTATGGAAGTAAGTAAAGCTACTAAAACTGTAGATTACAGCAAAGCAGACAAATTATTAGGCTATATAAATAGCATCCAGCGACAAATTTCAAATGCTGATAATATTCCTTCTGAGCCTAAAGTTAGCAGAGAAATCAGCTATAATAATTCCAATATATTTATCAATCTAAAAAATCTTTACGCTTTGTTAAGTGTACTGTTATTATTCCTCGCCTTTATTGATAATTTAAGATCCAAGAAAAACAAGTTCTTAACATGGTTGTTAAATGGTTGTATAGCTGTATTAGCCGTTGGTTTTATATATCATACGTATGGAATGGGTATGCGCTGGTATTTATCTGGTCATGCACCATGGTCTAATGGGTATGAAGCTTTGATCTTAGTATCATGGTCAGCATTGCTGGCTGGATTTAGTTTTATGAGGTATTCAAAAATCACCTTGGCAGCAACTGCTTTGCTAGCTTTCTTCACCTTGATGACAGCCAGCCATAGTAGTTATGATCCACAATTAACGAATTTAGTTCCAGTATTGAAATCGTATTGGTTGATTATTCATGTGGCAACGCTAACGATAAGTTATGGATTCTTAGGCCTTGGATTTATACTAGGATTCTTTAATATGGGAATCTATCTGCTAAAAACAAAAAAGAATGCAAAACGATTGTCATTGATTACTCGAGAATTGACCTATGTTAATGAGATGAATTTGACCATCGGCTTATTTCTAGCCACCATAGGTACTTTCCTAGGGGGTGTATGGGCCAATGAGTCCTGGGGACGTTATTGGGGTTGGGATGCCAAAGAGACCTGGGCCCTTGTGATCACCATTGTCTATACCATCATATTACACTTAAGGTTAGCACCGAAAATTAAAGGAGAATTTATATTTAATGTAGCTGCCATTTTTGGTTTTGGCTCCGTATTAATGACCTTTATTGGAGTTAATTATTACTTTACGAAAGGGATGCACTCCTATGCTAGTGGTGAAACCCCGGTATTTCCTATGTGGGCATGGATCACCATTTTGGTTGCAGTAGTATTAATAGTTATTGCTGGTTTAAAAGAAAGAAAAAATAAAAAGATTCAAGAGGAATAATTTGAAATATTAATTAAACAGAAAAGTCTTGTTCTAATTAAAGATCAAGGCTTTTTTGTTTATAGATTTTAATGTGACATCATATTTTTATATACTAATAGCTGCTAGTTAACAATGAAAAGTAAAAGGGAAAAGGACCATATCATTTTTATGCAGTCACCTTTTTTTTTCGTTCCTTAGTGTCTTAAATAAGAAAATGGATTAAAGATTTAAATGTATATGAAAGAGATATTTAAAAAGGGTTTAAATTATTTAACTTCTTTAAAGACCACTTTAGTTTTATTACTTATTTTTATTATTGCATTAGCTCTTGCAACTTTTATTGAAGATAAACACGATATCCTCACTGCAAAATTGCTTATTTACCATGCTAAATGGTTTGAATTGTTACTATTGCTGCTTGCTCTGAATTTTATAGGAAATATCAATAAATATAATCTCTTCAGTAAAAAAAAATTTGGTGGATTCCTCTTTCATAGTGCTTTTGTTGTATTGATTATTGGAGGAGGTATTACGCGGTACTTTGGTTTTGAAGGAAGTACGCAAATCCGTCAGGGTGAATCATCAAATTTATTTTATATTTCAGAACCTCATTTATATATAGAGGCAACAGATAATAAGCAAAGTTATTCTGTTGACCGTCCTTTATCACTGAGCACAATTACCGATAATTCCTTTCATGTTCGTATAGAATCTAAAAAGGGACCAATTGATATTGACTTTAATGACTATATCAAAAATGCGGTGGAAACAATTGATGAAAAAGGTAAGATAAAATACGTTCCTGGAAAGGAAAATCATCATGGTTCGCGTGTACTAATATTGGATGTTACTTTTAACGGCAAAAAACAGGAGATATCTGTATTAGGTGGTCCGGGATATAATCATGATTATCAAAAATTTGGAATTGATAACATAGAGCTCCAGATTGCATTTGGAAATAGAAAAATAGAGTTACCTTTTTCAATTCATTTAAATAAATTTATTCTGGATAAATATCCTGGATCTAATATCCCATCATCAGTTGCAAGTGAGATAACTTTAACAGACAAGAGGAACGATTTTAGTAAAGAGCATAAAATTTCTATAAATAATGTATTGAATTATGATGGCTACACTTTATTTCAGAAATCTTATGATAAAGATGAAAAAGCAACAATACTATCTGTAAACTATGATTTTTATGGCACTTGGGTTACTTATTTTGGCTATTTTATTATGCTGGTAGGATTTACTCTAACCTTATTTAATAAAAAATCAAGATACTGGGACTTAATAAGAAAAATCGGGCTAATACAAACCGGAAGAAAAGCAGACAGACAATCCCAAACCAATACTCTTACGAATCCTAGCCCCAACGAGTCTATCCTCTCGACTTCATCGGACTCCGTATTCCATCGGAGCAGACTTTCTAAAGGAAAATGGAAAATAATGGGCATATTAGTGATTGCTTTTTTATTGGGATCCATTGGATATTCATATTTAAATAAAAATAATCAAAAGAGCACCAGCGTTGAACATACTGAAAAATTTGGACAGTTAATTACACAAACATACAACGGACGGTTTGCACCTGTAAACACACTTGCTTATGATGTAATGCATAAAATTTCTAAAAAAGACAATTTCAATATTGCAGGGAAAGGAAAAATGAATGCATTGGTTCTATTTGCAGACATCCCTGTGAATGAAGAATTCTGGAAGCAACAAAAGATTATTTATGTTCGAGAAAAATCGGTAATTGATATTATCGGTATAAAGGGCAACTACGCTTCATTTAATGATTTCTTTTTTGAGGATTATACTTACAAACTTTTTGAAGTTGCCGAAAATGCTTTCAGAAAAAATCCAGAGAAACGAAACACATTTGACAAGGAAATTCTTAAAGTGGTTGAACGGGTAGAAATATTTAAGATGGCGCTTCAAGGAAAAATGCTCCGTCTGTTTCCCGAACAGGGCTCATTAAATAATAAATGGATTAATTGGGCTGATTCTCCTGCCTACATCACTTTGACAGGTCCCATAAATATTATTAATGAGGATTTACAATTAAAGAATTTGAATTATAATAGTATCCTGACATTGTATTTTAAGGAAGTTTCTGAGGCATCAAAATCGGGCGACTACTCAAAGGCTGATAAAGTATTGGGTTACATTGAAAGCATACAGCGCCATAGCGCTGCCGCAAAATTATTGCCCTCTGAAACATTGGTTAATGCCGAGATTTTTTACAATGAAGCCAAAATATTCATTACCCTTAAAAAAACCTTGGGCATATTAAGTATAGTGCTGCTTTTATTTTCTTTTATTGATAATTTGAAATCTAAAAAAAGTAAGCTCGTAAGTTCAACTCTGAACTTTTTTATTGTGTTATTAGGTATTGCTTTTACATATCATACTTTTGGAATGATACTGAGGTGGTATGTATCGGGGCATACTCCATGGAGTGATGGATACGAAGTTCTTATCCTTGGAGCATGGAGTGTTATGCTGGCAGGGTTTTGTTTCATGCGTTATTCAAAAATTGCGCTGGCAGGAACGGCATTATTAGCATTTCTTATTTTAACAACTGCGGCTCACAGCAGTTACGACCCTCAATTAACTAATCTAATCCCAATGTTAAAGTCATACTGGCTAATTATTCATGTGGCAACACTTACAATTGGTTATGGATTTCTGGGATTAGGTTTTATTCTCGGTCTGATATGCCTTATTCTCTATTTGTTTATTAGCCATAAAAACGCTGAACGACTTGATGTGATTATGGAAGAACTGACAAGTATTAATGAGCTGACTTTAACAATTGGGCTTTTTTTAGTGACAATCGGAACTTTTTTCGGAGCTGTTTGGGCAAATGAATCATGGGGAAGATACTGGGGATGGGACGCAAAGGAAACATGGTCACTTGCCATTATAATTGCATATTCTATGATTTTGCATTTCCGACTCGTTCCTATTATGAAAGGAAAATATATTTTCAATGTTGGAGCAGTAATTAGTATAGCTACTGTTATTATGACATTTATAGGAATAAATTATTATTTCACAAAAAGTATTCATAGTTACGCATCGGGAACTACACCAACATTTCCATTCTGGGTATGGATTGTTTCCTTTTTGATTTTTGCACTTTTTATTTTTTCAGGAATCAAAAGAAAAAAATTGTCTTAGCTACTTTAAAATCATTTTCAACATTTGTGAATCAAACATGAGTCCAATCCGAAAAGTCAAGATATAATTAGGATTGAAAATAGTAGCTTTAGGTATGCTCAAAAAGACTTTAAATTAACAACAAAATTTGTTTAAAAATGACTTTCAATTTATATTAAAACATAAATCAAATATTCTAGATAATGAAAAAGAGGAGCATCATTTATTTTATAAAAAAAAATGATATCACGAATTGTTCATCCTAATTAATGAAATAAGCCATTTAAAACTTGAAAAAACAATTACAGCTTGGTCAAAATAATTTTAACCAAGTCGTAAATTAATAGTAGTTCAAGGAAAGATATATTAATGGCATTATTCGGAGTGGACTATAACCTTTATTTCCAATTCCCTTTACTTATACAATGGTCCAAATAACCATTACCCGCAGTCCCGTTCCAATCTGCCCATGTTCCTCCTTCGGCATAGATTTTCATTATGAAATAGGTTTCCCCATCCACATGTTTTTTTAAAGGAGACCCATAAGTACCCTGATAATTCGTTCCACTATTGGCAGCACCATTAGTGTTATGACACAAGTAACATTGCACGGCACCGGCACCTGTGGGACCACTTGTGTCCTGACTATCACCAAACATAGCAGTATGTGTATGCAAACCACTAGTAGGCGTCTGAACACCGTCGAAATCAAGAATAAGGTGCGCATCAGGACTATTCGTATCGATGGTATATGGAGCAGTCATATTTCCTTTCCCTCCATGACAAGCATCGCAAGTGGTGATAGATCCTGTCCAAACCTGATTAGTGTAAGTAGGGGCTACTTCTTCAGGTCCATTTCTAGTTGAATCCCAGACATTAGTGCCATCCTGTCCACGATATGCACTTTGTCCATCACTATGGCAATAAATATTGCTACAGGTTTTAGTTCCCGAATCCCATGATGGATCAGCTCCACCCCATGTAGTAATAGGATCTGCCGTTGTTAAATCTTTTCCTAATCTAGAAGCTAGGCCCGTAGGGTCAAAAATCACATCTGGATCACCGCCACTTCCATGAGGAACTTCATTTCCGTCCCCATGTCCGAAATGACATTCACTGCATTTAAATTCATAAAGAGAGCCTGCATGAATTTCATGTGCGCCGGTTGCCGGATATAACTGTGGATCTCCCGGAGCTGTTCTTTCGTGACAGTCATGACAAGAACCGTTAGGGAATGAAATACCCGTATCAGTATCTCTGTGTGGATGACAGCTAACACAAGATTTTCCTTTATTATGTGAATGATCTCCTGCTGAAGTATTATAGTGAAATGTACTAGGGTTTGAAGTATGACATACCTCACAAATTCCATCATAGATGCCATTTCCATCTTCATCGCCATCTGCAAATGAATGTAGAGATGGTTGCACAGGAGATGCTGTAGTTCCTTGTGAGTTAAACACAACTGGCCATAAATCAACACCTGCAGTCGGATCTATATCAATATTATCTTTTATAAGCATAATATTAGTTCCATTATGAACCTGGTGACAGTCCAGACAATCAAATCCCTGATGCGCTTGATAATTATGACATTCTTGACAAGTTGCACTTGTCATTGTTTCCCTGAGTAAATTACCATCGGAGGTTGTAGTATTATGAACACCATGGCAACTCGAACACTCGATGTTTCCATTTTTTAATCCAACTTGTGTAGCACTCAAGGTAGGTGCAGGATCAATATAATCGCCTCCAGCTACATAAGCTAGTCCAACAGGGTGACTTCCTTTATTTAGTACAATGTCGTCGGAAAATCTACCCAAATCTCTTGCGTTATGACAGTCCTTACACATCTGGTCTGTATCATTAGCACTAACTAAATATTTGGAATTTGCATTATGAGGATCGTGGCAAGTAGAGCATACTATATTTCCAGAATCCAATCGGGCGTCCATCGTTGGATCGGAAGGGGTATTGGATTGATAATTACCCGAACTTGCGCTTACTGGATTAATATCAGTACTAAACGCATGCCCAGTTCCGCTCGTTCCAGGAATGGCAATATCGGCAGAACTGATATTGGTACTCGCAACACCTCCGTCATGACAAGCAAAGCAATTTTCATAGTTACTAGCTTGTTTTGTTAGTGCTGAATATTGAGATCCGTGCCTTTCGTGGCATAATAAGCAGGTATCATTTCCTGTATCATGAGGTGTAGTAATATAAGATGATTTATCATATTTAGGATCTGTATCTAGATCTGGAAACAAACTAGGATAAAGAGTTGACCCATCATGACAACCAACACAATAAACATCTTTATCACTACCAGAGAAAACGGTGTTGAGATTTGCCGAATCTTCTAACATCATCTCTGATGTTGGATGATCTCCTACACTTTCATAATGACAAGCCTCACATTCTTCAGTGAGTGGGTCGTTACCAACGGTTGAAGTAGTATGTCTTGAAATTAATGTATTGTCCATTTCTCCACCGGAACCAACAATCTGAACTACTGATCCCCGAGCTCCACTTTGTGCTGAGGAGTGACAACTTACACAAGATTGTGGTCCAGTTGGTTGCGTGAAACTATTAGTTACATCATTATGAAGATGACAGCTAGTACATGTCTCTCCCGCTTTATCGGAACTGTCGTCATGGGTTACATTTGTATCATCATTATAATTATCATGACTTAAAGTAGTATGGCAGACCACACAAACACCATCTCGAGAACCTGTTGTATTTACAAAGGAATCAGCCCCTGATTTAGCAAGAAATACCACAGGTCTATTACCCCCAGGAGTATCAATATTATCTCTAATCATCATAATATTGCTTCCTATAGTACCATCGACAGTATTGTGTACTTCATGACAATCTAAACAATCGTAACCTGAATGTCCAATATAATTATGGCAGTCCAAACATAGGTTAACATCGTTGGTAGTTCTCAATAAATTACCATCGGTAGTAAGTACACCACTATTTGTAACATCATGAACACCATGACAACTGGAACATTCAACATTACCATTTACTGTTTGTGTATCAGTTGGACTTGCTTTTAATTTTGAATTACCCCCGTCGTAAACGACACCTACAGGGTGACTTCCTTTGTTGTCACCTACATCTTGAAAACGTTGTACATCTCTAGTTGAGTGACAGTCTTTACACATGGCATCTCCTGTATTATCAACTCTTAAATAAGGAGAGTCCGCATATCCATTATTATGTTGATTGTGACAGGTAGAGCATATAATTTCTTTTTTTCCACCGTTTTCTGGCATTCTAATCAACATTTCGTTATTGGTCGGTAAATTAGTTTGAAAGCCTGCGGTATCATCACCAGGAACATCCCATGAATGAGAATTTCGCAGTCCACTTTCTGAAGCCTTATTAGCATTTACTAGAGGCTTATCACCTGCTACACCTTCAGAAATATGACAACTTTGACATAAAAGCGCATTAAATTCAGCATTGGTTAAATTTGATCCAGGAGCATTATGGGTAATATGACAGGAAGTACAGTTAAAAGAAATATGATTTAAAGAACACGGAGGAGGAGCGGGTATTGTTTCAACTAATGTACAAGATCCGTCTGTATCATCTGTGATGGTAATGTTGAGGTTACCAGCCGAAATCAGATAGCCAGAAAAGGCTGTTGGAGATCCGTAACTTATACCCGATTGAGTGATATCTCCACTAACACTATACGTTGCTCCTAAATAGGTTCCAGTTGGGTTTAATTCAAAAGAAAAAGTATCATCTGTTTCATCAGTAAGAGTTGCTACATTGTCACAAAGAATAGAGTCCAATCCAGAGGTTGCCAAATAACAATCAAAAGAACAAGGGGCAGGAGCGATTACTGTAAAGGGACCATAAGTACAATCTGTGGATACGTCTGTTATGGTGATGCTGAGGTTACCGTCTGTAATCAGAAATCCTGAAAAATTTGTAGCGGATCCATAAGAAATTCCAGATTGTGTTATATCTCCACTGACATTATAAGTAGCACCTAAATCGGTACCAGTTGGGTTTAAATCAAATGAAAAGGTATCATCTGCAGGATTCGCTGGAGTCCCATTAGGGTCACATGGTAAAAGTGTTAATCCTGAGCTTGTTAAATCACACACTACAGCCCCAGAACAAGTTGGAGGAGCTGGTACAGGCAGATCGACTATTTGACAAGATCCTGTAGCATCATCTGTTATGGTTATGGTTAGATTACCTCCTGAAATAAGACTTCCTGAAAATGTAGTTGCTGATCCATAAGAAACACCTGCTTGGGTGTACCCTCCACTAACACTATAGGTAGCACCTAGGTTGTTACCAGTAGGATTAAGATCAAATGAAAATGTATCATCTGATGGAATGGTAGGGGTTCCTTCAGGGTAACATTGAATATTTGTTAACCCTGAATCTACCAGACCACAATCAGGTGAACAAGTTGCAGGTGCTGGCACTGTGAAGTTAGTGATATCGCAATTTGTAGAAACGTCCGTTATGGTAATGGTCAGGTCTCCTGCTGAAATATCATATCCGGTAAAGAGCTCATCTCCTCCATAAGTAATATTATTTCGAGTAATATCTCCACTAACATTATAAGTAGCGCCAAGATCAGTTCCTGTTGGGTTTAAAGTAAATGAAAAAGTATCATCTGCAGGATTCGATAGAGTTCCATTATAGTCACAAAGGATATTTGCTAATCCGTTAGTCGCTAAACTACAAACAGATCCTACTGTATATGTTATTATAATTTGTCCGTTTGCACCAGCTCCCCCTAGATTATTTCTACCACCAGAACCACCACCACCACCACCGGGAGTGTTTCCGTCTAGTCCGTTTACATCATTACCTCCGGCACCACCTGTACCTCCATTGGCACCATTCCCTCCAGCACCACCTTGGACGCCAGTACTACCCACACCGGTTCCTCCTGAAAGAGTAGCGTCATTTCCAATTCCATTGGCAGCATTACCTCCAGCACCACCAGCGCCTCCACTTCCAGAGGAGGATCCGCCACTTCCTCCTTCTGCAAATATAATTCCGACACTGTCAAACCAGGTATCCCCTCCTACAGTACCATTGGCATTCTTAGGAGTCTGAGGTGCGCCAGCTCCAATTTGTATGTCATATGTTCCTGGGCTAAAAATATTTATGGATCGGCTATAAGCACCACCACCACCACCACCACCTGCAGCATTATTACCTGAAGATCCACCACTACCACCTGCAGCCCAGACTTCAATAGTAATATTGGTAGCGCCTGTGGGAATGGTAAATGAAACATCATTGACTGGGTCTGTTAACGTAAAAGTGGATTGACTATAGGAATTTTGAAAAGAGAATAAAAATAACAGGACTATTATAGAAAACACTCCAGAACTCAATAGTTGATGTAATTTTGTTTTCATATAGCTAGTGATGTAATAATAATTGGTGCTGTTCAACAAAATTGCTGGTATTGACAGTAACGATATACATTCCATTGGTAAAATTACCTATATAAATCTCGATTAATAAGACACCTTCATTTGTTGGAACAGTGTTTGGATCGAAAGTTTCAGAATATATGGGATTCCCTGACATACCATATACAAAAATATCAATCAATCCTTCAAGAGGTTTTTTTGGACTTATTGCTACCGTAAATTCTCCACTGGAAGGATTTGGGTATATATCAACGACTTCTTTAAGAGGCTTAGTATTAACATAAATATCTTCGGAATAAACAGAAGTTCCACAGATATCATTAATAGCTGTATAGGTAACTGTATAGGTTCCTTTTGAAGCAAATGTATGGATTGGGTTTTCATCTGTTGAAAAAGTACCATCTCCAAAATCCCAATAATGTGAGTCTGCTAGATAAGTATCACTCACAAACCGAACCTCTAAATAATTCACAACAAAATTAAAATTCGCATCAGAAGGCGATAAAACCGTAACACTAACCGAATCTGAAGCAGTACATCCCCAAATATTTGTTGTTGTAACACTATAAGTACCTGTTTCACTTACTGCTAATGTTCTATTTGTACTTCCATCACTCCAAACATAAGACACATGCTCTCCTGCATCTAATATATATGCTGGATCTCCATCACACAGATAAAAATCTTCAGGTAAGTTTACTATGGGTTCTTCGAGCAACAGAACGTTGGCTGCTCCTGAAAATGTTCCTGTAGTATTTTGATCAGAAATTGAACTCAACTCATAAACACCAGGCAATGATGAGGTGAAGAAATAAGGAGATGAGGGTGCAATTATGCTCCCTTGATCAAACCCGTCAATGGTATAACTGAATGTCCATGGAGATGTGCCTGTAAAATCTATTGAAATATCTGCAGTTTCATCGGAACATAAATAAAAATCTGAAGTTTCTATAGTTGCTGTTGGAGGGATATCATAAAAGAAAATATTAAATTCATCTTGCCAATTATCATTAATACAATATAAATCAGCTACAGACATAATCTCATAGGTACCCTCATCAGCAACAGTTAATAAAAACGGATTATTAGTAGTTGTAATTGAAGTTAAATTACTATTGTCTAAAATATAAGTGAATGTAAATGGAGCAGTACCCGTAAAAGAAATTTCAATATCTGCAGATTCACCAGGGTTTATAAAAATGTCATCATCACTAGTAAAGTTGGCTGAAGGCATAGGGTGTACAGTCACAATGACATTACCTATAATTTCTGTACCGGTACACGCATCGTCTGAGAGATTAAAAAATTCATAGTCCCCAGATTGCTCTGCATCTAAAATATAAAGACTTTGATTTGTGCTTATTTCGGTTGGATTAGCCCCATCAATGGTATAAGTAAAAGTCCATGGCGCCATTCCAGTAAACTGCAATTCTATTCCTGAAGGATCATCATTGCATTTTTCCAGTTCAGTTATAATTAGGGTAGCTGTTGGCGGCTCTGTACTAACCGTTATCTGAGTACTACCTGTAAAACAAGTACCCATATCACCATTAGCATCGGTAAGAGCATCTATTATGTAGAGGCCTTCAACATCTACAGGGAAGCTGAAAGGGGTTTCATTAGCAATTAATTGAATAGGATTTGAATCGTCCTGTGTATACGTAAAGTTCCAAGGTGCAACTCCTGTAAAATCAACCGTAATATCTGTTGTGGTTCCTGCACAAATAGCCTTATCAGTACTTGTAATTGTTGCTGTAGGTAAAGAAAAAGTAACTGAAAGGACATCAATAGCTCCTTTATTCATAGAAGAAACAAATGCGCGATTATCTGTACTAAAAACAATATCAGTCGGAATATTGAATTCCCCAGGTCCATTACCCTGAGATCCAAATTTAGTAATATAATTACCATCAGAATCAAAAACGCTAACTCGTCCTAAGTAAGGATCTGTGGCATAAATATTACCACAAGCTCCTACTGTTATGCCTTGGATTCTTTGAAATAAGCCTTCATCTGTACCAAAACATCCAAATTCAGAGATGTAATTTCCATTGATGTCAAAAATATAAATGGTTGTCACTGGACCGTCTTCACCCCAGCATATGCTACATCCTCCTCCACATTCTTGAACATCTGGACCTATCCCCCCATGTTCAGAAACAAGGATGCGATTATTTTGATGATCAAAAGCGATTCCAGTGGGAAAAGTAAATGTGCTAAAAGTAAAGTCTTGGACAACATCGCCCGAAACATCCAAACCAATCACTTTTTTTTGTTCGCTATCTACCACATACAGAATATTATTTAAACCAAATTCCATGGAAGCCGGAAAGCTTAAACCAGAATAAAATAATATTTTTGTTCCATTAGCCTTTACTGTATATATATCGCCTGTATTTTTGTCACCAACAAACAAATGATTTTTGTTATTTACAGCGATTGATAATGGATTTAAATTAGTGTCAATTGTGTTAATAAAGTTTCCTTGGGCATCATATTTTACAATATTTCTTTGAACAGCATCAACTACATATACATTGTCAGTGGTATCAATAGCCATTCTTCCTGGTGCATACAATTCGCTACTGAGTATACTAGTAGGAACAAAATCGCTGGTATTATATTGTGCGTTTATAGGTATTGTGAAAATAAATAACAACACATAAAAAATAAAGTATTTAGTTGTATTCAACATTTGTCATTTACAATTAATTACCCAAATTTAATATAAGCTACACAAAAGGACTATGATAATTATCATAGTCCTTTTAATTAAAACATCTTGTTTTCAAGGCGTTAACACTTAAACTAAACTAACTTTAAAAAATATTAATTTTAATATAAATTGAAATTATTTTTTACTTATTAGCTAATTTTCTTAGATAATTAATTATCATCCACTTTTCTTCTTCTACTTTTATTTTCTTATTGAAACTTGGCATGTCATCTCTTCCAAAAAATGTTTTATAATAAAGAGTTCCATCGGTTTGATCTATAAGGGATCCATCCGTAAAATCTCCCACTTCAGTATCTAAATCTTCTGCTTTTGTACCATCTCCTTTCCCTTTAGTTCCATGACAAGATTTACAATGTTTAGAATACATCATTCGTCCAATATTTTCCTCATCTGCTGCATCTAAAAATGGGTTTTCCATTTTTTGATACTTCGCTGGAACTTCCCAAGGGTCCTGAAATTCAGAATCTAATAGTGACATAGATAATAAAGCAAAACATCCTACAAAGAGTGCACTTAAAATAAATATTTGTTTTCTCATAATAATAAAATTGAATTAATAAACATGTTATCGTTTAATGTTTTAATGTTGTATAGAAGTTATCTTACTTATTTTATAAAGCTTAAAAAGGATATAAAAAATAATATACCAGACGGCTAATATCATTGAGCTAATACATATAATTAAAGTAATAGGTGCATTAGCTGCAGCTGCCCATAATGATCGTTTCTCAACTTTTGGGTCTTCTAGTATAACAGGTATTCCCCAATTTTTAATTGTTTCCATGGAAAAGTCGTTATACAAGTCAGATTCAATAATTTTTGTTATAATAATAACATTCCCATCTGTATCTCCTGGTAGGTCTTTTGGGAATTCAACTTCTAACAATCCATTTTCATCGGTTACATTAAAACTATCTCCTATTGGTAACAAACTAAAAGTCCTTTTTACAAAAAAATACAATTCAAGATCCTCAATGGGTAGACCCGATTGATCTAAAGCTTTTGCTATAATAGTTTTACTATCGTTTTCATCTGAAAAGGAAATAGAGATATTGGCATCTTCCATTGCCTCTTGACTATGAATTAATGAAGTATTGAATACTAGAAACCCTGTAAGGAAAAATAGTTTCAAAGTATGTATCTCTAAAAAATTAAAAAGTCTCATTTTTTAATGTATTTTGTTCAACAACTGTTTTTGATTCCTCCTTTTTTTCTTGAATAGGTATTACAGGAAACAACTTAATTAGTACCGTAATTATCAATAATAACCAAGCGAAAGAAGATAACGTAATAGCCCATTCTTCCCAAGTAGGGTTATAATGTAAATAAGATTCGTCAACACCCTGTATTGGCAAATAAGGATGTTGTAATGATGGGATCACTATTAAAAACCTTTTAATCCATGCGCCCAAAATCACAAATAATGAAATTATAAATAAAGGTAAAGGCTTACGAAATGGTTTTATAATTAATAAAATTATAGGAAAAACAAGCCCTCCTAACTGAACAAACCAATACAATGGAGCATATTTACCAACAAATAGTTCAGTAATATGTTCTCCTTCAACACCTACCATTTTAAAAGCGGGGCCAAGATATTCGTTAATATTAAAGTAAAGATATACTAGAGATAACAACACTAAAAGTCGACCCATTTTATCAAAATGGTATTCCGTAATATATGCTTCTAATTTTAAGTGTTTTCTCATTAAATACATCGTAAAAATAATCGCAGCTGCACCTGCCATAAATGCTCCTGAAACAAAATAAGGCCCTAAGTTAGTGCTATCCCATCCTGGGCGCCATGTGGTGGCAAATAACCATGATGTTACCGTATGAATTGCAAATGCTACTGGAAGTACTGTTATAGCTAAAACTCTACTAACTTTTTTAAGTAATTTAATTTGCTTGGGATGATTTGTCCAATTAATAGCTGTAATTCTATACATCCATTTTTTCCATTTTGGAATAGTAGTAAGTCGATCTCGGCATAATGCAATATCTGGAAGTAAGGATAGATATAATAATAAAAGACTTATTATTAAATAGGTTGAAATAATAATAACATCCCAAATAATTGGCGATTGAATTCTTAAATGTGTAATCACATAAAAAAATCGGTCGGGACGGCCCATATCAACAATAATAATTACTGCAGCACAAATTATTGCAGCAACTGCGATAATCTCTGAAACTCTAGTTAGTGGTTTAGCCCATTCATTTTTATTAAGTTTTAATATGGAACTTATCAAGGATCCTACTAAACTAATGGCAACAAAAAAAACAAAATTTGATATATATATTCCCCATGAGGTATAATCTCTCATTGCAGTTACTACAAGCCCTAAAGTCAACTGTCTATAATATGCATATCCGCCTATAATAATAATGAGAAGCAAAAATGCGATCCATAATTTATACTTTAAAGAGGTTGTTACTAAATGACCTAATAAGTCCTTTTCTCTTTCTGAATTAAATAATTGTGGTTTCATATTTGAATTTCTCATGATTCACTACTTTCTTCAGTGTCCTTTTCAAATGGAAACATCCTATCTACAGGAGGCAGATAATAAACACGAGGTTTTGTACCTAATTCTTCCATATACCGATAACCTGCTTTATCTTTTAACAAGGTACTTAATCGAACGGTTTCTTCGCCATTGGTTACTGTGTCTTCAATTTCATCTCCAAAATAGATTACTCCATTAGGACATTTGGTTACACAATGAGGAAGCATATTTTTTCTAAGCATATCTGGACAAAAATCACATTTCCCAACTGTTCCAATTTTACTTGGAATACTTGTCTCTGGAGAGTATAGCTCATCTTGATTCTCTTCAGGGGGTTCTGCCCAATTAAATACTCTTGCCGAATAAGGACAAGCAGCCATACAGAAACGACATCCTATACAGCGTTCGTTATCAATTAATACAATGCCATCTGTACGCTTGTAAGTAGCACCAACCGGACACACTTTAACACAAGGCGGGTTGTCACATTGGAAACACTTTTTAGGCATCCAATATGGGGATGATTTTTCATTATCCTTCATTTCAAGTACCTTAATATAAGGCCTGTCTGGTGTCAAATTGTGATGTTTATCACAAGCATCTACACATTTTTTAGCATTTTTACATTTACCGAGATCCACTACCATTACCCATTTTTTTCCAGGGATACCTTGTCGTGATTCTTTAGGTGTTATATGTTTGTGTTCTAATGATGAAATTTCTGAATTGGAAACTTCTACTAACTTTCCATCTGTAGTTAATAAAGTAGTTTTTTCTTTTGAAGATTCTTTACAAGAGGTAAGTGACGTGATTGCTAATCCGGAAGCAGCTAGTAAACTTCCTGTAGAAATTTTTTTGATAAATTGTCTTCTTGAGTCATTTTTAGAATCGTTATTTTCCATTGTCTGATTTTAAGAAATTAAATCTTTTCAAAAGTAATCTCTAACCATCAGATATTTAATGATATATATCAGCTTATGTTACAATAGTCACACAACTTGAGACAAATTCAACATAAATTAAGGGTAATAAAAAAACCGAACAATTAATTATTCGGTTTTTTAATACGTTTTTAAAAAAATTATTCTGCCAATGTTCTCATATAATTTACAATTAACCATCGATCTTCATCATCAGGCATTTTTTTAGTGTATTCTGGCATATCGTCTCTTCCGAAAGTAGTTTTATAGAATAAAGCCCCATCAGACTGTGATTGAAATTCTTCAGTAGAAAAATCTCCTAAATCACCTTCTTGTTCTTCAGCTTTTGGACCATCACCATATCCCTCTTTCCCATGACACGATTTACAGTGCTTCGAGTAAAGTGATTTTCCAATTGCTGCATCGGTATCAGCGGCTATAGGGTTTTCCATTTTTTCATACTTTTCTGGCACTTCCCATTCTTCTTGAACCATAGATGTAAAAGAATACAAAGCCATTAAAAATACGCCAATAATTGTTAAGGTTTTAAATGTTTTCATGATTTAATTTTTAGATTTATTTAGATTTAGAAATTTTAAACAAGTTATAAGTTAAATATACGATTAATCCCCAAATTCCTAAAATTAACAAATTCGGAAATATAAGTAAGAATATAGGTGTCTTGTCTCTTGTGGACCACATGGTCCTATCATCAAATGTTGATTCATCTATAATGGGGGTTCCAATAGGAGCATTAATTAGTGCTTTTACAGTTCCATAATCATCATGATCGTTAAGAACAACTTCAATTATTAAATTTCCATCTACACCTGGTAATTCTTCTTCTATAGGAACAAATATGGTACCTTCATCATCAGTATTATTAAATTCTTCACCAATGCCAAAGGGCATAAATAAACGTTGTACTTGAATACTAAGTGATTCGTCTACGATTGGAGTTTTTGAACTAGCATCTGTAAGGCTTGCTGAGATAAAATTAATACTGTCTTTTACAACTATATTAGCTATAATATCAGCATTCTTAAAACTAATCCTTTTTTTAGCTTTCTTAAATAAGTCATTTCCTTTAAATGAAATAAGAATGTTATAAGTATTGGTTGAATCTGGTTGAATTGAGTTTAAGTTTTTTATAACAAACCTTCCCTCTCCATTCATTTTGGTAATGATATTACCTAATTTTATTTTCTCCTCATCAAGTTCATTAAAAACAGTTAATTCAATACCTGAAACTTTGATATTTTGTTTTTCAACCTTTGAAGTAGCTGTTATATCAATATAACTTTCGTTACCCATTACTTTAACATAATAAGCTTTTAATCTTACTTTATTTTGTGCATTTAAATCTTGACAACTAATAGAAATAATAAACAAGCTAATAAATGCAAGAAAAAAATATTGACGATTTAGTAGATTTTTCATGACTCAGTTTTTTTGTTGGTTTCTAACAATTCGAGTTCTTCTGCAGTTTTTTGAACAGGTATCATAGGTATAAATCGAACCATTATTGTAATTATCAATAAGGCCATAGCCAGTGTTGCAATTGTAATTAACCACTCATGCATACTTGGAAAATAATGATGCCAAGATTCAGGAACACCTTCAATCGGCAAGAATGGGTGTAAAAGAGTTGGAGTTACAATTACATATCTTTTCCACCAAGAACCTACAACTACCATTAAACCTATAATAAACATAGAAAGTGGTTTTCTTCCTGATTTAAATAATACAAATATCATTGGTAATATTAATCCTACCATCTGAGAAAACCAAAATAACATCGCATATTCACCCGAAATTAAGGCACTTAAATGTATGTCTTCTTCAACTGGAGCATTAAATATAGGAATCAAATATTCATTAATATTAAAGTAAAAATAAGTTAAGCAAGCCAAGCCTAAAAATTTACCAAGTTTATTAAAATGATAATCAGTTATGTAATTTTCTAGTTTTCTTACTCTTCTTATAACATAAACAACTACTATTAAAGCACCAACTCCTGCAACAAAAGCTCCTGATACAAAATAAGCGCCCATATTAGTACTATCCCAACCAATTCTGAAGGTAGTTGAAAATAGCCAGGCATCAATAGTTTGCAAGATGATACCAACTGGAATTACCATAATTGCAATAATTTTAATCGATTTGGCTTGAATTACTTTTTGCACTTTAGTACCCTTCCAATTTAAAGACAACTTACCATACCATTTGCTTAATTTGGGTTTTTTATCTTTATAATAATTTTTAAGGATTGCTAGATCTGGAATTAGTGGGAAATAGAGTAATAAAAAGCTTAAAGCAATACTAGTGGGTATAATGATTACATCCCAGGTAATAGGAGATTGCAGTCTAGCATGGATAAAAAGATTTAATAACCTGTCAGGTCTACCCATATCAATCATAATAGTCATTCCTGCCATAACTATACAGGCCAAGGTAATAACTTCGGCAATTCTAACTAAAGGAGTTCTCCATTCATTATTGGTTAGTCTTAAAACGGCTACAAAAATAGATCCTACAAAACTAGTTGCAACAAAAAAAACAAAATTAGAGATGTAAATACCCCAAAGAGCATAATCTCGCATATTGGTTACCACTTGTCCTTTAATCACTTGATCTATATAAGCAATTATTCCGGCAATTATTATTACAATTAAACAAATTGTCCAAATAGTTCCTCGCTTGCCAAATTTTCTGGGAGCTAAATCCTTGAGAAGTGTATCGTAATTTTTCATGATTGTTCTGGTTTTTCAACAGATTGAAATTCAGTGTAGTTTTTTAAACCATCTTTAAAATCAACTAATCTATCAGTAGGAGGTAAATAATACACACTAGGTTGGGTACCTAACTCTTCCATTAACCGGTACCCTGCTTTATCTTCTAATAATTTACTTAATCTTACAGATTCTTCCCCATTAGTTACAGTGTCTTCGTATTTATCTCCAAAATAAAACACCCCATTTGGGCAGGCTGTTACGCAATGTGGTAATTCCCCTTTATCTATGGCATGAGGGCAAAAATCACATTTATCAACTGTTCCCTTTAAACTTGGTTTCCCAGCAAACTCTGGTGTGGATGTATGTTCAGTCCCATCCATATTCATGGTAATTTCACCTTGATTGGGTTCACTCCAATTAAATACTCTAGTAGAGTAAGGACATGCTGCCATACAGAATCGGCAACCAATACAACGTTCATTATCTATTAATACTAAACCATCTCTTCTTTTAAATGTAGCGTCAACTGGACAAACCGTAACACAAGCTGGTTGATCGCAGTGCATACAAGTTCTAGGCATCCAATAAGGCGCAGTATCCTTAGATTCCTGCATTTTGTGTACTTTAAGCCAAGCATTATCACCAGTAACGAAATGATGTTTATTACAAACACTCACACATTTTAAAGCATTTTTACATTTTGCTAAATCGATCACCATAACAAACTTTCTGTTAGGAATACCTTCTCTTATCTTTTTTGAATCGATAGGTAAACTCAAGTTTTTAGCAGGTTTAACGTATGCTTTGTCAATTTCTACAAGTTCCCCTTCTGGGGAAAGTAACTTTACTTTTTCACCTGTTTCCTCTATATCATCTTTCTGAAAAGAGGCAATAGCAATTGCTGTTGCTGATAATCCCCCTAGAGCAATTCCTTTTTTAAGGAAATTTCTTCGGCTATTTTTGGCATTGTTATCTTGTTCTTCCATTTTTAAAAGTAATAGTTTTTAATTAGCTAAAGAAAAAGGATTAGATTTTCTTTTTAAAGAGTGATCCAATCCTTTTAGGTTGGTTGGGAGTTTAGTGATATATACTTTCTTCCATTCAATTAATAAATCAATCTATCGTACTAAAAATTGTAAAGCCTTGTTATATTAAATCCTAACATAATATCCCCGTTAAAGAAATCATTCCCGTTGTACATATAGTTATCCTGTGGAACAATTCCATGGTAATTGGTTACAAACAACTGAAAAGCGTGAGCTGAAGTACCAAATTCAACTCCTAAACTTATCCCTGGATGAGGGTTGTCTTTCATAAACTTGGTTAATGGTTGGCTATAATCTACTATAATCGCAGTGTTTGGGCTTATTTTATACCTTCCACCTAAAGAATATGCTATCATATCATTTCGCATCGTATTTTCTACTACATTATAGTGTGAAAGACTTAAAGTTCCAGACACTGATAGTTTAGAATTAAATCTTCTTGCTATGATTATTTGGTTAAAAAAGGACCATCTATCGGATACATATTGGAAGTTTTCTTTTGGTCGTGCATCAACCACCCAGTTACCATAATAGGAAACACTAAATGGCATTTTTTCAGATCGAGTTTGTCTAAACAACGCTACTTTTAAATTAAAGTCTTGGTATCGTTTATTTTTGGTCGTTCCAAACCCTATGGTAACTCTTTCATGGATTCCATATGCAAGGGCTAATCTAATATTAGAAGCTCCCCACATACCTGCCATATCATTTTTATCATTATTGAAAGTGCCAAACCTATGTTGCATCTGTACTTCCATTGCTTTTTCCTTAAGTACCTCATTACTATGATTATCAATAATTAAAGTACTCTCAAAAGCAGGGCGTTCTAGTTTTTCTTTTACTTTTTTTGGAATGGAATCATTTTCTTTATTTGCACCATTTTCTTGTGAAATCGCTATAAAAGGGAGCATCAAAAAAATAAAAAGTATTGTTATATAATTTCTCATGTCTATTTTCTTAAAAGTTAATTATCTAAAGCTCCTTGATTGATCCAATCTCTAACTAAGTTTATTTTAGAAGAGGGCCATGCCGAACCTGGTGGCATTAATTCAACACCATCAATTCCTAACAAAGATTTATATAAAATGCTTGCATCCGCATCTTCTGGAATAACATACCCATCTAATAGGTTGTCATATGAATCATCTACCAAGTTTGGAGCGTCACCACCATCTTTGTGGCATCCAGTACATTGCACCCATAGAGGTACTATATCATCTTGATAAGAGACTAATTCTGTTTCTTCTCCATCTCCATCCCCAGGCACATAATCATCTTCTGGAAAGGCATCATAGTAACAGGCGTTAATTGCAAATCCTATGAACACCATCATTAATATTCTAATTAATTTTTTCATTTTAAATGTTTTAAATTAAAAATCTTAGGGTCTGTTTTAAAAGAGCAGATTATTACAATCTGCTCTTTTATAGATAAGATTATTCTTCTATTCTCATAGTAAGGAAGTTCGATTGCCCGTGTGCAATTGCAGCATTATTAAATATTGCCAATCCAAAAGGTATTTCTTCTCCTATTACAAATTCTGCATCTGTAGGATCTCCTGTATTTAATTTTCTTCTAATTTCTAATTGCCATCCTGAACCAATATGTTTAGATCTAACCTGTACTTCAGATCTTTGGTCATTACCTTGCCCACCTGGGTTAATAATTACACTTGGCATTCTTTTGTTTCCAAATCCTTGTGAGTAATCAGGATCCCCATTAGGATTAATAGTTCCTCCTGTATAAGTTAAAGTTCCATCTTCAGCAATTGCTGTAACTGGTTTTGCAGTTCCACCATCTATTTCTGATTGTGTAATCCAATAGTAATTGTCTCTATTTGGAATTACATATTTAGGTCCACTTAAACCTGTAACATCATCCGTAAATTTCATACCTGTAGAATATGGTGAAGTTCCTTCATCATTTTTTCTTCCGTTAGCTGTTGCATAACCATTATCATCTTCCCATTGAACGAAACCATCATCACAGGCTTGTGCCAATTCATGTCTGTCTCTTTTCCAGTGCCAGAAATCGGTTAATTCACCTTCATTTTTCATATAGTGTCTGGTAACTTTGTTTCCAGCATCTTCTTCATCAATTCCTGTTAATGCTAATGAACCATGACAAGTTACTGTACAAGTACCTCCAGCAAATCCTTCAGGATTTCCTATAGGGAACATAAAACCAAACTTATCTTCATAATATTTATCATTTTTATGATTGGCATATTTGTTTTCTTGTTGCCATTTGCTGGTTTCTGAATTAAAATACCAAGATTGTCTGTCTCTACTATCCGTATC
>CAJXYJ010000008.1 GCA_913063255.1 uncultured Flavobacteriales bacterium | reverse complement strand
AAACTTCCGTAAACGAATTATATGAAACTTATATCTCTGAAGCCGAAGGCAGAAAAGGCACAGAACTTATTGGAAAAGGGCCCGTTTATAAAGAAAAAAGAGAAAAGCACGATGCAGAACTTGCTGCATTACAAGAATTAAGAACCTCCAATAATGAAAAAATAAATGCAGCTGAAACACAGATGGAAACCCTTAATACTGCTTATCAAGCTAAGGTTTCTGAAACACAACCCGTGATTGATGGTTTTGATGGATTGATGGCTCGTGTAAATGCCTTAAATAAATTACCTTGGTTGCCATCCTTGTTTATTTTCTTATTGTTTTTAGCTATAGAAACCTCCCCTATTTTGGCTAAGTTACTTTCACCAAAAGGCTCTTACGATATAAAATTAGAAGAACAAGAAAGTTCTATAAAAACTTGGAATGCCCAACAAGCGCAACAACGTAAAATGATATTGCAAACAGACATAAGCATTAATAATCGTGTTTATGGAGACATTGCAGAAGAGGATGAACTTTACGAATACAAACGAAAAAAAGCAAGAGAACTCATGCAATTGCAAGCCGATGCATTTTATAAAAAACAGCAAAGAATTATCTAGAAAAAGGAGGATTTAAATTTTATAACGTATCTTTATTACACCATAAACACTTTGTTATTATCTTGTTACTAACTACTTACAAGTATTAATTTTACATATCATGAAAACTATATTAAAAGTATGGACGCTTCTATTAATATCATCTTTTGTATTAATTAGTTGTGGAGAAAATGATAAAAAAAAGGAACCCGAAAAAATTAAAATTAAGACACATAAAAAAGTCGAATCAAAAAAAATTGATAAAAAAAATAAAATCATCGTTGACTTAAATAATAAGGGCATAGGCCCCGTTACTTCCATTACATTTGAACCAACAATTAATACATCTCTAGCAGCAAAAGGTGAAAAATTGTATAAAGTAAAATGTTCTGCTTGCCATAAACCAACTAAAAAGTTTATCGGTCCAGCTCCAACAGGAGTTCTTAAGAGACGCTCCCCAGAATGGGTTATGAATATGATTTTAAACCCCGAAGAAATGATAATAAAAGATCCTATTGCCAAACAACTCTTAATTGATTATAATGGGTCCCCTATGGAAAATCAAAATTTAACGGAGCAAGAAGCAAGGTCTATTCTAGAATATTTTAGAACTTTAAAATAAGTGTTTCTGTAAAATTTATCCTTTCTCAAAAAATACTACACCTCTCTTTTTAGCTATAAAGTCCAAACTAGAAAGCTTTCCTATCTACTATATTCTAGTTAACTCACGTTAATATAAGATAATTACATCTTTTTTTATGGATATGACAAAAGTCATATTTTGTAAGTACTCTGACTTTTATCTTTGCCTCATATAAATTAACGATAAATAGTATATAATGAAGAACCTAATTAAACTGTCACTACTAGTAATTTTTTCTCTTACAATGGTAAGTTGTGGAGGAGATGACAAAAAAGAAAAGAAGGAAAAAGTAAAAATTGGTAAAACAAAAACTTCAAAATCCAAAAAAGCTAAAAAAGAAAAGAAAGAAACCACTTATGATCTTTCTAATAAAGGAATTGGTCCAATTAAGTCGGTAACATTAGGTGCAGATATAGACCAAGCTATGGCTACAAAAGGAGGAGAAGTTTTTAAATCTAAATGTACTGCTTGTCATAAAATTGGGAAAAAATTCATTGGCCCTGCTCCAAACGGAATCTTTGAAAGACGTTCTCCAGAATGGATTATGAATATGATTTTAAATCCTGATGAGATGGTAAAAAAAGATTCAGATGCAAAAGCTCTATTAATGGAATATAATGGTTCGCCAATGGCTAATCAAAATTTAACCGAAGAAGAAGCTAGAAACGTATTGGAATATTTTAGAACCTTATAGGTCTAATTTAATTCACCAATTCTTTAACCAATAAAAACTATAATAACATGAAAACAATATTAAATTCAATGTTTGCTTTCATTTTCATTTTACTTGTATCCAGTTGCAATTCGGGTGAAAAGAAAGACACAAATTCAACGTCAAATACTACGACTGAAAAAGCCGAACCAACAAAAAAACAAGGCCAAGCTTTTTTACGTGACGATGAAGGAACTCCAAATATATTACAAATAGCAATTGGTTCTCCAGATCATACTACTCTTGTAGCTGCTGTACAAGCTGCCGAATTAGAAAATGCATTAGTAAATGCAGGTCCGTTAATGGTTTTCGCTCCAACAGATGCTGCTTTTGCTGCATTACCAGAAGGTACTGTTGAAAGTTTAGTTAAGCCAGAGAATAAAAATGTCTTGGCGAATATTTTAAAATACCACGTTACTCCTGGGAACTATAGCAAAGAATTTTTAAAGAAATTTAAAAAATTAGGTCAGGCTAATAACCAAGATGTTTTGGTTGAAGTAAAAGGAGATGATGTTTATGTTGGAGGTGCAAAAATTATAGCTAGTGTAAAAGCTGGTAATGGTATTGTACACGTTATAGATAAAGTAATGTTACCTCCAACGGAATAAAAATTAACACTAATATAAAATACCATATAATGAAAAAAACAATTAATATTTTAGTAGCATTGGTAATTGTAGCTGGATTATTTAGCTGTAATAACAGTGAATCTACTAGCAATAATCAAGGAGCACTTTCTTCAAGCGCTGCTGAAAAAGTATATGTAGCCCCAGGTGAATTAGACGAATACTATGCCTTTATTTCTGGAGGTTTTAGTGGGCAATTAGCAGTTTATGGACTTCCATCTGGGCGTCTATTTAAAGTAATTCCTGTTTTCTCTCAAGATGCTGAAAAAGCTTGGGGGTATAACGAAGAAACGAAACCTATGTTAAATACTTCTCATGGATTTATTCCTTGGGATGATTCTCACCATCCAGATATTTCACAAACCAATGGGGAATTAGATGGTCGTTGGATATTTATCAATGGTAACAATACACCTCGTATTGCAAAAATTGATTTAACAACTTTTGAAACAACTGAAATTATCGAAGTGCCTAACAGTGCTGGTAATCACAGTTCTTCATTTGTTACTGAAAACACAGAATATGTAGTAGCAGGAACACGTTTCTCTATTCCAATTCCACAACGTGATATGCCTATTAATGAATATAAAGGTAACTTTAAAGGTGCCTTAACTTTTATTAGTGTGGATCCTGAAGAAGGTCATATGGATATTAAATTCCAAATTATCATGCCAGGATTTAACTATGATTTATCTCACCCAGGTCGTGGAAAATCTCATGGATGGTTCTTCTTTACAACTTATAACACGGAAGAAGCACATACATTAATGGAAGTGAATTCTTCTCAAAATGATAAAGATTTTATCGCAGCAATTAACTGGAAGAAAATTGAAGAATATGTAAATAATGGTGGTGGTACAAAAATGCCAGCTAATTATGCGCATAATGTATATGACGAATCTACGCATACTGCAACTTCAACAATGAAAAAAGAAGTTCTTGTTGTAAATCCTTCTGAAGTACCTGGAGCAGTTTACTTATTACCAACTCCTAAATCTCCACACGGTTGTGATGTAGATCCTTCTGGAGAGTATATTGTTGGTAACGGGAAACTTTCTGCTAACTTAACTATTCACTCATTTACTAAAATGTTAGATGCAATTGAGAATGAAAAATTTGCAGGTGATGCTTACGGAATTCCAATTCTTAACTTCGAGGATGTTCTTGCAGGTGTTGTGGAACAACCAGGCTTAGGACCTTTACATACAGAATTTGATGGAAAAGGAAACGCATATACTACGTTCTTTATCTCTTCTGAAGTTGTAAAATGGAAATTAGGAACTTGGGAAGTTATAGATAGAAAACCAACATATTACTCTGTAGGTCACTTAATGATTCCAGGTGGTAACTCTAGAAAACCATTCGGAAAATATGTAGTTGCAATGAATAAAATTACCAAAGACCGTTATTTACCAACAGGTCCAGAGGTTACTCAATCTGCACAGTTATATGACATTACAGGTGAAAAAATGGAACTATTATTAGATTTCCCAACTATTGGTGAGCCTCATTATGCAGCTGGTATTCCAGCCGATATTGTTGCTAAAAATTCTAAAAAACTATACAAGTTAGAAGAAAATATGCACCCATATGCTGCGAAAAATGATGATGAAACTAGAGTAGAACGTAATGGAAAAGAAGTTCATATTTATATGACAATGATTCGTAGTCACTTTTCACCAGATAATATTGAAGGTGTAAAAGTGGGAGACAAAGTTTATTTCCACGTTACGAATTTAGAACAAGATTACGATGTACCTCACGGAGTTAGTATGATTGGAGCTAATACTTCAGAATTATTAATAATGCCAGGACAAACAGAAACATTTGTATGGGAACCAAAACAAGTTGGAGTTTGGCCTTTCTATTGTACAGATTTCTGTTCCGCATTACACCAAGAGATGCAAGGATATGTTAGAGTATCCCCTGCTTCTTCTAATATAGAGCTTAAATGGTCTTTAGGTGAAGATTAAATTGTTTTTAGTAGTGGAAGTATTTATTGATTAGTGATTAGTGTATTTCCAAAAAGGCGGGAGTTGTTAATTTCTCCCGTCTTTTAAATCTAATCGATAAATTTTCACTTACTCATAAAACTAAAAACTCATCATTAATTTAAATTTTAGAAGGTTTTCTTAATCTTTCATACTCATTATCAACCAATAAATAAGTTTGAAAAAATAAGATACTAATGAATGTGATCCATTCATCTCCTTATCTTTTATTACTAATTCTAATTTAAAAAAAATGAAAAAGTCTCGTTTAATAATGATTCTAGGGGCATTACTCCCTCTAGGTTTATTTTTATTTCCACTTTGGAACATTACACTTGAAGCGCCACAATATCCAATTCCATTAGGAATGAATATCCATATTAATGATTTTTCTGACATGCATCCACATGACATTAAAAACATTAACCTAATGAACCATTATGTGGGGATGAAATATATCCCTGATGCCATTCCTGAATTTAAAATTTTCCCAATAGGTATTATTATTACTACCATTTTAGGGCTTTTAATAGGAATATTTATGAATTACAAATGGTTTTTGGGATGGTTTATTTTAATGGTTGTTGTCAGCTTAGCTGGACTTTACGACTTTTACCTTTGGGAACACGACTATGGTCATGATTTAGACCCTAAAGCAATTATGAAATTTACAAATCCAGACGGATCTGTAATGGGCTTCCAACCTCCATTATTTGGCACAAAGGACATCTTAAACTTTAGAGCACACTCCTACCCTCGATTTGGAGCATTGTTCTTAGCATTAGGTATCGCTTTTGGTTTATTAGCTTATATTGTAGGGAAAAAAGAAGGGAAAAAAGCCTAAATTTATTATCTGAAGCGATTAAAACAAACCTATCCCCATAATAGTTTGTTTTAATCGCCTAAGATTAGATTACCATAACTACTAAAAATATATACAGATGAAAAAACTAATCACTACGTTTTCATTATTATCATTTCTGTTATTTATTTCGTGTACGGTACAACCTCAAAAAATTGAGTATGGCAAAGATGCCTGCCATTTTTGTAGAATGAATATCGTAGATCAACAACATGCAGCACAATTAGTAACTAAAAAAGGGAAAGCTTTTAAGTTTGATGCTACAGAATGTATGATCAATTATCTTAAAGAAACAGAAACCGAAGAAATTGGCTTAATATTAGTTACAGATTATAACAATCCTAGAGATTTGATCGATGCTAATTTGGCCACTTTTATTATTTCAGAAAACATACCAAGTCCTATGGGAGAATTTCTAACAGCAGTTTCTACAAAGGAGGAGGCATTAACCTTACAGAAGGCAAAAGAAGGGAATATTTTTACCTGGGATGAATTATTAATTCATTTTAATAAAAAATAAAAAACTTTTTGCCTTATAAGATGCATCTCTACTGACTTGTATTTTTTATATCTTCAAAGGTTTTAAAATCATAAAATTTATGTTTCTGAAAATTATAATTTTTATTCATATTCTTAGTGCTACTATTTGGACAGGTGGACATTTAATATTGTCTTTTACATTTCTTCCAAAAGCGCTAAAGCATAATGATTTTAGCATACTAGAAACTTTCGAATCTAGGTATGAACGCATAGGTATTCCTGCATTATTACTATTGGTAATTACAGGGATATATATGGCAACTCAATATAGCCCAGACTTATTTTTATTCGATTTTACCGATCATTATACCAAACATATTAGCATTAAATTTATTCTTTTATTTGCAACCCTATTACTTGCATTACATGCGAGATTTGTATTGATTCCAAAAAAGAATTTAAAACCCCTATCCTATCATATCATTGCAGTTACAATAATTGCAGTAGCTTTTGTTTTTGTAGGATTTAGTACCAGAAGTGGTGGATTACTTTAAAAATATATGAAACTATTTTATATCCTTTTATTCACATTATTTCTTAGCTTTCCTAAGCAATCTGCTTATGGAAATACTTTGGAGGTTTGTTCTAGTTGCGAATATAAATCCATAAAGGTAGCTATCGCTCAAGCTCAAGATTTTGATACCATTGTTATTAAAAAAGGGCTTTACAAAGAAATGAATATTGTTATTGATAAGCCATTAACACTTATTGGTGAGAATTATCCGGTTATTGATGGTGAGTTTAAAGGAGAAATTATCACCATTACTTCAGACAATGTTACGGTAGATGGCCTATTTATTATAAATGTAGGTACCAGCTATACCGAAGACTATGCAGCCATACGAGTTATAAAAAGCAAGAATTTTTTGATTCAGAATTTAAAGCTAGAAAAGCTTTTCTTCGGAATCTTTTTAGAAAAATCCTCCGACGGAAAAGTGTTTCATAATAACATTATTGGAGATGCTGTAGAGGAATATAATTCTGGAAATGGAATCCAATTATGGTATTGTAAAAACATTGAAATCGATCAAAACATTGTAACTCATGTTAGAGATGGTATCTATTTAGAATTTTCAGATTTTTGTAAAATAACAAATAATAAAAGTCGAGAAAATATTCGATATGGGCTTCATTTTATGTTTTCAAACGATGATTTATATCAAAACAATATCTTTCAGAATAATGGTGCTGGTGTAGCGGTAATGTTTTCTAAAAGGATAAAAATGTATGACAACTTATTTAAGGACAACTGGGGTTCTGCTTCCTATGGAGTATTATTAAAAGAAATAAACGATTCAGAAATAATAGGAAATACATTCGAAACCAATACCATTGGAATTAATATTGAAGGAACCAATAGAATAATTTATAAAAACAACCATTTTACTGGAAATGGCTGGGCTATTAAATTTCGTGGCGCCTGTTATGCAAACAATTTTACCGAAAACAATTTTTTATACAACTCCTTTGACCTTTCATATAACAGTAAGCTAAACGATAATAAGTTTGATCATAATTATTGGAGTAGTTATACTGGTTATGATCTTGACAAAAATGGCATTGGAGATGTCCCCTACCGACCTGTAAAGTTGTTTTCTTATATTGTAAATAGAACACCAGAGACCATCATCTTGCTTAGAAGCTTGTTTATAGACATCATCGATTTTTCTGAAAAAGTATCTCCGGTTTTCACCCCAGATAATTTATTAGATAATTACCCACAAATGAAAATCATAACTAATGATTGAAATTAAAGAATTACATAAAAAATTTGGTAAAAACCAAGTGTTGAAAGGAGTAGATCTCGATATAAATCAAGGAGGAATATTTGCGATTTTAGGTCCAAATGGTTCTGGAAAAACAACCCTGATAAAAAGTGTTTTAGGAATGGTTATTCCCCAATCTGGCACTATTAATATAAACGGAAAAACCATAAAAAAGGATTGGAAATACCGTAAAGAAATAGATTACTTACCGCAAATTGCGAACTTCCCAAACAATCTATCAGTTAAGGAGCTTATAAAAATGATTAAAGATCTTAGAGCGAATTATACTCAAAAAGATTTGGAGCTAATCGAGCTTTTTAAATTAGAACCATTTTTAAATAAAAAACTAGGAAATCTATCTGGTGGGACAAAACAAAAAGTAAATTTAGTACTTACTTTTATGTTTGATAGCCCATTAATAATATTGGATGAACCTACGACAGGTTTGGACCCAATAGCTCTAATTCGTTTAAAAGGTTTAATTAATTCTGAAAAAGAAAAAGGTAAAACCATTCTTATTACTTCTCATATTATGAGTTTTGTAGAAGAAATATCCGATGAGATTGTATTCTTATTAGAAGGGAAAATTTATTTTAAAGGAACGATTTCAGAACTTAAATCGAAAACCGATCAACCAGATTTTGAACATGCAATTGCATCCATTTTAACTCAAAGTTATGCTTAAAATATTAAAATATAGTTTTTACGATTTAATGCGTAGCCGTTGGAGTTATGTATATTTCTTTTTCTATCTGCTATTGGGAATTGTATTGTTATTTTTAAACAATAACCTATCTAAAGCAGTCATCACATTAATGAATGTTATCATCACTTTAGTACCCTTAATAGGAACTATATTTGGAGTGATGTATTATTATAATTCGAAAGAATTTACAGAATTATTATTAGCACAACCAGTAAAACGGACTTCCATTTTCCTTGGCCAATATTTTGGGGTTGCTTTATCGCTATCTATGAGTCTTATACTTGGACTAGGATTGCCTTTTGTATTCTACGGTGTTTTTATGTCAAGCGCCATTTGGGATTTTGTCTTATTGCTTATCACGGGTACTTTTTTAACTTTAATTTTTACAGCATTAGCTTTTAACATCGCATTAGCCAATGAAAATAAAATAAAAGGTTTTGGTTATGCAATATTACTTTGGTTATTTATGGCAGTTATTTATGATGGAATTTTCTTGATGTCGTTAATGTTTTTTGAAGATTATCCTTTAGATAAGTTTTCCCTAATAGCTACCATGTTTAATCCTATAGATTTATCAAGAGTCTTAATTTTATTAAAGTTAGATATCTCTGCTTTATTGGGATATACTGGAGCTGTTTTTCAGAAATTCTTCGGAACCAATTTTGGATTTGTAGTTTCCACTGCAGTGCTTAGTATATGGGTTCTTATCCCTACTTATTTCATTAAAAAACAAGCCAGTAAAAAAGACTTTTGATTACCTTATCATTGCGAGGAAGTATGACGCGGCAATCTCTTAATAAAAGTAAGCCTAAATATCTATCCTAAATATTCAAAAAACAAACAAGGAGACTCTTTAAACTCTCCTTGTTTATAGAGATTAAAATTAGATTTTTCTAAAACTTTTATCGACCCAATATTTTCTTTATTTACAATCGCCATGACTTTTTTATTTGGAAAATATTCAAGACATTGATTCTTCATTTTCTCAATCAATTCTATAGTAAAACCTTTTCGCCAAAAAGGAGCTAATAGGGCATAGCCTATTTCTAATGAATCCTCTTCAAAGGGAACAATTTTCGCAAAACCAATTACTGCATTCGTTTTCAATAAAATCACTTTATAAACCCCATAAAAATCATTCTCTTTATTGGTTTCTAATATTGCTTTAAACTTTTCTAAAGCAACTTCTCTTGGATTTCCTTTTCCAGAAATATGCAACATCACCTCATCGTTGCAGATTACATCGCAAAAAGATTCAAAATCTGATTCAGTATATTTTTGCATAACCGTTCGTGAAGTAAGTAAATCCATAATTTTAATTTTGCTTCTCAAAAATAAGTATATTAATAATAGTAATGTATTTATACTATATTATCCATCATTCCTCTAATTTTAACTAATCACTGGGCAATATGCGATTAATCTAATAGATTTAGTTATTTTTAAAGTCATGGAAACGATCCCTCAAATTGATGAAATTTTTATAGAAGAAAACACTGTTTTTTCTGAATTAATTCAAGAATTAAAAAACAATTTTAAAAAGGAGGAAGTCATTGTTCCTATGCGTCACCATCATGATTTTCCAAACCCAGAAGTTCAAGAAGACACTACCCTATTAATAATGCCTGCATGGAATCCTAGTAAAAATGCAGGGGTGAAAATTGTAACCGTAAGTCCAGAAAATGGACAATTCGATTTACCTTCTATTCAAGGAACTTACCTTTATTTAGATGCTTTAAAAGGCACTATAAAAGCTATAATAGAAGCCAAAAGTTTAACTGTAAAACGCACTGCTGCAGCTTCTGCACTGGCATCCTATTTTTTATCTCCTAAAGACGCTTCTTCTTTATTAATGATTGGTACTGGAGCATTATCCATCAACTTAATAAAAGCACACGCAAGTGTTAGACCGATAAAAAAAGTATTTGTTTGGGGACGTAATTTTGATAAAGCCAAAGCAATTTGCAAAGAATTAAGTACTGAATATTTTTCTGTAATAGCAATAGAAACTATTGAAGAAAAAATATCTGAAGTAGATATTATTTCCTGTGCTACATTATCTAAAACACCTTTGGTTTTAGGGAAATATTTAAGAGAAGGCCAACACATTGACTTGGTTGGAGCATATAAAAAAGATATGCGAGAAGCTGACGATTTAACTATTAAAAAAGCTTCTGTTTATTTAGATACTTATCAAGGAGGGTTAAAAGAGAGTGGCGATATTGTAATTCCTTTTAAAAATGGTTCTTTGAAAGAGTCAGACATTAAAGCGGATCTATTTGAGCTTTGTTCTGGAAATAAAAAAGGGAGAATTAACAATAAAGAGATTACTGTTTTTAAGTCGGTTGGACATGCTCTTGAAGATTTAATAGCAGCCAATTATTTTTATAATAAATTTAAAAATGAATAATACCTATCAAAATATTTTACAAAAAAAGCAATTTGAACCCAACAAAGATTGGCTTCAAATAAAGACGATAGATTTACATACAGGAGGAGAACCTTTGCGTGTAATAATAGATGGATTTCCAGAATTAAAAGGAAATTCAGTTTTAGAATATCGTCAATATTGTAAAGACAATTTCGATTTTTTAAGAACATCACTAATGTTTGAACCTAGAGGACATGCCGATATGTATGGTTGTATTTTAGTTCCACCAAATGATGAGAAAGGTGATTTTGGTATTTTATTTTTGCACAATGAAGGATATTCAACCATGTGTGGTCATGCGATTATTGCCATTTCTACTTTGGCTGTCGAAATGAAATGGATAGATGTAAAAGAAGGAGATAATATTTTAAAAATTGATGCTCCTTGTGGTCGAATAACTTCCTATGCTCATGTAATAAATGGAAAAGTAACTGGGATCCGTTTTCATTGTGTCCCAAGTTTTGTTGCTGGATTAGATAGAAAAGTACAGGTACCTGGATTAGGAAATGTAATTTACGATCTAGCTTATGGAGGTGCGTTTTATGCCTATGTAGATATGGCTAAAAATAATTTTAATTTTAATTTAAATCCAGATTCCTATACCCACTTAATTAAATACGGGATGGATATTAAACGTGCCGTAATGGCTTCAGACGATAACATTCATCATCCAGAAGAGGGGGATTTAAGTTTTCTTTACGGAACCATTTTCATCGACAATACCCAACAAGATTCAGGTGTAGATAGTCGCAATGTTTGCATTTTTGCTGAAGGTGAAGTAGATCGTTGCCCAACGGGATCTGGAGTTTCAGGAAGAATGGCTATTCATAAAGCTAGAAAGGAAATTAATTTTGGGGAAAGCATGGCTATTGAGAGTATTACTGGATCTGTTTTTAGGGGGTCTGTAATTTCAGAAGAAGATTATGGCCCTTACAAAGCTGTAATTCCACAAGTGGAAGGAACGGCTTATATAACGGGAATGCACACTTTTGTAATTGATCCTAAGGATCCAATGAAAAACGGATTTATACTACGTTAACCGTTTCAAAATTTTTCTCCATAAAAAAAGGGAAGCTATATAAATTATATCTTCCCTTAAAACAACCTATTCAAATAAAAAAAATTTAATCTATAGCTGAATTTGCAATGATTTCAGATAATGGAACTGGCAAATATGCATGAGTACTAGAATTAAAATTGGCTCGTCCTGCAGCTTGCATTGCTTCATCTAATTTACCCCATCTTCTTAAATCGAAAAAACGAACCGATTCTAAAGTAAGCTCCATCGTTCTTTCATGCATAATCTGGTTTTTAACATCCCCTTGAGATGTTACAGTTACAGGAGGCATTAAGCCATGAACGTCTCTAACCTGATTCATTAAATTTATAGCCATGGAAGTGTTTCCTGTTTCATTTAATGCTTCTGCATACATCAACAATACATCTGCATAACGCATTAACACTACATTAAGTCCGATATATGAGTTATTAGAAACATAATTAGGTAACCATTTTCTATAATACACATGATCATCATAGGTGGATCCATATTGACTCAACATTAATTCATCCCAAGTGGACCCTTGCATCTGATTTGTGCTTGTATCATTATAAAAAGGATCTCTAAAGTATAAAGAGCCATATAATCTATTATCATACAATCCATTTGAAGCTACCATACCTTCTTGTTTCATTTGATCTACTAATGCCATAGTAGTCTCAATTCCACCCCAGCCACCAATAGCCCAGTCTCCTATAAAAGCGTGTAATCTTGTAGCATTCCATGAAGTAGCATCACCAGTTTTAAATTGCAATTCGAAAACAGATTCTTGATTATTCTCATTCTCTCCGTTAAACAAACTTAAATAATCAGGCTCTAAATCATAACTTCCAGCTTCTCCATTCACAATTTTTTGAAATGCATTTACTGCATTAGCAAAATCATTACCGTCAGCAGACGAAGGGTCTCCAGCTTTATACATATATGCTTTTCCTAAATAAGCATAGGCAGCACCTTTTGTAGCTCTTCCTGGTTCTGTTTCTCCCACAAGAGATAACATTTCTGCAGCTTGTTCAAAATCTGCAAGAATTACCCCCCAAGATTCAGCTCTTGAAGCTAATGGCTTATCTAGTGTTTCTTCTGAAATTAACTCTGTTCTAGTAATAATTTGTTCGTATAAAGTTTGTAATTTAAAGTGGTAATAACCTCTTAAAAAAGTTGCCTCCCCAATAATCTGTCTTTTTTCTTCATTGGTAATTTGATCTTCTGTCATTTCACCAACTTTAGTAATCACTTGATTTGAAAAGTTTAAACCTTTATAATTGGTAGACCATAATACGTCTAAAAAAACATGCCCATTGGTATAATTATAGTTAAAAATAGACATCCAATGTGCGTAATTGGAAGCATCTGGACCTGGAAGAGAAAAGTCTGATCTATAATATTCTACAACAGATCTACCTTCTTGCCATCCATCCCAAAAGTTACTTCTAGCTTCTAGTTCAGAATATGCTGCTGTTAATCCCGCTTGTGCATCTTCTGCATTTCTCCAATAGGTATCTGAATTTAATTGGTCTGGTGATTGTTGCTCTAAGAACTCATCATCATTACAAGATACTACCGTAATGACTAGTATTGATATGAATACTAATTTGAAAAATTTTTTCATCATTATTATTTTTTGAGTTAATTTTTTCATTAAAATTGAAGTTGAAATCCTAATATGATTGATTTATACTTCGGATAAAGGGTTCTATCTATACCTCTAGACAATACATCACCACCTACTTCAGGATCTAATCCTGAATAATCGGTGAATGTAAATAAGTTTTGACCTGTAATATAGGCTCTAAACTTATCCACTTTTATCGATTCTAAGATTTTAGTTGGCACAGAATAACCCAATTGAATGGTCTTAACTCTTAAATAAGAACCATCTTCTAAGAATCTAGTCGAAGCACGATTATTTCCGTTTGGATCTCCAAGTACAGCTCTTGGCATACTTGTGTTGGTATTTTCTGGTGTCCAAGCATTTAAAGTTTCTACTTCAAAATTTCTACCAGAATCCATTCCTATTGATTCGAACCTGTTTCCATTATAAATTTTATTACCACTTACCCCTTGAAAGAAAACGGTAACATCTACCCCTTTATAATCTGCTCCTAAATTTAAACTGTATTCAAGTTTAGGTATTGCTGACCCTTGATAAGTATCGTCATCACTATCTATCGTTCCATCTCCATTCTGATCGACAAATCTTATATCTCCAGGTGCTGCATTTGGTTGTATTAATTCGCCATTTACACTATGTGCATCCACCTCTTCTTGGTTTTGAAAAATACCATTGGCAACTGGTAAAAAATAAGCTCCTGGTTCGTAACCAACCTTTGTTTGATTTACAAAATGATCAGACCCAAACTTTAATCCATAACCATATATTACTTGGTCTTCATTACTTAATTTAGTTACTTCACTATCTATGGTTGAAAAAATGGCCATTGCAGAAAAATTTACTTCGTGTTCATTATTCGTATACCCTAATTCAAACTCGAATCCTTTATTCACAAATTCCCCAACATTAACGACAGGATCATTAATCCCTCCTGAAGGAGCAACTTCTTTTATAATTAATAAATCTTCTGTTGTAGACCTATAATAATTTATAGCTCCTCTTAATTTACTTCCTAAAGAAGAAAAATCTATACCAATATTGGAAGTTGTATTGGTTTCCCATTGCAAATCATTGTTTTGTAAATCTCTAGCGATTCCTCCTAGATATGAGGTTTGAGGATCTCCAAATACATATCCTCCATCATTTTGACTAAGCCCTTGAGAAATTAAGGATACATAATCGTAATGTTTTAAAGTGCTATCGTTTCCTGCCTTACCCCAACTATATCTTAATTTTAAGAAATCAAAAATATCTTGATTCTGCATAAAAGCTTCTTCTGTAATTTTCCATCCTAATGCAAAGGAAGGGAATACACCATATGTGTTATTTTTTCCAAATTTAGAACTTCCATCTCTACGAATACTAACTTGTAACAAGTACTTGTCATCAAAAGCATAGTTCGCTCTTCCAAACCAAGATGCCAAAGTATAAGTAGCATTGGTTCCAGACCCAAAATAAGTACCATCACTAAAAGCATTTAGGGTATTAAAACTATCATCTAAGATAGTAGCTGGTATCTGATTTCCATTTTCATCTAATTTATACCCTTCTGCTTGTACATAAGTCCATTTTTCAGGCTCTTCAATTCGTTGGTATCCTCCTAAAATTTCGAATTGATTTTTATTAATATCGAACTTATAATTAACGGTATATTCTTGATTTAACCTTCTATGCTCACCATGATATTCAGAAACAAACGCAAATTCATTTCCTAATTCTTGAACATCTCTAACTTGAAAGGGTTGGTGAAAATTAAAGGAATAATTCGCCAAATTGGACAAAGAATAATTAGCTCTTACATCTAAGCCTTCAATAACTTCGTAACTAAAATCTACACTTCCTAAAAGATATTTTAATTTGGTATATCCATTTTCATAGAAATCTTCTCCAACAGGATTACGGTGATCAGGTAGATCTCCATCTCTATATCCAAAACCATATTCTTTAGATTCATCATATACTGGAATTAAGGGAGAAATTTGATAGGTTTCTCTAAGAGAAAACTTATATGCTTCTCTATAGGTCTCACTATAATTGATATTGGTTCTAACTTTAAATTTATTTTTGGTAAATCCAATATTAGAAGTTATTCCTTTCTTGTTGAATTCAGAACCAATTAACAATCCTTCTTCATCTGCGTAATTTCCTCCAATCGTATAGTCAATATTGTCAGACCCACCGCTTAATCTAATATTAAGCAACTTTAAGTTTCCATTTCTATGGGTTTCATCTATCCAATCGGTATTTACCTCTGGTGGAGTTTCCACATAATTTGGTAATGATGCCTCTGCATTCTCATACATTTGTTGGTGAACCTGAACATATCCATCAGCATTTAATAATTCTATTTCCTCTCTTGGAGTATTATAACTATAGGAAGAGGCTATATTTATTTTCATATCTCCGCTTTTTCCCTTCTTGGTAGTAATAATAATCACCCCATTCGCTGCTCTAGTTCCATAAATAGCACTAGAAGAAGCATCTTTAAGAACTTCAATCGATGCAATATCGTTTGCATCTATAAAAGAAGGATCAGCTTGTATACCATCTACAATATATAGTGGCTTATTATTTTCAAAAGTAGCAATCCCTCTAATTACAATATCTGCAATCGTCCCTGGGCTTCCAGAAGAGTCAGTAACACTTACCCCAGAAACCATACCTTGCAAAGCATCCAAGGGATTTGTAGTTACTACTTGAGTAATATCTTCCCCTTTAATAGTACTTATGGCACCAGTAACATCACTTCTTTTTTGAGTTCCATACCCAACAATTACAATCTCGTCTAAGCCTTCTGCATCCGCTTCTAAAATTACATTAATAGAGTTTTGATCTGCTACAAGAATTTCTTTAGACACATAACCTAAATACCTATATATTAAAATTGCTTGCTGGTTTGGGACTTCAATGGTGTAATTTCCATCAAAGTCTGTTTGTGCACCTTTAGTTTCATCTCCTTTAACAGTAATGGTAGCTCCCATAAGTGGTAACCCTCCATTATCTGAAATATTTCCATTTATCTCAATGGTTTGTCCGTAAGTGTTATTTGTTATTCCCAAAGAAATAAACACAAATAGCAATACTAAAATTCCATTAGAAAAATGTTTTTGATTTTTTAGTTGTTTTTTTTTCATACTCATTTAAATTTTAATAATTAATCGCCTTTTAGAGCCTAAGTAAAAGCTCTAACTCTAGCCTTAATTTTAGGATAGAATTCTAAACTCGCGGCTAATATATATGTAAAAAATTGAAATAACCTACTAGTACCTACCAGTTTGTTTTTAATATTTTTTAATATATTTGTCAAATGAGTATTATATCGGTTAAAAATAATTTAGGGGTTCCAAAATACAAACAGATAATTGTTTCTATTGAAAACGCTATTGTTAACGGGGATTTAAAAAGAGGAGATAAATTACCTTCTATTAATAGTGTAAGAAATAGATTTTCACTCTCAAGAGACACAGTGTTAATTGCTTATAATGATTTAAAAGTAAGGGGCATTATTCAATCCATTCCAGGAAAAGGATATTATGTTATTAATGAAAACATAAGTGTTGCAAAAAAGATTTTTTTATTATTTGATGAATTAAACACCTTTAAAGAAGATTTATACAATTCCTTCTTATCTAATTTAGACCCTAATATAGAAGTAGACATTTATTTTCATCATTTTAATAATGATGTTTTTAGTAAATTAATATTTGACCATATTGGTAATTACAATTACTATATTATCATGCCTGCAAATTTAGAAAATACTGATGTTGTAATTAACAAACTACCCAAGAACAAAGTTTATATTTTAGATCAAACTCACGAAGAATTATCCCAATACTCGGCAATCTATCAAAATTTTGAAACCGATATATTCAATAGTTTAACTACTGGATTGCCTTATTTAGAAAAATACAATTCTATTGTTTTATTATTTCAAGATCAAAAACAACCTCAGGGAATGCTCAAAGGGTTCCATTCTTTTTGCAAGATAAATGAATATGGTAATGAGGTGATAGAAACATTTATAAATAGAGTCCCAAAAAAAGGAGAAGTCTACTTAATCCCAGATGATAGAAACTTAATTGTATTGATAAAAAAGATTAAGGAAGAGGGATTGCAAATAGGTAAGGATATTGGAATTATATCTTATAACGATACTTTAATGAAAGAAATAGTAGAAGGTGGTATAACTACAATATCCACAGATTTTAATAAAATGGGAGAACGTTTAGCACAAATGGTAAAGGGTAATGAGAGCGCAAATATTGAAAACCCAAACACCTTAATTATCCGAAACTCTCTTTAATTCTTCAAAAAAATTGTATAAAATTAATCACATAAAGGATAAGAATAATAAGCTGAGTTATCTTGTTTTAAATAATAAAAAGAATACTACTCAAGCTAAAATATTCTTAAATTTAGGAGGAAGCTTACAAAATCTAATTTTGAACAAAAACATCATAATTAAAGATTTATATCCTTTAAAATACGACACTTCTTATGCTTCAGCAATTTTATTTCCCTTTGTTAATAGGGTTAATAATGGCACTTATACATTTATGCTAAAAGAATTCACTTTAGACTTAAATGTAAAAGAGGAAAACAATGCCTTACACGGTCTTGTGTACAATAAAGAATTTAATATTATTTATCAATTAGCTACAAATAATTCAGCAACTGTTACTCTTGAATATGTAGAAACTAAAAAAACAAAGGGATTCCCTTTTCGTTATATAATACAGTTAACATACACCTTAACAAACAATTCACTTAGTCTTCAAATAAAAGTAAAAAACACAGACAGTCAATCCTTCCCTTTTAATATAGGCTGGCACCCTTATTTTAGTAGCACTAATCTTTATAATAGTTTTTTATCTTTTAAAAGTGAGCAAAAGCTGTCTTTTAATGAAGTTATGATTCCTGTAAAGACTAAAGACATTATTCTTAAAAAGGACTTACAAATAAAAGATAGACAATTTGATGATTGTTATATTCTTAATTCTAATTCTATTGGCTTTAAAACTCCCGATTATTCCATAAAAATCGATTCTTCTTCAGAAGAAAATTATTTACAACTCTTTACCCCAAACATAGAAAACACTATAGCTATCGAACCCACAACAGGGGTGTCTAATAGTTTTAATAACAAAATTGGTTTACAAACTTTAAAGGCGGATGAGACTAATATTGTCCAATGGACTATAAAACTACAAGAAGATGAATAAGACATTTCAATATTTAATAATATCTCTATCTGTAATTTGTTTTGGTTGTAAAAACGAAACAGATTCTACAAATAATGAAGAACAAATAGATCCTCTAAAGTTTAGTAAAAACATACTAGATTATAGGATTAGCCCGAAGAATTCTAAAGATAAAAATGGGCTGATGTTTTCCGATCAAGGCGCTTGGTTTGCTTATAGTTTTCCAGATTCTATTGTAAATTATGGTGGTTTTTCTGGACCTTTTTTAATGACACAACAAAATGGTGTTTGGATTAGCCCTTCGCTTTCAAAACTTTTAATAAAGAACGAAAATAATCAAGACATTACATGGACTACTACAGAATGTGAAAGCTTTAATAGTCATTTAAAACAGGTTTTTAAATCTAAAACTATAAGCCTAAAACAAGAGCTCGTATACAGTTCGGGGCATACAGCACTTATAAAATCTACAATTACAAATGATAGTGAACTTCCAATAGAGATTTCTTTGGGATGGAAGTGTCAAGCAACATTTGCAGAGGAATTAAGCTTTTCTTCTAATGGCAATCAGTTAAAAATTAAATCTGCTAAAAGCGAAGCAGTAGGACATATTATTTTTGAAAAAGGAACAGTAATCAGGAATTCCGATAGTATTTATAGTACCGTAGCTGAAACAATACAATTAAAGCCAAATGAGACTAAAGAAATTAATATTTCTCAAACCTTTATTTTTCCTGAATATTCTTGGCAAGAGGAACAGGAAATCTTAAAAACAATCGCTTTCGATTCGGTATTAGATGCTCGGAAATTTGAAAAAAATTCAGAATTAAAATCATTGATTTCCAATAAAATAAATCAATTTTCAGACTCTATATATTCCGAAGTGTTAGCAAAAGCAAGCCTTACTTTACAAAATAATTGGCGAATCCCTGCTGGAGAAATAAAACATGAAGGACTTTTTCCAAGTTATCATTATAAATGGTTTCATGGATTTTGGTCCTGGGATTCTTGGAAACACGCGGCAGGTCTTTCTTATTACAACACAGAATTAGCTAAGAAACAAATGAAACTCATGTTCGAGTTTCAAAATAAAGATGGTTTTGTTGCCGATTGTGTTTTTAGAGACACTACCATAGAAAAACATAATTATCGAGACACCAAACCTCCTCTATCTGCTTGGGCTGTGATTAAAATTTATGAAAAAGACAAGGATTTGGCTTTTATAGAATATATGTATCCCAAACTAAAAAAATATCACGAATGGTGGTACGCCAAACGTGATCATGATCAAGATGGTTTGTGCGAATATGGTTCAACAGATGGTAGTTTAATTGCTGCTAAATGGGAAAGTGGTATGGACAATGCCATCCGATTTGATGATTCTAAAATTCTTAAAAATTCAGATGGAGCCTATTCCTTAGATCAAGAAAGTGTAGATTTAAACGCTTATCTCTATGCTGAGAAATTGTACCTTTCTACCTTAGCAGAAGCACTTCAACTTCATGAGGAGGCTGCTAAATATGAAAATGAAGCTAAAGATTTAAAGGTTCGTATTCAATCTCAATTTTACGATGCAAATGACGGTTGGTTTTATGACACAAATCTTGAAGGTGATACATTTATTAAAGGAGAGGGTAGTGAAGGATGGACAGCGCTTTGGGCAAATGCAGCAACTCAAGAACAAGCAGAAGCCGTAAAAAACAAAATGATGAATCCTGAAAAGTTTTATACTAAAGTACCTTTTCAAACCATGAGCGCTGACCATGAAAAGTTCAATCCATTAAAAGGATATTGGAGGGGTCCTAACTGGTTAGACCAAGCTTATTTTGGCGTAAAAGGATTGAGAAATTATGGATTTAATGAAGATGCAGATAAAGCAACAATTCAAATACTCAAAGGCGCTGAAGGTGTTCTAGGTAAAGGAAAGTCAATTAGAGAAAATTACCACCCTATTACAGGCGAGGGTTTAAATGCACAAAATTTTAGTTGGAGTGCTGCACATATAATAATGCTTTTAATGAACGATTAAATGGATTACAACACTATTAAAATAACTACCAAACAAGCTGAAGAAATTCTTTTTGATCTTTACAACATAAAAGGAAAAGCCTCTTCCCTACCTGGCTATGTCGATTTTAACTTTAGAATGAAAGTTGAAAATAATGAAGGATATATCCTGAAAATTTCACGTCCAGATGAGAATGAAAAATATCTTGATTTTCAGCAAAACTTATTACAATCTATTGAAGCCAGTGATGAAGATCTAATTGCTCCAAAAGTAGTTTTAGATATCCATGGAAATTCTATTTCCGAAATTACAGACGCATTTGGAAAGAAACGATTCGTACGATTGTTAACTTGGGTTTCAGGTAGAGTTTGGAGTTCTGTAAATCCACAATTAGAAGGTTTTAGATTTAGCTTAGGAGAACAATGTGGCTTACTAACAAAATCACTTCAGAGTTTTGATCATCCCGAAGCACATTATAAATTTGAATGGGATGTTGCGCAATCCCTTTGGACCAAAGAGCAACTTCACTTATTTCCTGAAGATAAAAAAGAGATTTTAACATATCATCAAGAGAGGTTTGAAGCAGTTCAATCCTCTTATACAAAACTTAGGAAAAGTGTAGTTCATAATGACCCAAATGACAATAATATTATTGTTTCAGACGATATTCTTAATCCAAGGGCAAAGGCTGCAATAGATTATGGGGATGCCTTATACACGCAAACCATAAATGATCTAGCCATACTTTGCGCATATGGTGCTATGGGACATAATGATTCCTTGGATGCTACCCTTGCATTGGTAAAGGGTTATCATTCAACTTTCCCCCTAGAGGAAGTAGAATTGGAACATTTATACAATGCCATTGCTATGCGATTAGTAATTATTGTTACTAGAGCGGCAATGAGTAAAATTGAGGAGCCAGACAATGAATATTTATGGATTAGTGAAAAACCAGCATGGGAAGTATTAAAAAGATGGTATCAGGTCTCTCCAGATTTTGCACATTATAGTTTTAGAGAAGTTTGCGGTTATTCCCCACAACCAAATGAAAAATTGTTTGACCAATGGGCATCTGAAAATAAATTTCAACTTTCAGAATTATTCCCTTCCATTAATATAAATGATGTACATCCCATAGATTTAAGTGTTTCAAGCACTTGGATGGGGCATCAAGAAGAGTATAGCAATTTGGAAGGATTTCAGTTTAAAATTGACCAACTTCAAAAAGAAGTCCCCACTAAAATAATCGCTGGTGGATATTTAGAACCAAGATCCGTTTATACTTCTTCAGCCTATGACCGAATTGGTAATCACGGAAGAGAAAGCAGGAGTATTCATTTAGGAATTGATTATTGGTTGTCTTCAAAAACACCAGTTCATACAATTTTAGAAGGTGAAGTTATAATTGCTATTAATGATGCTGGAGACAAAGAATACGGAGGTTTAGTAATTTTAAAACATCAAACCGAAACGGTTACTTTTTATACACTTTATGGACATTTAAGTGTTGAAAGTGCTACTAAAAACAAGGTAGGAGATATCTTGAAAAAAGGATCTAAAATTGGAGCACTTGGCAATTATCCAGAAAACGGAAATTGGCCACCTCATCTTCATTTCCAAGTGATATTATCCCTCCTAGATTATAAAGTAGATTATCCAGGAGTTGCGTATTATTCAGAAATCGAAGTTTGGAAAAGTATCTGTCCAGATCCTAATTTATTATTCAATTCTGAGGCGCTTCAGAAAAAAGAAAATACAAATCAAAAAGAGCTCATTAATTATCGTAAAAAACATTTAGGTAAAAGTTTAAGTTTACAATATAAAGTTCCTATTGAAATGGTTCGTGGGGCGGGTCAGTATTTATTGGATTCCTTCGGAAGAAAATATTTAGACACCGTAAATAATGTAGCTCACGTAGGTCATGAGAATTATCAAGTTGTAAAAGCAGGGCAAGAGCAAATGGCGCTCATCAATACCAATTCTCGCTATTTACATAAAAACATCAATGCCCTAGCAAAGGAATTAATTGAAACTTTACCTACAGAATTAAATGTATTGCATTTTGTGAATTCAGGAAGTGAAGCCAATGAACTGGCAATACGTATGGTAAAAGCAGTTACCAATGAAAAAGATATAATTGCTTCGGAAATTGGCTATCACGGAAATTCAAATATGTGTATCGATATATCCTCTTATAAATTTGATGGCAAAGGAGGAAAAGGAGCACCAGAACACACTCATATTTTCCCTTTACCAGATGCTTTTAGAGGAAAATACAGAGGAGATCATACTGCGGAAGATTATGCAAAGGAAGTTCAAAAGCAAATTGAAACTATTCAGAGAAAAGGAAGAAATGTAGGAGCATTTATTATAGAACCCATTATTAGTTGTGGCGGTCAAATTGAACTGCCTGAAGGATTTTTAAGCCAAGCTTATCAGTTAGTTCGAGAAGCTGGAGGAATTTGCATTTCAGATGAAGTACAAACTGGTTGTGGAAGGATGGGAAAAACTTTTTGGGGTTTTCAATTGCATGATGTTATTCCTGATATAGTAACCATAGGAAAACCTTTAGGAAATGGACATCCTATAGCTGCTGTTGCTTGCACACAGGAGGTTGCGGATAAATTTGCCAACGGAATGGAATACTTTAACACCTTTGGCGGAAATCCTGTTTCTTGTGCGATTGCTACTGAAGTAATACGAACTGTAAAGCGCGATAAATTACAAGAAAATGCTTTGCTTGTTGGTGAGTTTTTAAAAAAAGAGTTGAAAACCCTAGCTAAGGAATTTCCAGTTATTGGAGAAGTTAGAGGTCAAGGATTATTTCTTGGAATTGAATTAGTGGACCCCAAATTAAATCCATTAGCAGCCCAAACCGATTATCTAGCAAACCGAATGAAAGATCACGGTATATTAATGAGTACCGATGGTCCAGATCATAATGTTTTAAAAATTAAACCTCCTATTGTTTTTACAAAAGAAAATGCAAAAGAGCTTTTATTTTATTTGCGGAAAATATTTGCTGAAGATTTCATGAAGACCCTATAATACTATGAATAGCTTAAATATGAACAGACTTATATTATTATTAATAGTTGTCCTCTCTTTTATAGGATGCAAACAAGAACCCTTACCTAGTATTGCGGAACAAACCTTTCATTATAATCATGAAATATTTGAAGAGCATAAATTAGCACCAAGAGCTTCCTTTTTCAATTTTGAATCAGATGCTATTTCAGAAAAAGAAAATTCAAAAAGGTTTATAAGTTTAAACGGAGATTGGAATTTCCATTGGGTAAAAGATCCCAAGCAAAGACCAACTACTTTTCAAAACATAGAGTATGATGATTCAGATTGGGCCACCATTCCAGTACCTTCCAATTGGGAAGTGGAAGGTTTTGGGCATCCTATTTATCTGGACGAGCGCTATCCTTTTACTACCAAATGGCCTGATGCACCAATCGATTATAATCCAGTTGGGACTTATCGGAAAATAATCAACTTAACCAAAGAATTTTTATCAGAAGACATCATCCTCCATTTTGCAGGTGCTAAATCGGCAATGTATGTATATATAAATGGAGAATATGTTGGCTATTCACAAGGAAGTAAAACACCTGCCGAATTCAATATAACGGACTACGTACAAGAGGGTGAAAATCTAATTGCGCTACAAATGTTCCGTTGGTCCGATGCTAGTTATTTAGAAAGTCAGGATATGTTGCGAATGAGCGGTATAGAGCGTGATGTATATTTATATACTCGACCTAAAGTATTTATTTCAGATTATCATGCAAATACTACTTTGGATGATACGTATCAAGACGGGATATTTAATGGAATAATTACCGTGACTAATGAAACAGAAAAAGAGGTGACAAAAGATATATCAGTTCAAGTGTTTGATGAATATCGACCGCTTATTATTGTATTGAAAAGATTTACAATTCCAGCAAATACTACTTCTAATTTTAATGTTATAGACACACTAAAAAATGTAAAAACTTGGTCTGCTGAAATTCCAAATTTATATGCCCTTTCCGTTAGTATGGATGATAATCAATTCATCAAAAGAAATATCGGTTTTAAAAGCGTAGAAATTAAAAACGCTCAGGTATTAATTAATGGACAAGCCATCTATTTTAAAGGTGTGGATCGACATGAAACCGACCCTTTTACTGGTCATGTAGTTTCCAAAGAATCTATGGAGAAGGATATTAAATTAATGAAGCAAAATAACATCAATGCAGTACGTTCTTCTCATTATCCTAACGACCCCTATTGGTTAGATTTATGCGACCAATACGGATTGTATGTCATCGACGAAGCTAATATTGAAAGTCATCCCTTAGCGATCGATGAAGAAACTCAAATTGGAAATGAATTAAGTTGGTTACCTGCTCATATGATGCGTACCAAGCGTATGTATTATCGAGATAGAAATCACGCTTCCATTTATTCTTGGTCTTTAGGGAATGAAGCCGGTGAAGGAGAAATTTTCCGAACAACCTACCAATGGTTAAAAGAACAAGACGACAACAGAATTGTACAATACGAACCTGCAGGAAAAGAAGATTATACCGATGTGTATTGCCCTATGTACCCAAAACCTGAATATTTAATTAACCATGGAAAATCGGATTCCGACAAGCCATCTATTATGATAGAATATTGTCATGCGATGGGAAATTCTGTAGGGAATCTTCAAGATTATTGGGATATCATAGAAACTTATTCCAACCTTCAAGGAGGCTATATTTGGGATTGGGTAGACCAAAGCTTAGAATATAAAGATGAAAATGGAAATCCCTATTTAGCTTATGGACATGATTATCATCCAGATTTACCAACCGATGGAAACTTTTTAAATAATGGATTGGTGGATCCTTATCGGAATCCACACCCACATTTGTCTGAAGTAAAAAAAGTATATGAGCCTGTACAATTTTCTTTTTTAGGAGGTCAAACTATAAAAGTTAAAAATAAAAACTTCTTTACAGATTTATCAAATAAGATAGTACACGTTCGGGTATTAATGGATGGACTTGTCGCATTTGAAAAAAGCAATATTAATTTAAATGTGTCTCCTCAATCTTCTTTAGAATTAGTGATTTCTGAAATTCCAGAATTTTTCATTCCTGAAAGTGAATATATTTTAGAAATAAGTCTACTTCAAAAAACGGCTACTGAATTGATTCCAAAAGGATATGAAATTGCTTGGGATCAATTTGTATTAAATAATCCTATCTCTATTATTGGAGATGAAAATCATACCAGTGAATTAATCATTACTAATTCCCCTCAAGAGGTTCTTATTAAAAATAAAAGTGTTGAATTTAAAATCGATTCCAAAACCGGAGAGATTACATCTTGGCTTTTTGAAGGAAAAGAAATCACCAGCCAAGCCATTCGTCCTAATTTTTGGCGACCACCAACGGATAACGACTTAGGAAATGGAATGGATAAATGGGCCAAGGTTTGGCAAGAGGCTACCTATAATTATAAAGCTACTTTGGTGAAAAAACCTATTAAAAATAATTCGGAAATATCTTTTACAGTTTCTTATGAACTCCAAAACAAGGAAGCTTCGGTAATTGTTATTTATAATTTACATAATAATGGAAGCTTAAAAGTGGATTATTCCTTTGCACCCAATCAAAAAGACTTACCTAATATTCCAAGAATAGGAATGTACTTAACAGTTTCAGATACATATACTGACGTCTCATGGTATGGAAAAGGACCAGAAGAAAGTTATTGGGATCGGAAAACAGGTCAAAAAATTGGGGAGTATTCCGGGAAAATTATTGATCAGTTTCATAGATATTCAAGACCCCAAGAAACTGGAAATAAAACAGATGTTCGTTGGATGGAAATCAGTTCAAAAGACATAAAATTATTAGTGAATTCTAATGAATTATTAAACGCAAGTGTTTGGCCTTTCTCAATGAGCGAAATAGACTTTAATAGTAAGGATGCTGGAGAATCTGCTTCAGGATTGGTACCTGTCACCAAAAAACATGGAGCAGATATTAAAATTGGTGAAACTGTACAATGGAATATCGACTATAAACAAATGGGCCTTGGAGGCGACACTTCTTGGGGCAGATTAGTTCACGAAGAATATTCCATTCCTTCAAAATATTACAAATATTCATTTACAATACAACCATCTAAAAAGTAACCTATGCAAATTTTAGCTTTTATTGGATTCACATTACTCGTCGGAATTATTTCCTATTTAAAAAGTAGAAAAACGAATGAAGCTTCTGCAGACGGCTACTTTTTAGGAGGTAGAAGTTTAACAGGGGTTGTTATTGCTGGATCTTTATTATTAACCAACCTCTCTACAGAACAAATCGTGGGGTTAAATGGCGCTGCTTTTAAAGATGGAATTTTAGTAATGGCATGGGAAACATTAGCAGCAATTGCAATGGTAGTAACAGCGGTGTTTTTATTACCTCGTTATTTAAAAGGCGGAATTACCACCATCCCTCAATTTTTAGAAAACCGTTATGACAAAACCACTAAATCTATTACTTCGGCTTTATTTTTAAGTGGCTATGCGATTGTATTATTGCCCATTGTATTGTATTCAGGGGCATTGGCAATTAGTAATATGTTTGAAATTCCAACGCTACTAGGGGTTTCAAAAACAACTGCTTTATGGATTACCGTTTGGTCTATTGGAATTATCGGTTCTTTATATGCCATTTTAGGAGGATTAAAAGCAGTTGCTGTTTCAGATACGATTAATGCAGTAGGTTTATTAATTGGAGGAATGTTAATTCCAATATTTGGATTAATGGCTATTGGAGACGGAAGTATTTCTGAAGGATTTTCTACATTAATTACGAGTAACCCAGAAAAATTTAAATCGATGGGAGGTCCAGAATCGTCCATCCCTTTTGCTACAATTTTCACTGGAATGATGTTGGTTCAATTATTTTATTGGGGAACCAATCAAGCTATTATACAACGAGCCTTAGGAGCAAAAAATTTAAAAGAAGGACAAAAAGGATTATTATTAGCCTCTTTCATAAAAATTCTTGGTCCCTTAATTGTAGTATTGCCAGGTGTAATAGCCTTCCATATGTTTGGGAATCAAATTGAAAATCCAGACGAAGCTTATCCGATGTTAGTTTCAAAAGTATTACCTACCGCTTTGGTTGGGTTTTTTGCTGCAGTTTTATTTGGTGCGATATTAAGTTCCTTTAATTCTGCCTTAAATAGTTCTGTAACTTTATTTGGTGTGGATATTTACAAAAGTCATTTTAAAACCAATGCAACTGAAAAAGAAACTGTAAACGCTGGAAAACGTTTCGGTATTATTCTCGCAATAATTTCGATGTGTATCGCTCCATTAATTGCAAAAGCTCCAGATGGCTTATTTGGCTATTTACAAGAAGTTAATGGTTGTTATAGCATTCCTATTTTAACGATAATAATTGTTGGTTATTTAACAAAATATGTACCTGCAATAGCAGCAAAAATTGCTATAATCTCAGGAACAGTATTGTATAGTATAAGTCAGTTTGTTTTAAAACCATTTGTCGTTGGTGAAGAAAACTACCCTCATTTTTTACACGTGATGGCATTATTATTTGTAGTGAATGTATTAATTATGCTACTTATTGGGAAGTTTTATCCACGTAAAGAAGCTTTTTCACTTACTTATACCAAACAAGTGGATATTACACCTTGGAAACATTTAAAAAGTGTAGGTATTGCTATTTGCTTAATCGTAATTGCAATCTATATTTATTTTGCTTAAGAAATATTATATTTATCAAAATTGTAATTCATGAAAAAAATCATACTTGTATTTTGTTTAATTTCCTTTGCAATAGGAAATTCTCAGTCTTCAGAAAAAGAAGATAAAGCAGCAATATTATCGGTAATGGACTTGCAAGAAAAAGCATGGTCTAATAATGACTTAGAAGGATTTATGCAAGGCTATTGGAAAAGTGACTCTTTAAAATTTTATGGGAGTAGTGGACTAACCAAAGGTTGGCAACAAACATTAGACAATTATAAAAAGGGATATCCAACAAAAGAACATTCTGGAACCTTAAATTTTACAATTAACGACATCTCAAAAATTGATGAAGGAAGTTATTGGGTAATGGGGGAATATCATTTAAAAAGGAGAGTTGGCGATGCTAATGGAGTCTTTATAATCATCTTTAAGAAAATAGATGGCGAATGGAAAATCGTTGCCGATATGTCCTGTTAACTTTTATTAATAAAATAAGAAATCTAAAATTATGAAACTGATTAAATCCATTTGTCTATTTATTGCAATAGTTTTCTCTATTAACTTCAGTATTGCACAAAAAGCTATTACTTCTAAAGCAAGCACTTCTGTTTCAATTGAAACTGATACTTCTATTTTTGAAAAACTAGCTTCTATGGAAGCTGTTATTAGTATTGAAAAAAGAGCCTCTGTGAGTCATTTCGACAACAATTATGAGATTTGGTTCGAACAACCTATAGACCATGAAGATCTAAGTAAAGGAACTTTCAAACAACGTGTTTTCCTAGGATATGAAAATCCTCAAAAGCCAGTTTTTGTTGAATTACAAGGTTATAGTATTTATTCTGAAAAAGCCGGAGAATTAGCCAATCACTATGAAGCCAATCAGCTTACCATAGAACACCGTTATTTCAATAATTCAAAACCAGAAGAAATTGACTGGAATACATTAACGATTGAAAATGCAGCAAAAGATCAAGTGATCATCATAGATGCGATTCGTAATGCGATTTATCCAAATTCTAAATTTATCACTACCGGAATTTCTAAAGGTTGTCAAACAACGATGGCACACCGTAATTTTTTTCCAGATAATGTGGATGCCTCTGTTTGTTATGTAGGACCATTAAACTATCAAAGAGAAGACCCTAGAGTCTATGAATTTCTAGAAAATGTAGGAACAAAAGAAGAACGAGAAAAAATAAAACAGTTTCAAAATTTATGTTTTGAAAACAGAGCAAGTCTATTAGAAATATTAAAAGACACTGCTAAGGAACATCATATGTCTTGGGAGTTTGGAGAAGAAAAAGCCATCGATTATACCATCTTAGAATATTCTTTTGCTTTTTGGCAATGGGGTAATAAAACGGAAGATATTCCATCTAAAAATGCTACACCTCAAGAAATTTATAAGCATCTTATTAATGTAGTAGGTTATGGCTTTTTTGAAACTAAATCTGTGGATGACTTACAACCTTATTTTTGGGCAGCTTTAACCCAACAAGGTATTTATGGTTATGAAACGGCTCCATTTAAACAATATTTAAATACAGAAGAAGTATATAAGTTTGAATGGGCATTTCCAGAAGGAATTTCAAAAGAATACGATCTAAAACCAATGCAAGAGATTAAATCCTATCTAGATAATTCAGCAGAAAAAATAATGTTTATTTATGGAGAATACGATGCTTGGAGTGCTACTGCAGTTGACTTAAGTGCTACTGCCGAGCAACGAGAGATGTACAAGTTTGTAAAATCGAAAGGTAGTCATACTACAAGAATAAAAAGTTTTAATAACGAGGAACAAAAAGAGATGTACTCGATAATTGATGGTTGGTTAAAAAAATAAATTAATCCTTTTTCATAAGGGCTTCAATATCTTCTATTTCAATAGGCATTGCTTTTGTTAAGTTGATATTACCATCTTCTGTAAGTAGATAAACGTTTTCTAAACGACATCCAATCCCTTCTTCTGGAATGTAAATTCCTGGCTCGCAGGTTAGCACCATTCTAGCCTCAAAAGGTCGAGAATACAAGCCTACATCATGAACATCTAAACCTATGTGATGGGCGGTTCCGTGCATAAAATATTTTTTATACAACGGTTTCTTTGGATCTTGTTTTGCAACCTCATCCGTATTTAACAAGCCTAATTTTATTAATTCAATTTCTATTAATAATGCCATTTGAGTTTCATATTCCGAAGAAACAACCCCTGGTTTTAATAATTTAGCCCCTTCTTTTAAACAATGCAAAACAGAGGTGTAGACTTCTTTTTGCCGTTCAGAAAACTTCCCATTTACAGGAAAACATCGCGTAGTATCACTATTGTAATTGGCATAACAAACCCCAAAATCGAGAAGAATCATATCGCCATCCTTACATTCTGCATCGTTAGTATTATAATGCAAGGCACAGGCATTTTTACCAGATGCTACTATGGGTTTAAAAGCATGCCTAGTCGCTCCATTTTTTGTTAATGTATAGATTAATTCTGCTTCAATTTCATATTCCATCGCTTTAGGTTGTACTGCATTTAGGGCTCTATGAAACCCTTTTACACTTATATTCGCAGCTTTTTGCATCAATTCAATTTCTTCATCCGATTTAATTGGGCGTAAGGTTCTAGTAATTTTTGCTGCTCTATAATATTCGTGTAAAGGATATTTTTCTTTACACCATTTTATCATTCTATCTTGCTGAGTTTCCTGGTCTTTTGTAACTCTTTTCAAATGCTCATTATGTCCTAAATAAAATCCATCTGCTTCAAAAGCCATGTATTGTAAAATCATTTCAAAATCCTGAATCCATTCTACTCTTGCTATTCCTGATACTTTAGAAGCTTGTTCTTTTGTTAGTTTTTCTCCATCCCAAATTTTTATGGTTTCATTCGTTTCTTTTATGAATAGTATTTCCCTATTATCTTCTTTATAGGCATCTGGATATAATACTAATATAGATTCTTCTTGATCAATTCCTGAGAGATAAAAAAGGTCATTGTTTTGTGTAAACGACATGACGTCGTCTGCATTATTATGTTTTACATCATTAGAGGTTAGAATAGCAATCGTATTTTCTTTCATTTCTGAAACAAAATTCTTTCTATTTTTTACAAATAAGGAATTTGGAATAGTAGTATAACGCATATTAAAAGGTTCTATCGGGATGAAAAGGATCTAAATTTAAGGAAGTTTTTTTGTCTGAAATAATTTCAGAAACCAATTTACCTGTTGAAGGTCCACAACTCCAACCCATCATAGCATGTCCAGTTGCAATCGTGAGGTTTTTATACTGATTTACTCTTCCAATATAAGGCAAACCATCAGGCGTACAGGGACGTAATCCGCAAGCAGCATCTCCAATTTCTTTGGAATTTATTTCAACATCCTTATAATAATCGGAAGCAGCTTTACTAATGGCATTTACTCTAACTGGGTTGATATTATTGTTAATACCAGCTATTTCCATTGTTCCTGCAAAACGTGTAAATCCATTCATTGGGGTTACCGCAACTTTGGCTTCAACTAAAATAGCAGGTATCGTAATCCCTGTTTCTCTTTCCACATTAATACGATAGCCTTTTCCAGCTTGGATTGGAATTTTAATTCCTAATTTTTTAGTGATTAAGGGACTCCATGAACCTGCAGCTAGAATAACTTCATCTGTTTTTAAGGTTCTATTCGAAGTTACCACTTCCTGAATTTTACTTCCAGAAACTAGTAAGTCTTGAACGGTCTCATTTTTATAAATTGTAACTCCTTTCGCTTTTAAATAGGATAACATTTCTGTCATAAACTCTTTGGGAGTCATATGAGCATCGGAATCGAAATAAACAGCTCCTTTGCAATCTATATTTGCATTTGGCTCCATTTTTCTAACTTCTTCAGCAGTAATATTTTTTACATTTAAGCCTTCTTTAATGGCTCGTTGACCAACTTCCCATTCTTCTTCGCCCGCTTTATCCGTTTTGTAAAGCATTAAAAGTCCTTTTCTTTCATAATGAAAATTAATATCTCCAGAAGACTTAATTTCTTTATATAACTCACGGCCTAATATATTGATATCCTTAATCACAGGAATGGCTTTTTCAACTTTTGAAGCAGTAGCAGATTTTTTAAAATTTAAGGACCATTGCAAAAAATATTTGTCCAAACGTGGCTTTATATAAAAGGGGCTCGATGGATTAAGCATCCATTTAATTCCTTTGGTGATCATACCTGGAGCTGCTAAAGGAATAATGTGACTAGGTGTAATATATCCCGCATTTACAAAGGAAGCTCCAGAGGACATATCCCCTTTATCGATAACTGTTACCTGATGTCCCTCTTTCTGAAGGTAATATGCAGAGCACAAGCCAATAATTCCACCTCCAATAATGATAACTTCTTTACTCATTTTTTTTATTCTGAATTTTATTCAAAACATAATTATTTATTTGTTATATGAGATCCCGAAACGAGTTCGGGATGATTTGATTCAAAAAATCAAATCACTTGAAATCCATGTGCATAAGGATCGTCATCATCATCAATTAAAATAGTATTATAGCCATATATTTTTGCCCATCCTTGTATGCTAGGAATTATCGCTTTTTCACCATCCATTTCGGTTTCTTCTTCTATTCTTCCTGTAAAAGTGGAACCTATATAACTTTCATGAATAAACTCCTCTCCTTTGGTAAGTTTTCCTTTGGCATATAATTGCGCCATTCTTGCTGAAGTTCCAGTACCACAAGGGCTTCTATCGATAGCTTTGTCTCCATAAAATACCGCATTACGTCCAGAAGAATTTGAGTCAATAGGATCTCCTGTCCATTGCATATGACTTACATCTCTAATAGTTTCATCCTTTGGATGGACAAACATATTCGGATACTTTTCGTTAATACGCTTTCTTACAATTTGGGAATACTGAATTAATTTGCCAGCAGTAAAATCTTGTACTCCACTAAAATTTTTCTGTGGATCTACAATAGCGTAATAATTTCCTCCATAAGAAACATCGAAAGAAATTTCTCCTAATTCAGGGCATTCTACTGTTAGGTTTTCAGCAGCTAAAAAGGATTTCACGTTTTTTAGTTTTACCCATTCTACTTTACCATTGGTTTGTTGGTACTCTATTTCTACTAATCCTGCAGGAGTTTCCATTCTAACTTTCCCATGAGTAATTGGTATTATTATCTCTTCTTCGATAGCTATTGTAATCGCTCCAATGGTTCCATGTCCACACATAGGCAAACAACCAGAAGTTTCAATAAACAGAATTCCAAAGTCATTTTCTGGGAATTGTGGTTCAAAAAAGAAGCTCCCACTCATCATGTCATGCCCCCTAGGTTCATACATTAACCCTTTCCGAATCCAATCGTATTCTTTTAAAAAATGCTGCCTTTTCTCACTCATTGAATCTCCCAAAAGATCTGGGCGACCTGTAGTCACAACTCTAACGGGATTCCCACAAGTATGTGCATCAATGCATTTATAAATGGATTTACTCATTTTTATTTTTTTCAATATAATTATGGACTCTATTTTCTAAAATGGAAAGTGTTACAGTTCCTTGTTCTAAAACAACTTCATGAAACTCACGGATATCAAAAGAACTTCCTAATTCCAATTCTGCTTTTTTACGTAATTCTCTAATTTTAATCTCCCCTATTTTATAGGATAAAGCTTGACCTGGCCAAGAGATGTATCTATCAGTTTCTGTATTGATTTCATGCATGGAAAGTGCCGTGTTCTCAGCCATATAGTTTACAACTTGATCCCTTGTCCATCCTTTTGCATGGATTCCTGTATCTACTACTAATCTACATGCCCGCCACATTTCGTAGGTTAATTTTCCAAATTGTTCATAGGGGGTGGTGTACATTCCCATTTCTTCCGCAAGAAATTCACAATACAAACCCCACCCTTCTCCGTATGCAGATAAATAAGTGTCTTTCCTAAATTGAGGAATACTATCTCCCATTTCTAAATTTAGAGAACTTTGTAAATGATGTCCTGGTACTGCTTCATGAACTGTTAAAGAAGGCAATACATAAAGAGGCCTACTTGGTAAATCATAGGTGTTGACCCAATAATATCCTGGATCGGTGCTATTTTTTTCTGTACCTACATATCTGCCTGTGGTATATTTTGGGGCAATTGCATCGGGTACCGCTGCAACTCCATAGGGTTTTCTAGGTAGAGTTTTAAAGAATCTTGGCAATTGCTCATCAGCCCTTTTTGCCATATCTCTAGCAATCATTAATAATTGTTCTGGAGAGTTAGCATAGAATTGAGGATCGGTTCTTAGAAATTGCAGGAAATCTGAAAAACTACCTTGATAGTTTAAGTCCAAAATAATTTTTTTCATTTCCCCTTTAATTCGAGCCACTTCTTTTAAACCTAAACTATGAATGTCATCTGCTGAATACTGTGTACTCGTAGTATAATAATTTATTCTGTTCTGATAATAAGCTTTACCGTTAGGTGTTTCTGATACTCCAATGGATGTTCTTGTTTTTGTATAATATTCATCTTCAAAAAAAGCTTTTACTACTTTATATTGAGGAATTACATTATTGGTGATTGCTTCTTTAGCAGCAACTAAAACTGAATCTTTTTGAGAGGTAGTTAAGGTACTTGGAAGCTTATTAAAAGGCTTAAAAAAATAACTTTCTTCGTAATCTTCAACGATATAATCGTTATAACTAGATTCATATCCATTAAAGATCACTCTTGGTTGCGACACCCCTTTTTCTATGCCTTCTCTTAATAATGGCAAGAATTGATTTACTCTATCCGGGATCGTATTCAGATTTGTTAAATAGTCTTTTACCTGCTCATAATTTTGAAAGGGCCGAACCAAAAAGGAAAAATTGTTATGAAACCCAGAATCAGATAATAAAGGATTCAAATACCTTTCAAATTCAAAATAATCTATTGTATCCTGTAATTGAAATTTTAATAGTTCTAAAGAAATAGACTCCGTTTCAGATAAAGAAACGGAGTCTATTTTATTTAATTTTACTAATTGTTCCTTTGCATATTCGGCTTCGTTTTTAAAGTATTCCTTCGAAAATAAACCTAAAGGGTATGCATCTTCATCATAACTTTCCCTTTCTTCAATTTCTAAAATTATAGCACTTAATAATTCTGAATCATTAACTTTATTGTCTTTGGAACAGCTTAAGAATATTAGAAAAAACGATAAAGTAATGCTTCTGAAGATTTTCATATTTAATTAGATTTTTTCTTTTGAATTTTGACCATTAACGAATCTTGTAATTCCTAAAGGATTTTCATCTTTTAACTCATTTGGAAGCAATTCATTTGGCCAATTTTGAAAACTAAATGGTCGAACCCATCTGTTTACCGCATGAATTCCTACCGCTGTAAAACGACTGTCTGTTGAAGAAGGATAAGGTCCACCGTGCAACATTGCAGGACAAACCTCAACGCCTGTAGGCACTCCGTTAAATATAATTCTACCAACTCTATTCTGTAAGGCATCTACAACAGCGGTATAATTTTGTAATTCTTCATTTTCTCCCAAAATGGTTCCAGTTAATTGTCCCTCTAATTGACGAATTACCACTTCTAATTCCTTTTCATCTTCACATTCCACTACCATAGAAAATGGCCCAAATACTTCTTGATGTAAAGTAGTATTATTTAAAAATGTTGTTCCTTCCACAGTAACAATAGCCTGTCTTGCGTGATTAGCAGCTACTTCATTTTGATAATCCGCATGAACCGTTAATCCATCTTGCTGTAAAGCCGTTTGTTTATTTTTTTCATAGTTCCCAATAATATGAGGGTGCAACATACAAGAGGGTTCAATTTTTACAATTTCCGAAGAAAGTGTATTAATAAAACTTGTTAAGGAGTCGCTTTTTATACCAAGAATTAATCCTGGTTTGGTACAAAACTGACCTGTTCCCAAAGTAATAGATCCTGCATAAGTTTTTGCCAATGCTTCTCCTCTATTTTCTGCCGCATTCGGTAATAAAACTACTGGATTTACAGATCCCATTTCAGCAAAAACTGGTATCGGTTCATCTCTTTGAGCAGCGATATCATATAAAGCTCTTCCTCCTTTAATACTTCCCGTAAAGCCTACAGCTTTTACCCCAGGATGGGTAACTAATTCTATTCCTACTTCTATTCCAGAACTATTTAAGTTAGAGAATACACCATTTGGCATATTCGTTTTTTGAGCAGCTCTTATAATTGCTTCAGAAACCATTTCACTAGTACCTGCATGCATAGGATGTGATTTACAAATCACAGGACATCCTGCAGCTAAAGCAGAAGCTGTATCTCCACCAGCAGTTGAATATGCAAAAGGGAAATTACTTGCTCCAAATACTACTACAGGTCCTAAAGGCACCATCATCTTTCTAATATCTTGTTTTGGTATTGGAGCTCTATCCAAATCAGCAGTGTCTATGGTTGCATCTAGCCAAGAACCTTCTTCCAACATTGCTGCAAAACTTGTTAATTGTCCAATTGTTCTTCCTCTTTCTCCTTTAGCTCTTCCTTCCGGCAGTCCAGTTTCAGATTGATACATCGCAATTAAATCGTCACCCTGTGCTAAAATTTCATCACCTATAGTTCGTAAAAATATTGCTTTTTCTTGTCCAGATTTTTTACTAAAAGATTTAAAAGCTTCAGAAGCTAATTCAACAGCTTGATTAATTTCTTCTGAAGTCGCTTCCGTAAAAACTTGTTCATTCTCAATATTAAGTTTTGGGTTGATGGTTTTATACGTTTTATCTCCAATTGCGGAACGTTGATTTCCTATATGATTTTCACCTGTAATCATTTTTTGTTTTTTATTAAATTGTTGTGTTTAATAACATCCACTGGTTTAAAAACAATATGTTTAGACACTGGATATTTTTCTAATAATTCTTTTGGCCTAATTGGCCTTTGAGTAAATCCTCCACCACAATTAGGGCAGACTTTTTTTAATATTGTATCGACACAATCACGGCAATAAGTACATTCAAATGTACAGATCATTGCTTCAGTAGAATTGTAAGGTAAATTCTTATTACAATTCTCGCAAGTGGGTCTAATTTCTAACATTATAAATTTTTATAATCAGGTAATTGAGGTCTATTTTTTAATCCCTCTTCAATTATATTTAAAACATTGGCTCTTTCGGCTCCAATTAAAGGTAAACGAGGAGCACGAACATTTTCAGTTCCAATTCCAGTGGCTACTTCTGCCAATTTGATATTTTGTACTAATTTAGAGTTTATATCTAACTCTAACAAAGGTAAAAACCATCTGTAAATTTCTAAAGCTTCTTTTATTCTTCCAGCTTTTTGAAGTTCATATATTGCAACAGTTTCCTTCGGAAATGCACAAACCAATCCAGCTACCCATCCATTGGCACCCATCAATAAACTTTCTAAAGCCAAGGTATCCACTCCAGTCATTATTTTTAAACGATTTCCGAAACGATTTTTAATACGTGTTACATTAGATATATCTCTTGTAGATTCTTTAACAGCTTGAATTGTTTCGCATTTCAGCAACTCGTCAAACATATCTAAGGTCACTTCCGTTTTATAATCTACAGGGTTATTGTATACCATAATTGGGAGACTACTATTGGTAGCTACTGCTTTAAAATATTCCACCACTTCACGGTCTCCTGCACTATAACGCATAGGTGGCAACATCATTAATCCTTTTGCACCATCGGCTTCTGCTTTTTGAGCTGCCTCTATTGCTCCTTTAGTAGTTTGCTCTGCAATATTGATTAAAACTGGCACTTTACCTTTAACAATATCGACAGTGGTTTGTGTTAAGGTTCTTTTTTCAAGATCTGTTAAGGTACTTGCTTCCCCTAATGTTCCTCCTAGAACAATTCCATGAACGCCTGCATCTAATTGTGCATTTACATTTGTTTCAAACATTTGCAAATCTAGTTGGTCGTCTTTTGTAAATTTTGTAGTTACTGCTGGCATTACGCCTTTCCATTCTATACTCATAAGATATTATTTTTAACAGTGTAAAAATACTAGCAATAGGATTCGTTTTATAATGGTTTTTAATCCGATATTGATACTATATTATCATTATATTTAACTATTACTGTTTTTTTGATTATTATTTACGTACTTTGTTTTTTTAAGTAACTATGAAAGTTCTCCCTTTTAAAATCCCAAAACCTGAAGGTGTAGCCCTTGTTTTTCAAGAAGATTTGGACACCTTTTTCTACGATAAATTACATCAACATGAAGAAATACAAATAAGCCTAATTCTTGAAGGCGAGGGTACTCTTATCGTTGGTGACAAAATAAATTATTACAAAAAAGGAGATGTTTTGGTATTTGGAAGTTATGTGCCACACGTGTTTAAAAGTGATGTGAATACAGGGGAATCCTCTCATATGTTAAGCTTATTTTTTACTAAAACATCTTTTGGGAAACACTTTTTTGAATTGGAGGAATTAAGGGAACTTCGGTTATTTTTTAAAAGAGCAAACCATGGGTTTAAAATATCTTCTTTGAAAAAAATAATTGCAAATCTGTTTTTGAAACTAAATGATGCCACAGAACTTGAACGATTTATTATATTAATGGAGCTTCTTAAAATAGCTTCAAAGGCAAGTCATAAAAGTTTATCTTCCTATGTTAATGAAAGGAAATACAATGACATAGAAGGAAAACGAATGCGAAATGTATTTGAATATACCATGACTAATTTCGATAAAGAAATCTCTCTAGACAATATTGCAGGAGTAGCTACCATGACAAAAAACGCTTTTTGCAAATATTTTAAAAAACGTACCAATAAAACGTATTTTAGATTTTTAAATGAATTACGAATTGAACATGCTTGTAAATTATTAGTTACTCAAAAGGACATGTCTATTTCTGAAATTTCAGAGCATAGCGGTTTTAATAACATCTCTAATTTTAACAGGCAGTTTAAAGCCATAAAACAATTAAGTCCATCTGGGTTTAAAAAATTAAACTAAGACTTTTATCCATAAAAAAAAGGATGCGCATCGGCATCCTTTTTTATTATAATTAATTTTTATTTCACTAATTCTGAAACTAGTGTATAAATATAATCTCCATGAACTCCAGTAAAATACTTACCTGCTTTTTCTCCTCTTTCTTTACGAGCAGCTTCATCTGGCCAAGCTTCCTTAGCTAATTCTCCATTTCTATTAAACATTTCGTCTAAATCTGCCATAGAATCTACCATAAAACCTTCCACATATTCTGTTCTATCTGCTCCCCAAGCATGAGAATTTGGATAATAGGCTTTTATTAATTCATTTTTATGAAATACATTTTCTAAATGTTCATCTCTCAATTCCTTAAACTCCTCAAAAGTTCCATCCTCTGGAAAAGCAAAATGACTCTTGCGAACATATAAAATCATATCTTCTTTAGGAGCTTCTCCCATCAATTTAGCTCCAGACATGGTAGCATAAATTTCATCGGAATGTGTATCTGCATAATACATATTACGTTTATCAAAAAATGCATTTCTTGCATCTTCATCTGGCCAAGCCTCTTTTGCTAGTTCTCCATTTCTATCCCCAGCTTTATCTATATCCTCCCAATTTGCATGGGTTTGTACATAAATTATCTCCGTATTATCAGGTGTATATCGATGTGTATAAAAAGAAGCTCCCATGACTAGTTCATTATTCTTAGTTACCTTATCCATATATTCCTTCTCTGTTGCAATCCACTCTTTCATATCGAAATCTTCATAATCCATATTCCAATGCATGGTAGTGACTACCACATATTCTGGACGGGCAGGTGCTTCATCTTGAGCGAAAATAGAAAGGTTGAATAGCAAAAGCGTTGCTATTGCAAAAAAATAGTGATTCGTTGTTTTCATGATCTAATAAATTTTAAAGTTAGTATAATGGTTAATAAATAAATACTTCTCTAAAATTTGAGGCAACACTTAATAAGATTTGTGGGCTCTTTCTATTGAATTTGTTATTAGGTTGATAACTTAAGAAAGATAAAAGGTGATATTACACTTACGAATATACAAAAAATATAGTTATAAGAAGTTGCTTTTAAGACTCTTAAGTCTTTTAATCTCTGTTTTTTAATTCTTCTTTCAGTTTTTTTGTCAAACCTTTTACTACTAAATCATAAGAATGATCAATGAGTTCCAATAACATATCATGAGGTAAGTTCATTTCGAGTTCGACTGTATTCCAATGCAATTTACTCATATGAAATCCAGGAGTAATAAGACCATCGTATTCTTCGCGAAGTTCAATAGAGCGTTCCGGATCACACTTTAAATTTGCTTTAGAAGGTTGATGTTCTAGACCAGATAATGCAAACATTTTACCCATGACTTTAAAAACAAGTGTTTGCTCATCAAATGGAAATGATTCTGTTACTCCCTTTTTGACCAAACAATAATCTCTAAATTCTTCAATATTCATACTACATAATTTTATACCCTATTGCTGGCTTGTCATCAAAATAAATCATCAATGTATTTACTCCCAAAACTAAAGGTACTGAAAACTCAATCTTATCATTAGTTTTATCCAATTTTTTAACAAGAATAATTTCTGTTCCAAAGGAATAACTTACAGATGTTGGATTGGTGTTTTTAATTGAAAATTGAATCTCATCAAAATACATCTCAGTATATATTATTCCTTTTTTTGGGGTTTCAATATCAGATAAGAGTAGTTTCCTTTCTATAATTAGTGGCATTTCTGAAAACTCTTGTTTGCTAATAGTCTCTACAATTAATGCATCTTCAAAAATACCTGGATAATGTGTTTTAAATAAGAGTTCTGGTGGGGTTTTATAGTAAAAATAACTAGGTTCTTTTATAAATTTTTGCTGGTATTTTCCAGAACCCCAAGTAGGATCAAACAAATAAGCTTTTCCGTCGATAATCGCAATATTCCACATATGATTTGCGTTAAATTCTTCTCCAATACCCTGCATTGTGGTTTTGGTATTTCCCCGTACCAAATAATTTGTTATTCCCTGTAATTCACAAAGTCTTTCAAACAAAAAAGCATATCCTTCGCAAACTGCAATTCCTTTTTGTAAAGTTCGTTTTATGATCTTATTTCTAGTTACTTCTTCTTTTTTATTCCGTTCTCTATAATTGCTAAATCGATAATCAAATTTCTTGTATTCATTAGGTTCATAAGCAATATTCTGAATAATCCAACTGTAAATTGCACGTACCTTTTCCTCTTCAGTTGTAAAATCTCGGCTTATAAATCTTGAAAGTTCTTCTGGTGTATCACAATGTGTGGGGTATAATAAAATGGTAGCATCTATCCTTTCAAAATCTTGCGAGTAAATAGAGTTCGATATAAAAATGAAGCCTAAAATAAATAAATTTCTAAGCGTTTGCATCTTTTTTAATTTTTGGGTTTGTTGAAGGAGCATTCAATATTAAAGAAGAATAATCCAGTTTCCAATTAATGGTTTCGGCTAGTTTTTCCATTAATTTAATCGTTTCTAAAGCTTTTTCAGAAGCCTCTTTCAGTACTCCAGATTCTGGTATTTTATCAATAATATGTTGCTTTGCTTCCCTATTAATATCTGTTAAATCAGATGAAGTTATTGGATTTAACCAACCTTCTTTCTTATCGTAATATTTAAAATCGGTTTCTATAGAAAGCAATTCTGGTTGAGGGAAATTAGTAATCTTTATCACTTTTGAATTAACATTCGATTCTAATTTTATTTTAGTTAAATCGAAGCCTACATGTGCTTTTGCATCTATTAATAACAACGCTTTTTTCTTTCCAATTATTAAATTTAGCAACTTGTGTTTATCCGTTTCATAATGGAATATTTCTGCAAAATCCGCTTCCACAGTAATCAACTTACTCACACTCTTAATATTTTCCATTAAAACAACAGATTGTGCAGTGACTTTCTCTTTTTTTCTAAGAGTGGCATACCTTGA
>CAJXYJ010000007.1 GCA_913063255.1 uncultured Flavobacteriales bacterium | reverse complement strand
AAAGCTGTTTTAGTGGAAGAAGTAAACAAATTACTTCAAGATTCATTGCATAAATTTTTAACCGAAGAAAAGCTAGATGTTCTTGGTAATCCTCTTCCAAAAAACGATACTGAAATAGATTGGGATGCTTCAGATTTCACTTTTGACTTTGAATTGGGAATGTCACCAAAGTTTGAAGTAGATGTAAAAGGAAAAAAAGCATTACCACATTATAAAATTGTTGCAGACGATAAAATGATCGACGATCAAGTGGTGCACATGCGTAAACAATACGGAAAATTAATTTCGAAAAATGAAGTTGGAGAAGGAGATGAAATTACTGGGTACTTTAGTTCAGAAGAAAAAGAAATTAATAAAGACACTACTTTCTCTACAGAAGATATAAAAGGAAAATCACAACTTAAAAAACTTATTGGTGCTAAAGTTGGAGATATAGTTACTCTAAAAACAAAAGGATTGTTTACAAACGATCATTTAAACCAAACGCATTTAGGAGTGGAACATGACGATGCTCACGGGTTGGATATCGAAGTGACTTTTAAAATTAAAGAAGTAAACCAAAGAGAACTTGCTGAAGTAAACCAAGATTTTTTAGATAAGATTTTTGGAAAAGATTTAGTAAAGACTGAAGAGGAATTAAAAGGAAAAATTAAAGAAGACGCTGAGAAGCAATTTGAGCAACAAAGCGATCAAAAGTTGATGGATGAAGTGGTGGAATCTTTAATTTCCAATACAAAATTCGACTTACCAGGTGAATTCTTAACTCGTTGGATTCAGTTTTCTGGAGAAAAGCCAATGACGGAAGAAGAAGCAAAAGCGGAATACGAAAAAAGTGAAAAAGGATTGCGTTACCAACTTATTGAAGGTAAGATTAGAAACGAGCATAAAATTCAAGTAAGTTTTGACGAATTGAAAGACTATTCTAAAAACATGATTAGAATGCAAATGGCGCAATATGGTCAAGCTAATCCTTCAGACGAAGAATTAGATACTATTGCTGCTCGTATCATGTCTAATGAAGAAGAGGTAAAAAGACTTTCAGAACAATTGAACAGTCAGAAATTATTGAAATTCTTTAAGGAAAACGCAAAATTAAAGACAAAAGAAATTACCTACGATAAATTCATGAAAGAAGCGCATAGTTAATCTATGATCTACTCTCGAAATTATTTCGAGAATCTTGAGAATTGTCAATCTGAACACTTGTACTGAGCACAGTCGAAGTAAGTTCGGAATCTAGCAATAAAATTATTATCTTTAGGGCGTTGAATACAGTGATATTTAACGCCTTTTTTAATAAAACAAAAGAATATTTATGAACTACGGAAAAGAGTTTAAAAAATTTGCAATTAAAGATCAAGGAATCAATAGTATGTATTACGATTCCATAGTGAGTAGTATGAACCCAATGGGTTTTACACCTAATATTATAGAAGAACGCCAAATGAACGTCGTGGCAATGGATGTTTTTTCACGTTTAATGATGGATCGCATCATATTTTTAGGAACTGCAATTAATGATCAAATTGCCAATATTATACAAGCACAATTATTATTTTTAGAAAGTACAGATGCATCTAAAGACATTCAGATTTATATCAATTCCCCTGGAGGAGGCGTATATGCTGGATTAGGGATTTACGATACCATGCAATTTATCAAGCCAGATGTAGCCACTATTTGTACAGGAATGGCTGCCTCAATGGGTGCGGTATTGCTTTGTGCTGGAGCCAAAGGAAAGCGAAGTGGTTTAACACATTCTCGTGTGATGATTCACCAACCTTTAGGAGGAGCACAAGGACAAGCAAGTGAATTAGAAATAACAGTAAAAGAAATATTGACCTTAAAAAAAGAATTATATGAGATAATTTCAAAACATTCTGGTCAAAGCTATGATAAAGTATACGAGGATAGTGATCGTGATTATTGGATGAAATCTGATAAAGCCTTGAAATACGGAATGATAGATGAAATTTTAGTACGTTAGTTTCGTTTAGGAAGAAATAAAGAAAGAAGAGGATTATGTCAAAAGAAGAATTAGAATGTTCGTTTTGTGGTCGTAAAAAGCCAGAAACCAATTTACTTATCGCAGGTTTAGATGCTCATATTTGTGATCGTTGTATCGAACAAGCACACGGAATAGTTTCCGAAGAAGCATTGCATACCGATAATGATGGATTATCGGAAGAACTCATGCTTAAAAAGCCTAGGGTGATTAAAAAATTCCTAGAAGAATATATTATCGGTCAAGATTATTCAAAGAAAATATTATCTGTTGCCGTTTATAATCACTACAAAAGGTTATTACAATTAAATACAGAGGATGATGTAGAAATAGAAAAAAGTAACATCATAATTGTTGGTGCTACAGGTACCGGTAAAACCTTAATGGCAAAAACCATTGCAAGGATGTTAAACGTTCCTTTAGCCATTGTAGATGCAACGGTATTAACCGAAGCTGGTTATGTTGGAGAAGATGTAGAAAGTATCTTAACCAGATTATTACAAGCGGCTGATTATAATGTAGAAAAAGCACAACATGGGATTGTTTTTATCGATGAGATAGATAAAATTGCTCGTAAAGGAGACAATCCTTCTATTACCAGAGATGTTAGTGGGGAAGGAGTACAACAGGCTTTATTAAAGTTATTGGAAGGTACTACGGTAAATGTTCCGCCAAAAGGAGGGCGTAAACACCCAGACCAGAAATTTATTGAGGTGAAAACCGAAAACATTCTCTTTATTGCAGGAGGTGCTTTTAATGGTATAGAACGAAAAATTTCTAAACGACTCAACTTACAAGCTGTTGGATTTAGTGCTTCCAAAAAAGAAGATACTTTAGACCATGATAATTTATTAAAGTATATTATCCCTAAAGATTTAAAAGATTTTGGGCTTATTCCTGAAATTATTGGTCGTCTTCCGGTGTTAACCTATATGAATCCTTTAGACAAGAAAACACTAAGAGCGATTTTAACAGAGCCTAAAAATGCCATCATTAAGCAATACGAAAAGTTGTTTGAAATGGATGGTATTAAATTTACCATCACCGATGGTGCTCTAGATTATATTGTAGAACAAGCGGTAGATTATAAATTAGGAGCTCGTGGATTGCGTTCTTTATGCGAAGCGGTATTAACCGATGCTATGTTCGAAATGCCAGACGGTGAGGAAAAAAACCTAGAGGTGACTAAGGAATATGCACAAGCAAAATTAAATAAATCGACCATTAAAAAACTAAAAGCGGTTTCTTAAGGCATTAAAATTGAAAATTAAAAGGCGCTAAACTTTTTGTTTAGCGCCTTTTTTATTTTAGCTTTGTAAAGCTATCCATTTAAAATGGATAACCTTTTAATTAATACTTTCCTCCCCAATTAGTTAAAGTAAACATTTTCAAAATAAATTTTTTTCTATGAAAAAGATACTATATGTCTGTATACTATTGTTTAGTAATCTATTACTAGCCCAGTACACCTTAATTCCTGACGAATATTTTGAACAATATTTAGTAATTACAGGTATAGATACCGATGGTGAAATAAATGGGCAGGTACTCACCAGTGATATTGTAGACGTAACACATTTAAGTTTGGTACATGAGCACTATATTACAGATTTAACAGGGATAGAAGATTTTGAAAGTTTAGAGATTTTAAGTATCTGGAAAATGGATATTACAGAAATTGACCTTTCACAGAATATTAATTTAAGAGACCTTGACATTTCTGATGTAAGTCTGGAAAGTTTAGATTTATCAGCAAATGTTAATTTATTGGTTTTTTCTCTTGGGTTAAACAACGAAGCAGGGATGTATACTTCCCCTATAAACAGTATCGATATCTCTAATAATGTATTATTAAGCCATCTTAGAATTTCTACGTTAATTACCGAGATAGATTTAACCACTAATGTATTGTTGAGGACTTTAATATTAAGACGTAACTTATTTACCGAGTTAGATTTAACAAATAATTTAGAGATCAATCTTTTAGATTTACGCTCTATGGAAGAATTAACGGTAGTAAATATAAAAAACGGTGCTAATTTGGATCTTGGTCATTTAGAGATACATGACAATCCAAATTTACAATGCCTACAGGTAGATGACCCCGCTGCTGTTATAGCTGGTGTAGACCCTCCTTATGATGTTTGGAATATAGAAAACAACCCATTATTAACCATTACAGACGATTGTAGTTTAGGGCTTAATGACAACTTAGCTACACAAATTAGCATCTATCCCAACCCTGTACAAAATGTGTTGTATCTAGAAAATAATAGTAGTTATACTATAAATGCCCTAAAAATCTACGATGTATTAGGTAGGTTAGTTTTACAGGATAGTAACTCAACAGAACAATTAGATGTTTCTAGCTTAGCTAATGGGATGTTATTTGTTCAACTAGAAACAGATGAAGGTGTGATTACAAAGAAAATTCTAAAGGAGTAAGATAATTGATTGTATGTCATTTTGAGCTTATTCCCTTAGCCGTGCATTGAGCTTGTCGAAATGTAGTCGAAGGCAGCAAAACTTTATATTTGCATAGGAAAATAATAACCAAAAAAAGCCTCTGAATCTAGATTCAGAGGCTTTTTTTTAATTAATTCAAATAGAAACAATTATGGAATTACTATAATTGTTTTGTTTTTTTTATGAAGTATTTTTTGCTCCATAATTTCTTTTTTATTTTTTAAGGTATAGCTCGCAACTTCTTTTTTCTTCCCTTTTTTTGCAGAACATCCAGCCCCACAAGAAGTAAGTGATACTGCGAAAAATACAGTGATTGCTATGTAAATAATTTTTATCATGGTGAGGTTGTTTAATCTTTACAACAGGACAAACATATTGCGTAAGAAAAGTACTACCAAAAATATTTGTTGTAATGAGTTATATACTCGTTAAAGTGTAATATTTAAGAAATAATATTTTTAGTAATAGTATTAAAGATTTCTTTATCGGTAAAAAGAGTTTTTTAACGATATGATATTGAAGGGTTTTACTTTTGTCTGAAAACGTTATAGTCTTTTCTCTTTTAATTTAATTCTAAAAGCTCTTCAATAAACTCTCTTGTATTGGAAAGTCTAGGAACCTTATGTTGTCCTCCCAATTTATCATGTTTTTTTAACCATTCATTAAAAAGGTCTTTTCTAGCAATATGGATTATCGGAAAGTTTAAAGTCGTATTATTATATCGCTTGGCTTCATAATCGCTATTTACTTCTTGTAATAATGCATCTAAAAGTTGTTTGAAGGTTTCGGTATTATCGGGAGCTTTTTTAAACTCAATGATCCATTCATGCGCTCCTTTTTCTTTTCCATCCATAAAAATTGGTCCAGCGGTATAATCCACAATTTCAGAATGGGTTAGTTTCGACGCTTTACGTAAAGCTGCTTCGGCATTTTCTATAATGAGTTCTTCGCCAAATACATTTATATGGTGCTTGGTACGTCCAGTAACTTTTATCCTAAAAGGATTAATAGAAGTAAACCGTACGGTATCTCCAATTTTATAACGCCATAAACCCGCATTAGTCGTGATTACAATCGCATAATTTTTCCCCAGTGCTACTTCACTAAGCGGAATGACTTTCTCTTCTGAAGTTCCGTAGGTTTTCATCGGTATAAACTCATAAAAAATACCATAGTCCAACATCAACAATAATTCCTTGCTATTGTTCCGGTCCTGTATCGCAAAAAATCCTTCCGAAGCATTATAGGTTTCGTAATACCTAAAATTGTTTTTAGGCAATAGTTTTTTGTATTGCTCCACATAAGGATCAAAACTTACCCCCCCATGAAAATACGCTTCTAGATTAGGCCAAACCTCAAATAAATTTTTCTTTTGTGTGGTTTCCATTACATTATTAAGTAAGACCAAAACCCAAGAAGGAACACCAACCAAACTGGTTACGTTTTCGTTAATTGTTTCGTCAACTATAGCTTGCATTTTAAATTCCCAGTCAGACATTAGAGTAACTTCATTGCTTGGGGTACTACTAAATTCTGCCCAAAATGGCATATTGTCTATTAAAATTGCAGATAGATCACCGAAAACAGTACCGTTTTGTTCGTACAACTCTTTGCTTCCACCTAGGCGCAAACTTTTCCCAAGAAATAATTCAGAATCAGGATTGTTATTTAAATATAAACACAATAAATCTTTACTAGCCGCAAAATGACAATCTTCTAGGGATTCATTACTTACCGGAAGAAATTTACTTTTTGTACTGGTAGTTCCGCTAGATTTTGCAAACCATTTAATAGGGGAAGGCCAAAAAATATTGCTTTCTCCTTTACGTGCTCTTTGGTACAAAGAATCGTTTTCTTCATAAGTAGTAACCGGGATTCTCTCAGCAAAATCTTGATAGGTTTTAATACTAGAAAAGTCGTATTGATTCCCAATTTCAGTAAAACGAGCTTTAAAAATTAATCCTTTTAGTAGTTCTTCCTGAACGTCAATAGGGTATTTTAAGAATAAATCTATTTGATGAATTCTCTTTTTTAAAAACCAGGTGGCAATGGAGTTTACTATTGGTATCGGCATTTTTAAAACGTATCTTTATGCAATAAAAATAATCATTTTCTCTTTATGAACTACCAAGGAGTGCTAACAAAAATGCAAACCGAAATAGGTTCACCTATACAATATTATTTGGTTTTTAAGGATGATTTCTTGAACGTCAATCAGTTGCTTAACAAAAAGATGTCTATCTCTTTTGAAGGTTACGAATGTTTAAATTGCCATAAGGCAAAGAAAATCTATCGTCAAGGGTTTTGTTACGATTGTTTTTTTGAAATTCCTCAAGCTGCAGATTGGATTATAAATCCAGAACTTAGCAAGGCACATCTTAATATTGAGGATCGTGATTTAGAATATGAAAAAGCGGTTCAGTTAAAACCACATATTGTGTATTTGGCTAACAGCAGTGATGTAAAAGTAGGGGTAACCCGCAAAACACAGGTGCCTACGCGTTGGGTAGATCAAGGAGCTCACGAAGCTATTGAAATTGTGGAAGTTCCCAATCGTTATTTAGCTGGAATTACTGAGGTTGCTTTAAAAGAACATGTGGGGGATAAAACCAATTGGCGTACCATGCTTAAGAATGAAATAAAAGATGAAGATTTAATAGAATGGCGCAACAAATTAAAACAGTATATTCCAGATGAGGCTAAGGAGTATTTTGTGGAGAATAATACCGAAACACATATGGATTTTCCAGTGTTACAATATCCTAAAAAACTGAAAAGTTTAAATATAGCAAAACATCTAAATTATGAAGGAGTCTTAAAAGGAATCAAAGGGCAGTACTTAATTTTTGAAGACGACACTGTTTTTAATGTACGTAGTAATGAAGGGTTGGTGGTAAGTCTCTCTGTCTTATAATGAGATTATATTTTAATCTCTTCACCCATTTTCAATCCAAACCGTTTCCGAAGCGTATAAACAGCAGCATATAAAAATGGAGTGTCTAAAGCTGCAATCATCACCTTAAATAAAAACCCACTGGCCAATAGGGCGCTAAATAATTTCCAATCGATTTTTCCGAAACTGCATAAAAGAAAAAGTACCGTAAACGTATCTACAAACTGAGAAAGAAAAGTAGAAAAATTGTTCCGAAGCCAAAGGTGTTTACCTTTAGTAATTCGCTTCCAAAAGTGAAAAATCTGAATGTCGATATATTGTGCTAACAAATAAGCCATCATCGAAGCCAGTACAGCTATAGCAGTAGCTCCAAACACCTTAGTAAATAACGAATCATTAATAGGGCTCCATGTAGTTGCTGGAACGTAATCTGCTACAAAAACAATAAGCATCGAAAAAAAGGAGGCAAATATTCCTGCGGTTACTACTTGATTGGCTTTTTTCTTTCCATACACTTCGCTTATAATATCGGTAATGAGAAAAGTTATGGGATAAGGGAGAATTCCAACAGAAATCTCAAAAGTGTAAATGCCGAAGAAATCCCAATAAAAAAATTTTTGGAAAATTAAATTGGAAACCACTAATGAAGCGATAAACAAAGCAGCAAATATGAGGTAAATGCGCTGTGCTGCTAGTTGATCTTTTATAGTGAGTTTTACCACAAGAATTTGTTTTTTTTAAAGGTAATGCTGTTACTTTTACTTAAATTCGTCTTCCAATTTAAATAAGAATCCCATTAAACCAAAGCATCAAATATATCTTTCTTTAGGAAGCAATTTAGGTAATAAATTTGAATACCTACAAAATGCGATAAACTCCATTTTTGAACAATTGGGGTCTATTGTTAAAATATCGCCGGTTTATCAAACTCCTGCCATAGGTTTTGATGGGGATGATTTTTTAAATTGTGTAATTCAAATTCAGTCCCATTATTCCCCTACAGAAACCCTAAAAAAAGCACTTTCTATTGAAAAGGAACTGGGTAGAGTGCGTGATGAGGCAAAAGGTTATTCTTCACGACCTATCGATATTGATATCTTATTTTTTGATCAAGAAGTAATTGCATTAAAAGATCTAATAGTTCCACATCCCGAAATTCAGAATAGAAGGTTTGTATTGCAACCCTTGGCAGATATTTCTGAAACATTAATCCATCCAAAATTAAATAAAACTATCGCCGAACTTTTAGCAGTAACAAGTGATGATAGTGAGATCATAAAACAATCTAAAAAACTTCGGAATCCAATATTGGATTATGATATTTCAAAGTTTAGATATATTGCAATTGAAGGAAATATTGGTGCGGGTAAAACAAGTTTAGCAACTAAAATGGCCGCCGATTTTAATTCAAAATTAGTATTGGAACGATTTAAAGAAAATCCTTTTTTGCCTAAATTTTATAAAGAACCCGATCGCTATGCCTTTCCTTTAGAAATGTCATTTTTAGCAGATCGATACCAACAATTATTAGACGATTTAACCCAATACGATTTATTTAAAGAAAATGTAATTGGGGATTATGACAGTTATAAATCACTCATTTTTGCAAAAATCACCCTTCAAGAAGAAGAATATACCCTGTATAAAAAACTTTTTCATTTAATGCATAAGGACCTGTCAAGTCCAGATAGATATGTGTATTTATATCAAAATACCGAACGATTATTACAAAATATAAAAAATAGAGGTAGAGATTTTGAACAGGAAATTGAAGCTTCTTACCTTCAAAAAATCAATGAAGGATATATGGAGTTTATACGAAACCAACATAGTGAAACTATTAAAATTATAGATATTTCAGATATGGATTTTGTAAATAATAGAGAGGATTATATTCATCTTCTTAGGAAAATATTAAGTTAAATGTCATTCCGACTAAGCGTTTTTTGCGCCGAGGAATCTCAAAAATTTTTATAATTTGAAAAAAACATTCAGAAATAACAGAGCAATAGGTGCTTTATTAGACGAATACGAAAAAGCCCTCTTCGAATTAGAGCAAGTGATTAATGAGGTTACGCCAGAGGAATTAGTAAAGGTAGCTGATACAGAAACAAAAGATCCAGAATGTAAAACCATACAAACAGTTTTAACTCACATTATTGGTTCTGGCTATTGTTATGCGGTTATTATCCGAAAGCATTTTGGAGAAAAAGCGGAGTATAGAGATGACATGTTTTTCAATACGCTAGATGAATATCTGGTAGAATTGCAAAAAATGTTTCAGTATAATGTTCAATTATTTAATGACTATCCAACAATTAAGTTGGAAGAACATAAGGATGATAAAAAAATATTAGTCCGTTGGGGACAAAGATACGATGTAGAACAATTAATGGAACATGCCATTGTTCATATACTTCGACACCGTAGACAGATTGAAAAATTTCTATTAAAATTAAGAGCTTAATTCCCTAATTAACTAAGCTAAAAAAAATAAATTCATAAAAAATTTGCTTTTTGAAATTTAAATTCGATTATTTGTACCATAAATAAACAGTAGTAATACTGTACATGAAAAAACAAATTATAAATATCATTTCTATTATTGTCATTGTGATTATTTCACAAGGATAAGGGAATGCTATTAAAATTAATATATTTTTAAAAAGCCTTCCAAATCGGAAGGCTTTTTTTATGATCCTAAACGGATAACAAAGAATATGAAAACATATAGCAACATAATTATTATTGTCATTATCAACTCCACTTAGTGGTTACAGTTTGCTATGAAAATAATTAAAGCCTGTATCCATTTTGATACAGGCTTTTTTTTATTAATAAAACGCTTTGGGCATCGGACATCTATACGGATAAAGTACTGAATAGCAGAAGTGTAAAAAGAATAATGGAATATGAGTTTAAATAGGATTAAAATGAATAAGGATAATACAAATAACAAAAAATTAATTTCGAACCCTTAAAAAGCAGCATATGTATTATAATGAGAATACCATCGTGTATCACAATGGAGAATTTGTAAAAGCAAAAGACATTCAAATATCTCCATATAATCAAAGTCTTCATTATGGAAATGGTGTATTTGAAGGTATTAGATCATACGATACCGATTGTGGAGCCAAAATATTTAAAGCAGAGGCACATTATAAAAGGCTAAAACATGGCGCTAAAGTAATGAGCATCCCTTTTAATTACTCAGAAAAAGAGCTGATTGCAATATCCTATAAATTATTAGAATTAAATAATTTAAAAGATGCCTACATCAGACCTCTTATTACGATGGGAGAAGATATGAGCCTTAAATCGAATACTCAATCTTTATTTACTATGCAATGTTGGGAGTGGGGTCAGTATATGGGTGATCAACTTTTAAGAGTAAAGACTTCAAAATTTCAAAGGCCAAATCCTAAATCTTGTTTTGTAGAAGCTAAAGTTACTGGGCATTATACAAATTCGGTTTTATCTACCAATGAAGTTAAAAGTCTGGGTTACGATGAAGCATTGCTTTTAGATATGAATGGTTATGTAGCGGAATGCTCTGGAGCAAATGTTTTTATGGAAAAAGACAACAAATTATATACCCCTCCAAAAGGGAATATTATGCCAGGAATTACACGTTCTACCATAATTGAAATGTGTAAAGAAGAAAATATTTCAGTGGAAGAAAAACTTTTCACTTTAGAAGAATTTAAAGAAGCAGACAGCGCTTTTTTTACAGGAACCGCAGCAGAAGTTATTGGTTTAAAATCTATAGATGAATATGTTTTTCCTAAGGATTGGAAACCATCTATTGGGTTTCAACTTATGAGATTATATAAAGAAGAAGTTTTAGGAAAACGGCATAAAAAAATACTTGCAGTAAAATGAAAGAACTAAATAAATATAGTAAAACAGTTACACAAGATCCTAGTCAACCAGCCGCTCAAGCGATGTTGCATGCCATTGGGTTAACCGAAGAAGATTTTACAAAACCTATAGTGGGTATCGCAAGTACGGGTTATGAAGGTAACCCTTGTAATATGCACCTTAATGATTTAGCAACCTTAGTGAAAAAAGGTACTCTGGAAACAGATTTGATTGGACTCATTTTTAACACCATTGGTGTAAGTGATGGTATTTCTATGGGAACCCCAGGAATGCGATATTCATTGCCTTCCCGTGATATTATAGCAGATTCTATGGAGACCGTTGTTCAGGCAATGAGTTATGATGGTTTGGTTACCGTTGTGGGTTGTGATAAAAATATGCCTGGTGCTTTAATTGCAATGATTCGTTTGAATAGACCATCGATTTTAGTCTATGGAGGGACTATTGATTCTGGATGTCATGAAGGTAAAAAATTGGATGTGGTTTCAGCATTTGAAGCTTGGGGTTCTAAAGTTGCAGGAACAATTAGCGAAACCGAATTTAAAAGTATCGTTAAGAAAGCTTGTCCTGGAGCTGGTGCTTGTGGAGGTATGTATACCGCTAATACCATGGCTTCAGCAATAGAAGCTTTAGGAATGTCCTTGCCATATAATTCTTCAAACCCTGCTAAAAGCGATTTGAAAACAAAAGAGTCTGTTGAGGCGGGAAATGCAATGCGAAATTTGATAGAAAAAGATATTAAACCTTTAGATATTATCACTAAAAAATCATTAGAAAATGCAATCAGATTGGTAACGGTTCTTGGAGGATCTACCAATGCGGTACTTCATTTTTTAGCAATCGCAAGAGCAGCAAAAATAGATTTCAGTTTAAAAGATTTTCAAAAGATAAGTGAGGTAACTCCATTTTTAGCAGATTTAAAACCCAGCGGAAAATACTTAATGGAAGACATTCATAAGATAGGCGGAATTCCAGCAGTTTTAAAATATTTACTTCGGAAAGGATTACTACACGGAGACTGTTTAACGGTTACTGGAAAAACACTTGCTGAAAATCTATTGGATGTGGAGGATCTTAGTCAAGGGCAAGAAGTAATTAAAACACTAGAAAACCCTATTAAAACTTCGGGACATTTAAGGATGTTATACGGAAACTTAGCGGAAGAAGGTAGTGTTGCAAAAATAACAGGAAAAGAAGGACTTTATTTTAAAGGAAAAGCAAAAGTGTTTGAAGGAGAATTTGACGCAAATGATGGAATAAGAGACGGAAAAGTAGAAAAAGGAGATGTTATAGTCATTAGATATGAGGGGCCTAAAGGAGGACCAGGAATGCCAGAAATGTTAAAGCCTACAGCAGCAATTATGGGCGCAGGTTTAGGTAATGATGTTGCATTAATTACCGATGGTCGTTTTTCGGGAGGTACGCATGGCTTTGTGGTAGGACACATAACTCCTGAAGCCCAAGAAGGGGGAACTATTGCTTTAGTAAAAGATGGAGATGTAATAAGTATTGATGCAAAATTAAATACGATTAGCCTTGAGGTTTCCGAAGAAGAACTTCAAAAAAGAAAACAAGAATGGGAAGCACCTAAATTAAAAGTAGAAAACGGTGTGCTTTATAAATATGCGAGAACTGTTTCATCGGCATCCATGGGATGTGTAACCGATGAGTTTTAAATTTTAAAAAATGGAAACACAGACTAAAACAAAGACTCAGGCAAAAAAAGTGAAACCTACTGCTGTTAGAATATCGGGAGCAGAAGCGGTGATAAAATGTTTATTGGAAGAAGAAATCAATTTAATTTATGGGTATCCAGGTGGGGCAATAATGCCAATTTATGATGAGCTGTATAAGTATCAAGATCAACTAAATCATGTACTAACTCGTCATGAGCAAGGAGCAACTCATGCGGCTCAGGGATTTGCTAGAGTTACCGGAAAAACAGGAGTAGTGTTTGCAACCTCAGGTCCTGGAGCAACTAATTTGGTAACGGGTATCGCCGATGCTCAAATAGATTCAACGCCAATGGTCTGCATTACAGGGCAAGTATCTTCTCATCTTTTGGGAACAGATGCATTTCAGGAAACCGATATTGTTAGTATTTCTACACCAGTTACCAAATGGAATTATCAGGTTACTAAGGCATCAGAAATCCCTGAAGTATTAGCCAAAGCATTTTATATCGCTAATTCAGGAAGACCTGGACCTGTATTAATTGATATTACAAAAGACGCTCAATTTGGAGAAATAGACTTCCATTATAAAAAATGTAAAAACATTAGAAGTTATTTTCCAGTTCCAAAGGTAGACTTAGAACAAGTAAAGGATGCTGCAGAATTAATTAATTCAGCAAAAAAACCATTTATCATCATGGGGCAAGGTGTGATTTTAGGAAATGCAGAAAATGAATTGAAGGATTTAATTTCTAAAACAGGAATTCCAACGGCATCCACAGCACTAGGCCTTTCAGGTTTAGAAACCAATCATCCTTTATTTGTTGGGATGGTAGGAATGCATGGGCATTATGCACCCAATTTGAAAACCAATGAATGTGATGTGTTAATCGCTATCGGAATGCGATTTGACGATCGGGTAACGGGGGATTTAAATCGTTATGCAAAACAGGCAAAAGTGATCCATTTTGAGATAGATCCAGCCGAAATAGATAAGAATGTAAAAACAAATGTTGCTGTATTAGGAGATGTAAAAGAAACGCTCAAGGCAATAATTCCACTTATTAAAAAGGCTTCTCATAAAAAATGGCATCAAGAATTTAAAGACTTATATGATATTGAATTTATGGAAGTCATTAAGGATCAGTTAAACCCTAAAAAGGAAGGCTTAACCATGGGGGAGGTTTTGGAAGGAATTAATAAAGAAACGAATGGGGAAGCGGTTATTGTTTCAGATGTGGGACAACATCAAATGTTTGCTTGTCGATATGCGAAATTCAATACAACCCGAAGTAAAATAACTTCAGGAGGATTAGGAACCATGGGCTTTGCTTTACCTGCTGCAATAGGAGCTAAAATGGGAGCCCCCCAACGTGAGGTGATTGCGATTATTGGGGATGGAGGATATCAGATGACCATTCAGGAATTAGGTACTATTTTTCAAACAAAAGTGCCTGTTAAAATCGTGGTTTTAAACAACAGTTTTTTGGGAATGGTTCGCCAATGGCAGGAATTGTTTTTTGATAAGCGATATGCATCTACAGAAATGGTAAACCCCAACTTTGTTAAGATTGCTGAAGGCTACGATATAGAAGCACAACGAGTGGATAAAAGAGAAGATTTACAAGCTGCAATACAAAAAATGATAGCTTGTAAAGAATCTTATTTTTTAGAAGTAATCATAGAAAAAGAAGGTAATATATTTCCGATGATCCCTACAGGGGCATCCGTTTCGGAAGTTAGATTAAAATAAAAAAAGATGGAAAAACAATTAATCACCGTTTGTATTTACACTGAAAATTTTGTTGGATTATTAAATCGAGTTACCACAATTTTCACTAAAAGACATGTAAATATTGAGAGTATCACTGCTTCAAAATCTGAAATAGAAAATGTACATCGATATACTATTGTCGTTAAAGAGAGTCCATCTCTTATTGAAAAAATAGTAAGACAAATAGAAAAGCAAATCGATGTAATTGGAGCATTTTATCATTTAGAAGATCAGACAGTATTTCAAGAAATTGCTTTATATAAAATGGATATCGAAAATGTATATGAAGCTAAATTCAAAGAAATTATTAGTTCCCACCATGCGCGAATTGTAGAAATTGAAAAGAATTTTGTAGTGGTTGAAAAAACTGGAACTAAAGCAGATACCGATGCTTTATACAATGAATTAAAGCCATTTGGATTAATGCAATTTGTACGCTCAGGTAGGGTAGCCATTACAAAACAAAGAATGAATATTTCAGAAATATTACTTAATAATAGAAAATAAAAAGACATATAATGACAAATTATTTTAATACACTTTCCCTTAGAAATCAACTCGACCAATTAGCGATGTGTCGATTAATGGAATCTTCAGAATTTGAAGATGGAGTAAAAAAATTAGAACAAAAAAAGATTGTAATCGTGGGTTGTGGAGCACAAGGATTAAATCAAGGATTAAATATGCGGGATTCTGGTTTAGATATTTCGTATGCCTTACGAGAAGAAGCAATTTCAGAACAGCGAAATTCCTATAAAAATGCAACTGAGAATAATTTTACTGTAGGGACTTTTGAAGAATTGATTCCAATTGCAGATTTGGTATTGAACCTAACCCCAGACAAGCAACATTCAAAAGTGGTAGATACGGTCATGCCATTAATGAAAAAGGGGGCAACTTTAAGTTACTCACACGGATTTAATATTGTAGAAGAAGGGAAACAAATTAGAGAAGATATAACAGTTATAATGGTGGCTCCAAAATGCCCAGGAACCGAAGTTAGAGAAGAATATAAACGAGGTTTTGGCGTGCCAACTCTTATTGCGGTACATCCAGAAAATGACCCCGAAGGAAAAGGTTGGGAACAAGCAAAAGCTTATGCGGTTGCTACAGGTGGACACAAAGCAGGAGTATTAGCATCCTCTTTTGTGGCTGAGGTAAAGTCAGATTTAATGGGAGAACAAACTATTTTATGTGGCGTTTTACAAACTGCATCCATTTTGTGTTTCAATAAAATGATAGAAGAGGGAATTGAGGCTAGTTACGCTGCAAAACTTATTCAGTATGGATGGGAAACCATTACCGAAGCTTTAAAACATGGAGGAATCACCAATATGATGGATCGATTGTCAAACCCAGCAAAAATTAAAGCCAACCAGCTATCTGAAGAATTAAAAGAAATTTTAGCGCCTTTATTTAATAAACATATGGACGATATTATGTCTGGAAAATTTTCAGAAACCATGATGAAAGATTGGGAAAATGCCGATATTAATTTGTTAAAATGGAGAGCAGAAACGGGAGAAACTACCTTTGAAAAAACAGAAGCTAGTTCAGAAGAAATTTCCGAACAAGAATATTTTGATCATGGAGTTTTGATGGTTTCTTTTGTGAAATCTGGTGTGGAACTTGCCTATGAAACCATGGTAAAATCAGGGATTGTTTCAGAATCTGCTTATTATGAATCCTTGCATGAACTACCCTTAATTGCAAACACCGTAGCAAGAAAAAAACTTTTTGAAATGAATAGGATTATTTCAGATACAGCAGAATATGGCTGCTATTTGTTTGATCATTCTTGTAAAGTATTATTAGAAGACTTTATGAAATCGGTAGATGTATCTGTAATTGGAAAATCGTATTCATCTTCTGAAAACGTAAATAATATAGCCTTAATTCAAGTAAATGATTCGATTAGAAATCACCCTATCGAAAAAATCGGAAAATCATTACGTAGCGCAATGACTGCTATGAAAACGGTTAAAACAAAAGTTTAAAAATGGTAAACTATGGATGAGGTAGAAACTAAAATTTCGTATTTCCCAACATTGGTTAATGTGGAAGCTGCTGCAGAAAATTTAAATGGGATTGCTTCTGTTACTCCACTAATGAAAAACCTTCAATATTCAATTAGATTTGAAAGCGACATCTATTTTAAGCGCGAGGATTTTCAAATGGTTAGATCTTATAAAATAAGAGGAGCTTACCATAAAATGTCCTCTTTGAATCTTTCAGAAAGGGAGAAAGGAATCGTTTGTGCAAGTGCTGGAAATCACGCCCAAGGAGTAGCTCTGTCCTGTAAATTGTTAAAAATTAAAGGAACGATTTATATGCCTTTGCCTACACCAAATCAAAAAATCGAGCAGGTAAAAATGTTTGGAGAGGAGTATGTAGAGATTGTTATGGAAGGAGATACCTATGATGATGCTTGTCAAGCTGCAAAATTAAAATGTGAGCTTAGCTATAGAACATTTGTTCATCCTTTTGATGATGAAAAGGTTATTGAAGGCCAAGCAACAGTAGGATTAGAAATAGTAAAGCAAAGTAATAAGCCCATAGATTATATTTTTATTCCTGTGGGAGGTGGTGGGTTAGCAGCAGGATTATCTTCTGTTTTTAAAATGATTTCTCCAAAAACAAAAATCATAGGCGTCGAACCAGAAGGAGCTGCATCTATGTCGGTTTCTATTAAAAACAATAGAAACACCAAACTTCCAGCTATTGAAAAGTTTGTAGATGGTGCTGCAGTAAAAAAAGTGGGAACCCTTACTTTCCCTATTTGCAAACAAAATTTAGATGCTATGATTACTGTGCCTGAAGGTAAAGTTTGTCAGACTATTTTAGAACTGTATAACAAAGACGCTATTGTAGTAGAGCCTGCCGGAGCATTGAGTATTTCAGCATTGGATTATTATAAAGATGAAATAAAAGGGAAAAATGTAGTCTGCTTAATAAGTGGGAGTAATAATGATATTATACGTACCCCAGAAATTAAAGAACGGGCTTTATTATATGCCAACTTAAAACATTATTTCATTATAAAATTCCCGCAACGTGCTGGAGCACTTAGAGAATTTGTGGTAGATGTTTTAGGAGAAAATGATGATATTACCCACTTCGAATATGCTAAAAAAACAAATCGAGAAAATGGTTCAGCGGTTGTTGGGGTAGAGTTAAAGTCACCAAAGGATCTGAAACCTTTAATTACTAGAATGAAAACAAATCTTTTTTATGGGGATTATTTAAACGATAAACCGGATTTATTTCAATTTTTGGTTTAACAGGTAGTATTGTAAATAGCAAATACACAGTTGTTTGCAAGGGTGAATTGTGATAAATTTCGTAAATTGAAGTCTAATTTTTCTAAATTCATTTACGATGGAAGATCATGTATATAAAAAAATTGAAATTACCGGAACATCTAGTAATTCTAGCGATGAAGCTGTTCAAAATGCCATAGCAATGGCATCAAAATCTATTCAAAACTTAAGATGGTTCGAAGTAGTAGAAACCAGAGGTTCTATTACAGAAGGAAGTATTGATAAATGGCAGGTAACCATAAAAGTTGGCTTTACTATGAAGGGTTGATTTCTTTGAGAATATTTTTTTTAAACTAAATTTAATATCATATAATTTGTTGTTTTTGAGTTCAATTCGATATAGTTTTGCGCTTTCAAAAAAATAAAAGAAACCATGAAAATTGCAATTATAGGAGTTGGAAATTTAGGAAGATCTATAGCAAAGGGGCTACTGCTTAATAATTCAATAGCGTCTTTATATTTGACTAAAAGAAATACAGAATCTTTAAAAGATTTTGAAGAATATCCGAATGTTACCATAACTTCTGATAACCTTTTAGCAGTTGAACAATCTGAAATTTTAATTTTTGCGGTACAACCAGCCCATATAGAATCCTTATTAAAAGAATTAAGTCCTGTAATTACTGAAAAACACATTGTCATTTCAACAATTACAGGTTTTTTACTTGCCGATATGGAAACGATATTAGGTACAGATCAGCCTATTATTAGAGCGATGCCTAATACAGCAATTGCTGTTGGAAAATCGATGACTTGTATTTGTTCAAATGAGAAGGGTGAAAATCAAATTGAAATTGCAAAATCAATTTTTAATAGTTTAGGAACTTCTATTAGTATTCCAGAAAATCAAATGCAAGCAGCTACGGTAGTTTGTGCAAGTGGAATAGCTTTTTGGATGCGACTAATAAGAGCATCTACACAAGCTGCAATCCAATTAGGATTTGATGCTAAGGAGGCTCAAGAATTAGCAATGCATACCTGTGAAGGCGCTGCTAGTTTATTAATTTCTACTGGGAATCATCCAGAGCAAGAAATAGACAAAGTTACCACGCCAAAAGGCTGTACGATTGAAGGTCTAAATGAAATGGAGCATAAAGGATTAAGTTCCTCTCTAATTCAAGGAATGGTAACTTCTTTTCAAAAAATTAATGCCATTAAAAAGGAGCAATTATAGTCAATATTTATATTCTCATCTTTAAATAATGGTAGATTGCCCCAAATGAATATTTGTATAATTAAAATTGGTGTCGATTGGATTTAGAATAAAATCTTCGATAAAATCGCCAACATTATCAGTACTTATACGGGTGTTGTCTGAATTTAAATCGGGAGTGGTAATGTCTAATTCTAGTGACTTTTCTGCTGCTTCCGTAATTCTATTGGCTTCCTCTTGTAAACCAAAATGTTCCAATAGCATTCCTGCAGATAGAATAGATGCAATTGGGTTGGCAATACCTTTCCCTTTTGCTTGTGGATAAGAACCATGGATGGGTTCAAATAATGCATAATTTTCTCCAATAGATGCCGATGCTAATAGTCCAATAGATCCACCAATAACACTAGCTTCATCTGAAATAATATCACCAAACATATTTTCAGTAAGAATTACATCAAACTGTTTCGGATTTAAAATTAACTGCATGGCAGCATTATCTACAAATAGAAAATCTAATTCTACTTCTGGATATTGCTTAGCAATTTCAGTCACCACTTTTCTCCAAAGTCTTGAACTTTCTAAAACATTTGCCTTATCTACTAAAGTGACTTTATTTTTTCTAGATTGTGCAGCTTTAAATGCCAAATGGGTAACCCGCTCAATTTCATTACGGGTATAAGTACATAAATCGGAAGCGGTATCTCCATCCTCACTTAATTTCTTTTCACCAAAATAAATTCCTCCTGTAAGTTCGCGATAAATACAAATGTCAGTTCCTTCAATAATATTGGTTTTTAAAGGAGATTCTTCCAATAAATTTTGATAGGCTTTTACTGGACGAATATTAGCAAATAAACCAAGAGATTTCCGGAGTTCTAATAATCCTTGTTCTGGTCTAACTTTAGCCGAAGGGTCATTGTCGTATTTAGGATCTCCTATAGCACCAAATAATATGGCATCACTTTCTTTACAAAGATTTAGAGTGTCTTTTGGTAATGGATTTCCACTTTTGTCTATTGCTATAGCTCCAACATCAGCTTGTTTAAAAACAATGGTGTGGTCAAATTCTACTGCAATGGCTTTTAATACTTTTATGGATTGTTGGGTAACTTCGGGGCCGATTCCATCACCGGGTAATACTGCAATATTTAATTTCATGCGAATCTTAATTTATTTGTTTCAAATTCTTTTATGTTTGGTAGCTTAGTCAATAGATAGTCAATATCGTCATAGCCATTCATCAGACAAGTTTTTTTATAAGGATCGATGTCGAATGTTTCTTGCAAATCACTGTTTTCAATTGCTATAGTCTGTTTTTTAAGATCTACTATAATTTTAGTATCTGAGTTTTCATTTATTTTCTGAAAAAGATATTTTAAATATTCTTCCGAAACCTGAACAGGTAATAGTCCATTATTTAGTGCATTTCCCTTAAAAATATCGGCAAAAAAACTAGAAATAACGACCTTAAACCCATAATCACAAAGTGCCCAAGCTGCATGTTCTCGACTGGAGCCACAACCAAAATTAGTTCCAGCAACCAAAATACTGCCAGAGAATATTGGGCTATTTAAAACAAAATCACTGTTTATGGAGCCATTTCGATGATGTCTCCAATCTTTAAATAAATGTTCTCCAAACCCTTCTTTATCAGTGGATTTTAAAAAGCGTGCAGGGATAATTTGATCGGTATCTATATTTTCAATCGCTAAAGGGATAGCTCTCGAGCTAATTGTTTTAAACTTTTCCATTAATTTAAACTTTTTGAAATGTCAACAATTCTTCCTGCTACAGCTGTAGCAGCTGCTACCAACGGACTAGCTAGAATTGTTCTTGCTCCTTGACCTTGACGACCTTCGAAATTTCTATTGGAAGTAGAAACACAATATTCGTTTTGTGGAATTTTATCATCATTCATAGCTAAACAAGCGGAACAGCCCGGCTGTCTAAGGGTAAATCCCGCGTTTTCAAAAATAGTATTCAGTCCTTCTTCATAAATCTGACTTTCCACCTTTTTACTTCCTGGAACTAGCCAGGCGATTACGTTATCGGCTTTTTGTTTTCCTTTTACATAATCGGCAGCCACTCTAAAATCTTCAATTCTTGAATTGGTACAACTTCCAATAAAAACGTAATTTATGGGCTTGTTAATAAGGGATTCCCCAGCTTTTAAATTCATATAATTCAATGACTTTTTAAAAGAATTATTTTGGATATCTGGGATATAATCTGAAATTTTTATTCCCATTCCGGGGTTTGTTCCATAGGTAATCATGGGTTCTATATCGGCTGCATCAAAATAATGTTCTTTATCAAATAAAGCGTCTTCATCGGTAACTAGAGTTTTCCAATAGGCGACTTTCTGGTCAAATTCTTTACCTTGAGGTGCAAATTCACGTCCTTTTATATATTCAAAAGTTTTTTCGTCTGGTGCTATCATACCGCCACGGGCACCCATTTCTATACTCATATTACAAACGGTCATTCTACCTTCCATACTCATATTTTCAAAGACAGTTCCTGCGTATTCACAGAAATAACCAGTTCCAGAATTGGTTCCTAATTTTGAAATAATATATAATATTACGTCCTTCGATAGAACTCCAGCTTTTAGTTTTCCATTTACAGTAATGCGTAGTTTTTTTGGTTTGGTTAATAGTAAATATTGACTTGCAAAAACTTGTGCTACTTGGCTTGTACCAATACCAAAGGCTATGGCTCCAAAAGCACCATGAGTTGAGGTATGGCTATCCCCACAAACCATGGTCATTCCGGGTTGTGTGATTCCAAGTTCTGGCGCAATTACATGAATGATACCGTTATATTTATGACCTAATTCATAAAGAGTGATGTTGTTTTTTTTACAGTTTATGGAGAGTTGTTCTAGTTGTTTTTTAGACAATTCATCTTTAATGGGTAAATGTTGCTCAATTGTAGGGGTATTATGGTCTGCAGTTGCAACAATTTGTTTTGGACGTAAAATAGGTATCCCACGCTTCTCAAGTTCATTGAATGCTTGTGGGCTGGTCACTTCATGAATTAGATGTTTGTCAATGTAAAAAACCTGTGGTCCATTCTCAATAGATTCCACTACATGGGCATCCCAAACTTTGTCGAATAATGTTTTTTTCATGAAACCGCTTTTATTTCATTATATAATTTACTGCTTTCTATGATTTGATGTAGGTCATTATCTAGAACCACTTTTTTAGTATCGGCAATTCGTAAAAAACTATTATAAATTACATCTAGTTGAAGTTTGGTTAAATTATAACCCACATTTTTTGCTCTATAAGCCAAAGCTGCTCTACCACTTCTGGCGGTTAATACAATAGCAGATTTGGTTACTCCGACATCTTTTGGATTAATAATTTCATAAGTATTTCTGTTTTTTATCATTCCATCTTGGTGAATTCCAGAACTGTGAGCAAAGGCATTAGCACCGACAATTGCTTTGTTAGGTTGTGTATAAATCCCCATGTTTTCAGAAACCAATTGACTTGTTGCATAAAGTTTTGAAGTATTGATGTTGGTGTCCATGTTTAAATAGGGGTGTTGCTTTAAAACCATGACCACCTCTTCTAAGGCAGTATTTCCGGCTCTTTCTCCAATTCCATTTATGGTACATTCAATTTGCCTAGCACCATAGATAACTCCTTCAATTGCATTGGCAGTCGCTAAACCTAAATCGTTATGGCAATGACAGGATAAAATGGCTTTATCAATTCCTTTTACATTTTCTTTTAAATACTTAATTTTTGCGCCATATTCACTGGGCAAGCAATAGCCTGTGGTGTCCGGAATATTTAATACAGTTGCACCTGCTTTAATCGCTGCTTCACAAACTTTGGCTAAATACTCATTGTCTGTTCTTCCTGCGTCTTCAGCATAAAATTCTACATCTTCCACAAAAGATTTTGCATATTGAACTGCTTTAAATGCTCGTTGAATAATATCTTTTCTTGAAGTATTAAATTTAAAGTTAATATGAAAATCTGATGTACCAATTCCAGTATGTATTCTTGGTGTTTTTGCATATTGCAAAGCTTCAGCAGCTACTTCAATGTCATTTTTTACAGCCCTAGTAAGTCCACAAACGGTGGCGTTTTTTACTAGTTTAGAAATTTTTGAAACAGATTCGAAATCACCGGGACTAGAAACAGGAAAGCCTGCTTCAATAACATCTACCCCTAGTACATCTAATTGTTTTGCAATAACTAGTTTTTGTTGGGTGTTTAATTTACATCCAGGAACTTGTTCCCCATCCCGTAATGTCGTGTCAAAAATTTTAATGTTGGTCGAGGACATTTTTCAATATTTACTTTCTTATTAGGGTACAAATGTATATTTTGGAATTCTGTAAGCTTCGTATTAAAAAAAATGAATTACGATGTTCAAATCAGGCAAAGGGATTTAAAGATAAGGTAATCAATGTATTGTAATTATAATTTGTAGATGGCTAAAGAACAAAAAGATAGTTTATTTTTATTGATCAAGTCTCTAACTAAATCTGAAAAGCGACAATTTAAATTGTACGTTGGAAGATTAGAAGGGAATACGGAGTCTAAATTTTTAAACTTATTTACCATTTTAGAAAAGTTGCCTGCCTATAATGAAGCAGCAATTTTAAAACTTGGAATTGTAAATAAACAGCAATTGGCGAATGTAAAAGCCCATTTATATAAGCAGATTCTTATAAGTCTGAAATTAAATCCTTCCCATCAAAACATTAGATCTAAAATAAGGGAGCAATTGGATTTTGCTTCTATTTTGTATCATAAAGGTTTGTATAAACAAAGTCTTATAATTTTGGATAAAGTTAAAGTTGTAGCTATTCAAAACGAAGAAAAGAATATGGCTTATGAGATAGTGGATTTGGAAAAAGTTATAGAATCTCAATACATAACGAGGAGTCTAAATTCAAGAGCAGATGAATTAACCAATCAAGCAAGTGAATTAAGTGAGTTAAATAGTATAGCGAGTAATTTGTCAAATTTATCCTTGCAATTGTATAGTATTATTTTGCAATCGGGTTATGTTAAAAATGAAGAGGAGAGAGAAAGAGTAACCGAATATTTTAAAAAATGTTTACCCGAAGTAGATATAAATAAATTGGGATTTCGTGAAAAATTATGGTTGTATAATGCATATTTATGGTATAGTTTTTTAATGCAAGATTTTTTAAATTGCTATAAGTATTCTTTAAAATGGGTGAATTTATTTTACAAAAACCCAAAAATGATTAATTTAAATCCTGTCTTCTTTTTAAAAGGAAATAACTACTTATTGGAGTCTCTTTTCTTTGCAAAAAATAAAAAAAGATTTCAAATAACACTCGAAAACTTTGAAGATTTAATCCTCAGTAAATCTTTTCCTAAAAATGAGAATTTAGAAGCATTGTCATTTCTTTATCTGAATTTAAATAAAGTAAATTATTATTTTATCGATGGTAGTTTTGAGGAAGGCTTGGATATAATCCCTACCATTGAAATGGATTTAAAGTCTTTTGAAAGTAGGATAGATGAACATTACATTATGACCTTTTATTATAAATTTGCTTGTCTTCATTTTGGGGCAGGTAATAATAAAAAATGTATTGAATATTTAGACAGGATCATTTCAAATAAATCACTTTCCATGAGAAAAGATTTACTTTGCTTTTCTAGAATCTTGAATTTATTTGCACATTATGAAGCGGGATTAGATTACCATTTTGAATCCCTTTTAAAAAGTACTTATAAATTTTTAATCAAGATGGATGATTTATATGAGGTGCAACAGGAAATGATAAAATTTATTAAAGGATTACAAAATATTTACCCTCATGATATAAAAAAGGCATTTAAAGAACTTCATAAAACATTAAAAAAATATGAAAATCACCCTTATGAGCGTAGAGCTTTTTTGTATTTAGATATTATTTCTTGGCTGGAAAGTAAAATTACTAATACGCCAGTTGCTCAGGTGATTAAGGAAAAATATTTAGCTAATTTTGATAAATAAAAACCCTTCTAAAAAATAAAAACACAAAAAAGCTTGCATATTAACTTTTTGTGACTGAATATTTGCAGCTCAAAGTTCAAACACTTATTGAAACTGTTATCAAGAAAGGCGGAGGGATTAGACCCATTGAAGCCTTAGCAACCCTTTATTTATAAAGAAGGTGCTAAATTCTACTTTATTACTGAAAATTTCAGTAATTGGATAGATAACCAAAAAGAATTTACATTCAGTAGATTCTAATATTCTTAATAACATTTTTTTTAAAAGGTACGTCTGTAAAAAGGCGCATTTTGAATTTGATTTAATCCATTTATTAATTCAAAATTAAAAAAAATGAATGCAACACAAATTATCCACTCAATTCCGAGTGATCCGTTAACAGGAGCTATTTCAGTTCCAATTTATCAGACTTCGACGTTTATTCAAGAAGCACCAGGCGTAAACAAAGGGTTTGATTACGCCAGAAGTAATAATCCCACACGTAAAGTTTTAGAAGACGTTGTGGCAAAATTAGAAAATGGGGATGCAGGCTTTGCCTTTTCCACAGGACTTGCTGCAATAGACGCTGTTTTAAAATTACTTTCAGCTGGTGATGAAATTATCGCTGTAGATGATATTTACGGTGGAGCTTATCGATTATTTACACATGTCTACGAAAAATTAGGCATAAAAGTTCACTATGTCGATACCACAGAGGCAAGTAATATTGCGAAAAACATCAGCAGTAAAACAAAACTTATTTGGATTGAATCGCCTACCAATCCAACCTTAAAAGTATCCGATATAAAAGAAATATCTAAAATTGCTAAAAGCATAGATGCACTTTTAATAGTGGATAACACTTTTGCAAGTCCTATTGCGCAAAACCCTATAGATTTGGGAGCAGATATCGTAATTCATAGCGGTACAAAATACATTGCTGGGCATTCCGATTTGGTAGCTGGTTTGGTAATTACAAAGACAGCAGAACTTTCAGAAAAAATTAAATTTGTCCAAAATGCTTCTGGAGCAGTTTTAGGACCTTGGGATTGTTTTTTAACCATTAGAGGAATTGAAACTCTAGAAATTCGTTATAAAAAACAATGTGAAAATGCTTTTAAAGTGGCTAAGTATTTAGTAAATCACGAAGCAGTGCAAGAGGTGTATTACCCAGGATTAGCAACTCATAAAAATCATGAGATCGCAAAACGACAACAAAATGGTCTTTTTGGAGGAATTGTGTCTTTTACTTTAAAAGAAGACACACAAGAAGAAGCGGTCAATGTAGTGACTAATACTCAGTATTTTAAACTAGCAGAAAGCTTAGGGGGCGTTAAAAGTTTACTATGCCATCCGGCCCAAATGACACACGCTTCTATTCCAAGAGAGATTAGATTAAAATCGGGAATTAAAGATTCTTTAATTCGATTGTCTTGTGGAATTGAATGTGCTGAAGACTTAATATCAGATTTATCAGAGAGCCTGAAAAGTATCACTAAAGAAAAGAATTCTCTTTTTATTTAAATCGTTTTGACATGAGTACAGCTGTAAATGAAAGCCCTAAATCTTTAGTAGATTTAGCGCTATTAAAAAAGAAACAAATCAACCTGGCAATATTTGGCCATGGTAATGTTGGTAGTATTTTAATTAATCAAATACTTGCATCCCAAAAAGAAATTTCAAAGCGAAGATCCTTAGAGTTTAACATTTTTGCAATTGCTAATTCCTCCACTTTATTATTAAATGAGGTTGGTGTTGATGAAAATTGGAATCATACAAAAAACAAAAAAGGAGTTCCCTTTTCGGTAACCGATGTGATTTCTTTCGCTAAGGAAAATAATTTGGAGAATCTTATTGCAATAGATAATACGGCAAACGAGGCATTTGTTGAAGATTATAAATCTTTGGTAGAAGCGGGGTTTAATTTGGTGTCTTCTAATAAGATTGGAAATACACTAAGTTTAGATTATTACCAAGAATTGAGAAATATTCTTGCATTAAACAAAAAAGAATATTTATACGAAACCAATGTGGGAGCGGGGCTTCCATTGGTAGATACCATAAAGTTATTGCATCTATCAGGTGAAAATATCACAAGAATAAAAGGGATATTTTCTGGGTCTCTAAGTTATTTGTTTAATAATTTTTCGGAAGAAAATGAGCCTTTTAGTAAAGTACTTCAACGCGCAATTTCTAAAGGTCTTACCGAACCAGATCCTCGTGAAGATTTAGGAGGGAATGATGTAGGGAGAAAGCTATTAATATTAGCCCGTGAACTCGAATTGCATAATGAGTTTTCAGATGTAACTATTGAAAATCTTATTCCTAAAGCATTACGTAAAGTTTCGAAAGAGGTTTTTCTGAATAGCTTACAAGAATTTGATGTTCCTTATCATTTAAAAAAGAAAAATCAAGATCCAGATCATGTCCTTCGTTATGTTGGAGATCTTCATGGCGATCTTTCAAGAAATGATGGTGCTTTTCTGGATGTGCGATTGGTCTCTGTTCCTAAGAATAGTATGTTAGGACAGATAAAAGGATCTGATTCTATTTTTGAAATCTATACGGAAAGTTATGGTAAGAACCCAATTATAATTCAAGGCGCTGGTGCAGGAGCTTCGGTTACCGCAAGAGGAGTATTTGGAGATATTTTACGCTTAAGTGATAAATTAAATTAGAGCAATATGGGATCTATTTGGCAAGAAATCGAAAAAAGAATATTAGTTTTAGATGGGGCAATGGGAACCATGCTTCAAGATTATAATTTTTCTGAAGAAGATTTCCGAGGAGAACGATTTAAAGATTATTCGAGTTCCTTAAAAGGGAATAACGATTTGTTGTCACTAACACAACCTGCTGCTATTTCAGAAATTCATCGAAAGTATTTTGAAGCCGGAGCTGATATTGTAGAAACCAATACCTTTTCAGGAACTACCATTGCCATGGCAGATTATCATATGGAAGATTTGGTTTACGAATTAAATTATGAATCTGCCAAAATTGCCAAAAAAGTAGCGGAGGAGTTTACCAAATCAGATCCAAATAAACCTCGTTTTGTTGCTGGAAGTATTGGCCCTACAAATAGAACGGCAAGTATGTCTCCAGATGTTAACGATCCTGGATATCGAGCTGTAACTTTTAATGATTTACGACTAGCGTATAAATTGCAAGTTGAAGGCTTATTAGATGGAGGAGTAGATCTTTTATTAGTAGAAACAATTTTTGATACCTTAAATGCAAAAGCTGCATTATTTGCTATAGATGAGGTTTTGGAAGAAAGAAATATTCAAGTCCCAATAATGGTATCTGGAACAATTACTGATGCCTCGGGGAGAACACTCTCGGGGCAAACAGTAGAAGCTTTTTTAGCATCCGTATCTCATATTCCCTTATTAAGTGTAGGCTTTAATTGTGCGCTAGGAGCTGACCAATTAAAACCATATTTGCAAAATTTATCTTCTAAAACTGAATTTTATACCTCGGCTCATCCTAATGCTGGATTGCCCAATGCATTTGGAGAATATGAACAAACTCCTAAGCAGATGCAAGCTCTTATTGAAAGTTACTTGAAAGATAATATTGTAAATATTATTGGAGGTTGTTGCGGTACAAATCCAAAGCATATTAAAGCAATTGCTGAAGTAGCCAAAAATTATAAACCTAGAAAAGCAAACCAATATGCTTAAAACCAAGCCAAAATATTTAACATTATCGGGTTTAGAGCCTTTGGTGATTAGTCCTGAAACTAATTTTGTAAATGTTGGGGAACGCACTAATGTTACAGGTTCTCGTAAGTTTTTACGTCTTATAAAAGAAGGTGACTTTACCGAAGCAATTGAGGTAGCAAGAAATCAGGTGGAGGGAGGCGCTCAGGTTATTGATGTTAATATGGATGAAGGTTTGTTAGATGGCAAAGAGGCCATGGTCACCTTTTTAAATCTAATTGCTTCCGAACCAGATATAGCTCGAGTACCTTTAATGATCGATAGTTCCAAATGGGAAATTATTGAAGCAGGGCTACAAGTGGTTCAGGGAAAAAGTATTGTAAACTCCATAAGTTTAAAAGAAGGAGAGGAACAATTTATAAAACAAGCAAAATTAGTAAAGCGCTATGGTGCTGCTGTAATCGTAATGGCTTTTGATGAAATAGGGCAAGCAGATACCTATCAAAGACGTATCGATATTTGTAAGAAATCTTATGATGTTTTGGTAAATAAAGTAGGATTCCCTCCTCAAGATATCATTTTTGATCCTAATATTTTTCCAGTGGCAACTGGATTAGAAGAGCATAGAAAAAATGCCTTAGATTTTTTTAAAGCCACTAAATGGATTCGTGAAAATTTACCTCATGTGAATGTTTCGGGTGGAGTTAGTAATGTGTCATTTTCTTTCCGAGGGAATAATACCGTTAGAGAAGCAATAAATGCTGCGTTTTTATATCATGCAATTCAACATGGAATGACCTTAGGGATTGTAAATCCTGAAATGTTGGAAGTTTATGACAGCATTCCAAAAGATTTATTGGATAGAGTGGAAGCTGTTTTATTTGATAAAAGTGAGGATGCTACAGAGCGTTTGTTAGATTTTGCTGAAACCCTAAAGGGACAAAAAAAGGAAAAGGAATCTGTTGTACAAGAATGGAGAAATGAAGACTTACAAAGCCGAATTACACACTCTTTAGTAAAGGGAATCGATAAGTTTATTATCGAAGATGTTGAAGAAGCTAGGCTAGTATCAAGTAAGCCTATTGAAGTAATTGAAGGGAATTTAATGACAGGAATGGGTGTTGTTGGAGATCTTTTTGGAAGTGGAAAAATGTTCCTTCCTCAAGTAGTGAAGTCAGCAAGGGTGATGAAAAAAGCCGTGGCTTATTTACAGCCCTTTATTGAATTAGAAAAAAATGAAAAAGCGAGTTATTCTGGTAAGATTTTAATGGCAACCGTAAAAGGGGATGTTCATGATATTGGTAAAAATATTGTGAGCGTTGTATTGGGTTGTAATAATTACGAAATAATTGACTTAGGAGTGATGGTTCCTCCTGAAAAAATAATTGAAGCAGCTATTAAGGAAAATGTAGATATAATAGGCTTAAGTGGTTTGATTACACCTTCATTAGACGAAATGGTTTACTTGTCTCAAGAATTAGAAAAACAAAATATAGATATCCCTCTTTTAATTGGAGGAGCAACAACATCTAAAGCACATACATCTGTAAAAATTGCACCTCATTATAATCATACGGTTGTTCATGTAAATGATGCTTCTAGAGCGGTGACGGTAGTAGGGAATTTATTAAAAAAGGATAATGCTTTATATAAAAATCAGATAAGAGAAGAGTATGAATTATTTAGAGAAAAATTTTTAAATAGATCAAAAAAGAAAGAGTTTTTGCCTCTAGAAAAAGCAAGAGAGAACCAACTAAAAATTGATTGGGATACTTCAGAAATACATAAGCCCAATCAAATGGGAGTGCAAATAATTCAAGAATTTGACATTTCTAAATTAGAAAAATTTATCGATTGGTCGCCTTTTTTCAGAAGTTGGGATTTGCATGGCAGATATCCTAATATTTTAAAAGATGAAGTCGTTGGAGATCAAGCTTCTCTTTTGTTTAAAGATGCACAAGCGATGTTAAATCGAATATTTAAAGAAAAATTACTAAAAGCTAAAGCTGTTTTTGGTTTGTTTAAAGCCAATACTATAAATACCGATGATATTGAATTTTTTTATGGAGAAGAAGAGAATTTGAAAAGTACCTTTTTAACACTTCGGCAACAATTGAAGAAAAGAAAAGGTGCTTCAAATTTCGCATTGGCAGATTTTATTGCTCCAAAAGAAACAGGAAAACAAGATTATTTAGGTTGCTTTTGTGTAACAACAGGTTTTGGAACTCAAGAGTTAGCAGCGCAATTTGAAAAAGATTTAGACGATTATAATTCGATAATGATAAAGGCTTTGGCAGATAGATTGGTAGAAGCTTTTGCTGAATATTTACATGAGCAAGTTAGAAAAGAACATTGGGGGTATGCTTCCGATGAAAAATTGTCAAATTCAGAATTAATTAAAGAAAATTATAAAGGAATTAGACCAGCTCCTGGTTATCCTGCTTGCCCAGATCATCTGGAGAAACATACCATTTGGGAAGTGCTTCAAGTTAAAGAAAACATTGGAGTAACACTTACCGAAAGTTTGGCAATGTGGCCAGCGGCAAGTGTAAGTGGTTACTATTTTGCCAATAAGCAAGCGAAATATTTTGGACTTGGAAAGATGAAACAAGATCAAGTTGAAGACTATAGTAAAAGGAGAAATATAAACAAGGAAGAAGCTCAAAAGTGGCTGAATCCAAATATTGTCTATTAACAGATGAAAGTAACAGAACATATAAATAATGCCAATGGAAATCCTTTATTTTCATTCGAAATACTGCCTCCTCTAAAAGGGCAGCATATTCAATCTATATTTGATAATATAGATCCATTAATGGAGTTTAATCCTCCATTTATAGATGTAACTTATCATCGAGAGGAGTATGTTTATACTGAAATGGCTAATGGGTTGCTCCAAAAAAAAGTGGTTCGTAAACGCCCAGGAACTGTTGGGATTTGTGCTGCGATACAAAACAAATATCAAGTGGATGCCATTCCTCATATTTTATGTGGAGGATTTACAAAAGAAGACACAGAAAATTTCTTAATAGACTTAGATTTTTTAGGAATAGAAAATGTGATGGCATTACGGGGAGATGCTGTAAAAAGTGAAACCTATTTTACACCTGAAAAAGACGGGCATTCTTTCGCTAGTGAATTGGTAACTCAGGTTCAGGATTTAAATAAAGGGATGTATTTAGACGATTCTTTACAAAATACTTCTGCTACTAATTTTTGTATTGGTATAGCAGCATATCCTGAAAAACATATGGAAGCTCCTAGTTTGGATAGCGATATTCATTTCTTAAAAGAGAAGATTAAAAATGGGGCAACCTATATTGTAACTCAAATGTTTTTTGATAATGAAAAGTATTTCAGTTTTGTAAAAAGATGTAGAGAAGAAGGAATTACGATTCCTATAATTCCCGGGTTGAAACCTATTGCAACAAAAAAACAACTCAACTTAATACCCCATCGTTTTCATGTAGATTTACCAGATGAATTGGTACGAGAAGTATTAAAATGTAAAAACAATACACAGGTAAGAGAAGTTGGAATAGAATGGTGTATACAGCAATCTCAAGAATTAAAAAATAATGGAATTCCTGTATTGCATTATTATTCTATGGGAAAGAGCGATAATATTAAAAAAATCGCTTCCTCAATATTTTAACTTTTATTGTAAAATAGATTAGAGAAAATTAATTGCCTTTAAATAGAATAAGCCTGATAATATTTTAATTATCAGGCTTATAAATATAACAAAGAAATATATTATCCTCTTCTGCCTCCGCCTCCACGACTTCCGCCTCTGCTTCCACCTCGACTTCCGCCGCTTGATCTAGAATTATTGTAACTTCGATTACCAGAATTTCTATTTTGATAAGACCTGTTTAAGTTTTGTTGTGTAGATCTATTTTGTTGTGAAGACCTATTTTGTTGTGAAGATCTATTTGTTGAATTTTGAGATCTTTGATTAGTACTTGGACTTTGTTTATTGGAACGACTATCAAAATTTCCATTCTGATTACGCTGATAAACATTTCCTCTTTTATCAGAGTACATATTATTAGACTTTCCTGAAGAGCGTGACTTATTATTAATATTGTTAGAACCTCTGTTGTTACTAGAATTTCTTACACCAGAACTTCTATTGTTATAAACATTTCTATTACGACTAGAATTCCTACTACCTGCGGCATATCCTCTACGATAGCCACTTCTAGCACCTCTATGATACCCATGCCTGTATCCTCTTCTGTATCCTGCTCTGTATCCTCTTGGGCCCCAGTAAGCTCTTCTGTAAGGATGAAATCCCCAGCCTACCCAGCCATAGCCAATTCCGACGTGGAACCCCCATCCAGCATAAGGACTCCAATGTACACCGTATCCCCAAGTTACATGTCTTGGGTAATAATAATGACGATACCAAGGATAGTAATAGTAGCCTGTACCATACACAACTACTCCGTTATAAATATAGGAGTGGGTATAACCTGGTAAATATCCAACATAAACTACCTCAGGGGTAGAATCATATACATAAGTGTATTTAACATTATACACTGGACTATCTGCTGGAATTTCGTCTATTTCAGTAGGTCTTTTGTCTGAAACAGTCCAAGGGCCTGTTGCTTTATCAGAATAAAACCAAACCGCATTGTCAACACAATAAAAAGTTCCATCAATTAATAAAACCGATTTATCCGTATTTTTTGCATAAGACATTTCTGTTCCTTCAATTTTTTCAAACTCAGGGTCGCCATCATATTTCACTTCTACTTTTGCTGTTTTTCTATCTATAGTAGCGGTTTGAGGAATGGATTGTTCTAATAATGCAGCCGCTGCTTCCGGAGTGCCTGGTATACTAGCTCTAACAGTTTCCATTTCTGAATTTTCTGGAATTAGCAAAAATTCTTCAGGAAGATTTCCAGGTTCTTCAAAAATCCATTCCCCATTTTCTAATGATTTGGATTTATACCAACGACCAGCGAGTAATATATAATGATTTTGAGAGGTGATATCCATTAGAATATCAATTTCTGAATTAGAAACGTACAATAAATTGGTTCCTTCAATAGCTTTATAATCCACTTCACCAGATATTTGAATAAGTTCAGAAGGATCTGTAACGACAATTAACTCTGGAGCTTCTTTAGAGGATTCTTCTTCCTCTGTATTTGTTTCTTTATCCTCTAAATTTTCTTTGGCAAATTTTTCAATTTTTGACGGTACTCTTTTTGTTGCTTTCCAACCTTTTAAAATATCTTTGGAAGTATACCAAAATTTGCCTCCCTTAAAATAATAATCTTTTTTACCAGCCTTCCTAACAATAAAAAAGGAAGTGTTTACAACATATTCCAACTCAGACTTTTCGTCTTTCTTTAAAATTGGTTTTCCGTCAATGACTATAAGTACAGCCGGTGTAGTTCTTACGTATATTTTAGGAGCGTCATTATTAATATTATCAGATAATTTTTTAAGCTCATCTACTTCTTCAAGTGAAGAAATCAATCTGTCTAAGGACATTTCAATATCCCAAGATTCCATTTCTTTAGCTAAAATTAGAGCAAATTGATCCCCTTTTTCAGCGTCAACAATCTCTGGAAAATGAGTCTTTACGATATGCATTTTTTCTAATAAGGCGGTTCGTTCTTCCTTATTAGTTGATAAATTAGCTTTAAACCAAACCGCTCCAAAAATCATTTCTTTTTCAGCAATCTTGACAGTAACCGCCATTCTTCCTTCTAAAACATTACCCTCAAAAGATTCTAGTTGAGGTTGGTATAGAGTAATGACAGATTTATTAGGAGTTACAATCTCCTTAGGCCAAGTAAACGCATCCTCAACTTCTTGAGCATTTAAAGAGAAATTACTACAAATAAAAATCGTAAGTAATAATAGAATTATTTTTTTCATGAATTATTTTTTACAAATTAATTAAGCTTGTTCTAATATTTAGGGTAATATTTTAAAAACAAATTTAGGAAAGTTTCACAAACAAATCCCAAACTACAACACCGCAACTTACCGAAATATTTAAAGAATGCTTGGTTCCATACTGTGGAATTTCAAGAACAACATCACTTGTAGAAACAACTTCTTGTTGCACTCCTTTTACTTCGTTGCCGAAAACAATTGCATACCTAGTGTTTTTTTTGGCTTTAAAGTTTTCTAAAGAAACGGAATTTTCAGATTGTTCAATACTCAGAATTTCAACATTTTGTTCCTTTAATTTTTTAATAAGGTCTATGGTGTTTTCGATATATTCCCATTCCACACTATCAGTTGCGCCAAGAGCAGTTTTATGAATGTCTTTATGCGGAGGTGTTGCAGTGATTCCGCAGAGATATATTTTTTGAATTAAAAAAGCATCTGCTGTACGAAAAACAGATCCAATGTTATTCAGACTTCTAATATTGTCTAAAATAATTATTAAAGACGTTTTTTTGGAGGTTTTATATTCTTCTGGAGAAATACGAAGAAGTTCGCTATTTTTTAACTTTCGGTGTTGCATGATTATTTAAAAATTCAAAGGTACAATCTTCAAATTGTAAGTGCCAACTCATTTTGAGGATTGTTGATAAAAGCCAATAATTCAGATAGAAAGGATTTTAAAGAAAAGGAGTATTTTTCTACTTTAGCCTATTCAGAATTATTTATAAAAAATGGCAAAGAAAGTCACCCCATTAATGAAGCAATATAATGCCATCAAGGCTAAATATCCTGATGCCTTATTGTTATTTAGGATAGGGGATTTTTACGAAACATTTGGGGAAGATGCTATAAAAGCAGCTGGGATTTTAAATATAACCCTTACAGCAAGAAATAATGGTGGAGATGGAGAAAAGATTGAGTTGGCTGGTTTCCCGCATCATTCGTTAAACACGTATTTGCCAAAATTAGTTATGGCAGGTTGTCGGGTGGCAATTTGTGACCAATTAGAAGACCCTAAACAAACTAAAAAAATTGTAAAAAGAGGCGTCACCGAATTAGTTACGCCAGGAGTTGCTTTAAGCGATGATATTCTTACTGCAAAATCCAATAATTTTTTAGCAGCGATACACTTTGGCACTTCGACAAGCTCAGTAACCAAAAAAAGAGGGGATCAAGAAATAGGAGTATCCTTTTTAGATGTATCTACTGGAGAGTTTTTAACTTCTCAAGGATCTGCAGAATATGTTGATAAATTACTTCAAAATTTTAGTCCTTCAGAAGTCTTATTATCTAAACAAAAACGGAAGCTTTTTTCTGAAACTTTTGGAGATAATTTTCATGTATTTCATTTAGAAGATTGGGTTTTTCAAACCGATTATGCTACCGAAACATTAAACAGTCATTTTAAAACAACATCCTTAAAAGGATTTGGTATCGCACATTTATCCTCTGGAATTATTTCATCTGGAGCAGCACTTCATTATTTATCTGAAACCAGGCATAATAAGTTGCAACACATATCAAAAATATCTAGAATTGCAGAGGATGCTTATGTTTGGATGGATCGATTTACGATTGGAAACTTAGAATTATACCATTCCACTTCACAAAATGCAGTAACCTTATTGGATGTTATAGACAGTACAATTTCTCCAATGGGAGGTAGATTGTTAAAACGTTGGGTTGCTCTTCCATTAAAAAATAAAGACAAAATAACCAGCCGTCATGAAGTAGTTAGTTATTTATTAGATGAACCAATAGTTCTCGATAAAATTCAACTAAATATTAAGCGTATCGGCGATTTAGAGCGGTTAATATCTAAAGTTGCTACAGGAAAAGTAAGTCCGAGAGAAGTGATTCACCTTAAAAATTCATTAGAGGCTATTATTCCAATAAAATTACAAGCCGAGCAAGCAAATAATGAATCTATAAAGATTATTGGAGAGCAATTACAAGATTGTGAATTGCTTCGTGAGAAAATTAAAGCTACTTTAAACGAAGAAGCTCCTGTAATGATTCAGAAAGGGAATGCCATTGCAGAAGGAGTTTCCGAAGAATTAGATGAGCTAAGAAGTATTGCAAAAGGTGGAAAAGACTACCTAAATGCAATGTTGAAGAGGGAAACGGAACGCACAGGAATTACATCTTTAAAAATTGCATCCAATAATGTGTTTGGATATTATATAGAAGTTAGAAATAGCCATAAAGATAAGGTTCCAGAAGAATGGATTCGCAAGCAAACATTGGTAAATGCAGAACGTTATATCACCGAAGAACTAAAGGAATACGAAACTAAAATTCTTGGAGCTGAAGAAAAAATTGCAGTATTAGAACAAGATATCTTCGCAAAATTAATAGAATGGATGCTTCAATATATTGCACAAGTTCAGCAAAATGCACGGTTAATTGGCGAATTGGATTGTTTGTGTTCTTTTGCTTCCAACGCAAAAACATCTAATTATACCCGACCATTTATAGACGATACTTTCGAGATTGATATAAAAGAAGGAAGGCATCCTGTAATAGAAAAACAACTTCCGCCAGATTCCCCTTTTATTGCAAACGATGTTTATTTGGATAGGGAGATGCAGCAAATTATTATGATTACGGGACCTAATATGAGTGGTAAATCTGCGATATTACGGCAAACTGCATTGATTGTTTTAATGGCACAAATTGGGAGTTTTGTTCCAGCAAAAGCAGCAAGATTGGGTATTGTAGATAAAATATTTACCAGAGTTGGTGCAAGTGATAACATCTCTATGGGAGAATCTACCTTTATGGTAGAGATGAATGAAGCAGCAAGTATATTAAATAATATATCAGATAGAAGCTTGGTGTTATTAGATGAAATTGGTCGTGGGACCAGTACTTATGATGGTATTTCTATAGCCTGGGCAATTAGTGAGTATTTGCATGAACATCCAAGTAAAGCTAAGACCTTATTTGCAACCCATTATCATGAGCTCAATGAAATGACTGAAACTTTTGAGCGGATTAAAAACTATAATGTTTCGGTTAAAGAGTTGAAAGACAATGTTCTTTTTCTTCGGAAATTAGTTCCTGGAGGATCCCATCATAGTTTTGGAATTCATGTTGCTAAAATGGCGGGTATGCCACAAGCCGTTTTAGATCGAGCCAATAAAATATTGAAACGTCTTGAAAAGTCCCATTCTTCAGAAGAATTAACCGAAGAGATGAAGGCAATTGCAAAAGATGAAATGCAACTCAGTTTTTTCAAGCTAGACGATCCGCTTTTAGAAGATATTAAAAATGAAATTCTCAATATAGATATTGACACTTTAACTCCCGTGGAAGCTTTAATGAAGCTAAACGAAATTAAACGCATGCTTCAACCTAAGGCAAATATTAAGTTTAAAAAATAAAAGACATTATTAAAATTATATCGTAAATTTATAGAGCGTTTTCTGAAAATCAGAATTTTAAATTTATGGAGTATGATACCCGAAGAAATTAAATCTGTACTTGCTAATCTTATAGAAGCAAATATTTTACCCGAAACCATGTCTACAAAAAAAGTGGTCAATTATTTAAAAAGTAGGGAATACCATAGGGCTAAATTATACGAACCTGAGTTTAAAAATATATTAGGCAGAAGGAGGAGAGGTATTAGAAACTTTGAATTTGATACCCTAAAAGTGATTGAATTTGAATTGAAATCTCAAGGGACCATAGATTTTTCATGATAGTAAAACAGGGCAATTACCCAATTCTAATAAGAATTTCGATTTAAGAATTACTACTTTCCATTTCTAATAAATGAGCCATAGTCGACACTATTCTTTTATGTTTTGTCACGAAAGGATTAGTTTTATCCCATACATAACCCGCTAATACTGCACAAATCTGAGCTTTAATTTCGGGGTTTTCTGGTCTGTGAAAAAACAACTTTTGCAGGTTGCCAGAGTACCATTCATTTACATAAGATTTAAAAACATTTACACCTTCAAGAATGTATTCTGTATATTCTTTTTCCCAGTCTACAGGTTCTCCTTGTAATTGTTTTGTAACTAGTTTTGCCGCTAATAAAGAAGATTCTGTAGCAAAGGTTACTCCAGATGAGAATACCGGGTCTAAAAACTCAGTACTATTTCCAGTTAATACATAGCCTTTTCCATATAATTGTTTAACAGAAACAGAGTAATTTTTAATTAAAACAGGTTCAAATAAATAGTCGATATCCTCGAATCGATCCTTGAAAAAATCAGATTGACGAACCATTGCTTGTAATTTTTCAGTAGTATTTCCAGGAAAAGATTCTATGTGTTCTGTTGGTCCAACGTATCCTATACTTGTATTTCCATCTGAAAATGGAATTATCCATAACCATGTTTGTGTGTCTAAAACATCAAAAGTGATTCGAGTTCCTTGATAACCTTCAGGTCTTTTAATGTCTTTAACATGGGTAAAAACAGAGGAGTGTTTTGGTAAATCTGATGGCAAACTTAAATCTAACAATCTGGGCAATACCCTTCCGTAGCCACTTGAGTCAATTATGTTTTTAGCAGTAATGCTATAATTGTTTCCATTTCCATCTTTAATTGTAGTGGTAGAAATCCCATTTTCATCGAAATCCACAGCAATTACTTCATGTTCAAAAGCGATATCTACTCCTCTTTTTACAAGTTCTTGAGCCAAGACATTATCGAAATCTGCTCTAGGTACTTGCCAAGTCCAATCCCAACCATCCCCATGTTTTTTACTAAAATCGAATTCACATATAATATCTCCTTGTAAAAAACGAGCACCTTCCTTTTTCTCAAAACCAAAATTCTTTAAAGCATCTAATAATCCAGCTTCTTCAAAATGATCCATGCACCGAGGCAACAAGCTTTCGCCTATTACAAATCTAGGGAATTTGCTTTTTTCTATTACTTTTATATTTACATTATTGTTGTGTAAATAGGAAGCTGAAACACATCCTGAAGGTCCTGCTCCAATGATTAAAACGTCAATAATTTTGTCTTTCAAAATTGATTATTTTAGTGTAAAAAATTGTTTTAAATTTGCATACTAAATTAATGATTTTAAATCTAAAATCATTCAATAACTATTAAATGTTAAAAGACAGAGGAAGTTTGGATATAGAGCGTTTTAAAGAAGTAGTTTTTAATGGTGATACGCTTCAGATAGATCAAACAGTAGTAGACAGAGTAACTAAAAGTTTCGAATTTCTTAAAGAATTTTCAGAGAATAAAATTATATATGGTGTAAATACTGGGTTTGGACCAATGGCTCAGTATAAAATTCAAGATTCAGAAAGGAACCAACTACAATATAATTTGATAAGAAGTCACGCTTCTGGAACAGGAAATCCTATAGACCCAAGATGTGTGAAAGCTGCAATGTTAGCCAGATTAAATACCTTGTGTTTGGGGAATTCTGGTGTACATATTTCTGTAATTCAATTAATGACCGAGCTAATAAATCGTGATATTACACCTTTAATTTTCGAACATGGAGGTGTAGGAGCAAGTGGAGATTTGGTTCAGTTAGCGCATTTGGCACTGGTGTTAATTGGAGAAGGTGAAGTGTTTTATAAAGGCGAATTAAAGTCAACAAAAGAAGTTTTTGAAATTGAAAACCTAAGGCCTATCGAAGTTAAATTACGAGAAGGATTAGCCTTGATGAATGGTACTTCAGTAATGACAGGTATTGGTCTAGTAAATACTGTTAATACTAGAAAACTATTAAATTGGGCGGTAATTTGTTCCTCTGCTATAAATGAAATAGTTCAAGCCTATGACGATCATTTGTCTTGCGAATTAAATGAGTCTAAAAAACACATAGGACAACAACAAGTTGCGCAAAAAATGCGAGAGCATTTAAGTGACAGTAGTTTAACAAGAAAGCGAGAACAACATCTTTATAAAGATAATAATGGGATCACGGTTTTTGAGGAAAAAGTACAGGAATATTATTCTTTGCGTTGTGTGCCTCAAATTTTAGGACCAGTTTTAGATACCTTAAATCATACTGAAAAAATACTAATAGAAGAAGTAAATTCGGCAAATGACAATCCTATTGTTAATGTTGAGAAAAAGAGTGTTTATCACGGGGGTAATTTTCATGGAGATTATGTGTCTTTAGAAATGGATAAGTTAAAATTGGTAGTTACTAAAATGACTATGCTAGCAGAAAGGCAACTTAATTATTTATTAAATTCACGATTAAACGATTGCTTGCCTCCATTTGTTAATTTGGCTAAATTGGGTCTTAATTTTGGGATGCAAGGGGTGCAGTTTACCGCAACATCAACTACAGCTGAAAGTCAAATGTTATCGAACTCTATGTATGTGCATAGTATTCCTAATAATAACGATAATCAAGATATTGTGAGTATGGGTACTAATGCAGCTACGATTACTAAGAAAGTGATAGAAAACTCTTTTGAGGTAATTGCAATAGAACTTATAACGATAGTTCAAGCTATAGAATACCTTAAGGTTCAAGATAAGGTGTCTTCCAAAACGAAAAAAATGTACGATGCAATTAGAGAAATTGTGCCTATCTTTACTGAAGACGTAGTGATGTACCCTTTTGTAAATAAGGTAAAAGAATATATAATTAACCATTAAATTAATATTATGAAAAAGTCGATTTTATTAGTATTCGCATTTGTATTTATTACAGGTAATTGTTTTGCTCAAGAATTAGCTCTAGTTGTTGAGGATGGCAAAGCAGGATATATTAACAAACCTGGCGAAATGGTTATTCCGGCAAAGTTTAAAAATGCAGGAAAATTTTCTGAAGGATATGCAGCTGCTTCCGAAAACGGGAAAGTCTGGGGGCTTATCAACACCATGGGAGAGTGGGTAATATCCCCAGAATACGATAAAATGAAAACTTTTAATTCAGGATTTGTTGTGGTATTAAAAGATGACCAATGGAAGCATGTTGACGCTGCTAACAAAGTATTAGAAATTCCTGCAACTGAAAAAGTTTTCGATTTTAACGATGGTGTTGCGTTTTTTAAAGTAGAAAAGAAAATAGGTTTGATAGGAACCGATGGAAAAGTAATTTTAGAGCCTACATACGATGTAATAAAAAAATTTAGAAATGGATATGCTAAAGTTAGAAATAATGATAAGTGGGGAATGATTGATACTTCTGGAAAAGTAATAGTTAATTTAAATTTTGAAGGTATTGGTGATTATAGTAGTGTAGGGATTTGGGCAAAAAAAGGAGAAACTTATGGAGTGATTTCGGATAATGAATTTCATGAAAATTCAGATATAAATAAAATTTCAGATTTTCATTACGGTGAAAATTTAACCTATGCTCGTAAAGATAAATTATGGGGATTTGTAAATGCAAAAGCAGAATGGGTAATACAACCAGAATATGCAAAAGTAAAAGCGTTTAGAAATGGATTAGCGCCAGCAATGAAAGGAAAGCTTTGGGGTTATATCAATGAAAAAGGTGAAATAGTAATACCTGAATCCTATAAAGATGCTGAGGTTTTTGCAAAAAATGGACTGGCTCCAGTAAAAGAAAAAAAATTATGGGGATTTATAGATGAAAGTGGGTCTATGAAAATTGAAGAAGGCTATGAAATTACAGCCAAGGGATTTTCTATGTTTTCTAAAAATAATATAAAAGGATTCCATAATGGTTTGGCAAGAGTTTCTGCAAAAAAGAAATGGGGTTATATTAATGCTGATGGAGAATTGTTAGACGGGAAATGGTATGAACATGCTGAGTTGTTTTCAAAATAAAAATAGATTACGAAGAATAGTTGATGAAAGAAAAAACAGAAAAAATTAAATACGCATTAGTAACAGGAGGATCTAGAGGTATTGGAAGCGCAATTTGTCTTCAATTAGCAAAAGATTCCAATTATAAATTACTAATTAATTATAGAGGAAATAAAGAAGCTGCTGAGGCTACTTTAGAGAATGTGAAAGCATTAGGTGGAAATGGAGAACTGCTTCCGTTTGATGTTGCTAATGCAGAACAGGTTGCAACGGTGTTAGATAATTGGCACGATAACCATAAGGATGCAATTATAGAAGTGATTGTTAATAATGCAGGAATCACCAAGGACAATTTGTTTATGTGGATGAAAAGGGAAGATTGGACAAATGTTATCGATACTAGTTTAAATGGATTCTTTAATGTTACCAATCATTTAATTCAGAAATTATTGGTTAATAGATACGGACGCATCATTAATATGGTTTCGGTTTCTGGATTAAA
>CAJXYJ010000006.1 GCA_913063255.1 uncultured Flavobacteriales bacterium | reverse complement strand
TTGGTTGGATTGGTTTCGACTTTGCAAATAAAAAGGTGTCTATGGAGATTAGAGGAGAAAATAACCGGATTATAGAATCATTGGAACAAGCCTATTAATATGTTAGTATAGTTATGAAAATACAATGGCGGAAAGAGTTAACGGAAGTTTAAAAGATGAGTTTTATCTAGACCAAACCTTTATGAATGTAGCACATACGAAAAGAGCAGCAAAAATTGCCATAAACTATACAATGAAGTTCGATTAAACTTATCTTTAGACTTTAAAACACCTAATATGGTATATAAATTAACAGCGTAAAATCAATTTTAATCTGTTGCCATATTTTAGGACGAGACAGCAAAAAAAAAGAAAAAAAGGAATGATTAAACATATTGAATTTCCATCACAAAATGAATATCCTATTTATGCAGAAATGTATATGAAATTAGTAAAAAAAGACGGAAGCCTTATTGAGCAGTTGAAATCGAGTTTAGATAAAACAAAAACTTTGATTAATAACTTATCGAATGAAGAATTAGACTACAGATACAAAAAGAATAAATGGTCGATAAAAGAAGTTTTAGTCCATATAATTGATGACGAAAGAATATATGGATATAGAGCTCTTTCTTTTGCTAGAAATGACAAAACAAATCTCTCAGGGTTTGAACAGGAGGATTATAACCTTAATTCTGACACATCAGAGAGAACAATTGAGAATATAATGGAAGAATATGAAGCTTTAAGATTGTCAACTATTACTTTATTTAATGGACTTTCTGATAAATCTCTAAAGCGAATAGGAATTGCAAACGGGAATCAAGCTAGTGCAAGAGCTTTGGGATATCATATTCTCGGACACGATTTACATCATATTAAGGCAATAGGAAATTTATATTTAAATGAGTTGAGAAAATAAAGCCAGTATCAAACTTAGGATAGCTATAGTTAAAACGGGTTTTGGTGCTTAACCCAAAGTTTAAGCGCATTTATAAATTCCGCCAAATCTTTTGACTTGGCTTTAAAATGAAAAAGATAAAACAAAATAAAAAGTATTGGCTAAGTGCTTAATCGAAAATTCATTACTTTTAATTCCCGAACTAACCATAGCCGAGACGTTAGGCACAATTAGAAAAATGAAAACAACAAGAATTGAACTTTGGAGAATTTTAGAACACAAATTCTGCGTTGACTTAAAAAATGATTTTTCAAATAAAGACGTAATAGGTTGGCTAAATCATTTTGCTCCTAATAAAAAGATCAATATATATCAACATGGAAAAGGAAAAACCACAAAAATCTATACTGGAAACTTACTGAATTCCATATTAAATGGTCGTATTCCAGCAAAATTAATGGCCACGATTTACTTTCGAAAATTAGCAAAACAAAACTATAATCACTCTGAGATTGAGCTTTTAGGAATTCAAAAAAATACTGAAAATGAAAGCATAACTAAAGTCCATATTAGATTTTTAAGATTTAATACTTCGGGAGAAATGTATGAATCTGCTGTTGGCATTTACGAACTAATAGAAAATAACGGAAATTGGTACATAGTTGAAATGTCAATTTACGATGATAATGAAAGTGCTTTGCCTTCAGTTGATTTGAGTAAAATGTGGTTTCCTGAAAAAGAAAACAGTGCCTAACACCGCCTATAATTTCTTTAGACTTACATAATAAAAAATATAGCATATGGAAAAAATTTGGATATTATTAATAGCAATTTTGATTTTCTTAGTAACTGCTTTTCTTTTTTGGAAGCTGATTGGTGTGGATGCCAAAAAAGAATATGGAACAAAAAAGTGGAATCATTGGCCTACGAGATTATCCTATTGGCAAGGCCTAGTATTATATAGTGCCGGATTTACCTTTTTAATAATGTTTCTTTTAAAGTGGTTAAATGTTTTGACATTCTAGAAGTTGAATAGGCTTGAATAATAAAAATGAAAAGATTGACCAATTTTATGGAAAGTAAAAATTCTAGAAAGATTATTCTGGGACTTTTTATAGTAACGAATATCGTTTACAGCTATATGCTAATGGTTACGATACCGAAAACCATGGAGTTCTCCAACGGAATGAAATTGTTGGATATGATGCCAACAGGCTATGATTGGAATTATGTAAACGAATTATTTAATACTCTTGGAGAAAGTGGACGTGAAATTTATTTAAAAAGTCAAATACCTGTGGATATGTTTTATCCATTGCTTTTTGGATTGAGTTACTCTTTGATTTTTGCTTATTTCCTGAAAAAACTAGGGAAACTTAACAGCTCATTTATCTATTTATGTTTATTGCCAATAATTGCTGGACTTGCTGATTATTTAGAAAATTTCGGAATTATAAAAATGCTGAATAATTATCCAGACATAACAGAGACTATGGTTAAAACAACCAGTATTTTTTCAGTTTTAAAAAGTACTTCAACAAGTATATTTTTTATTGCCTTGATAGTCATCTTAATAATACTTGGAATTAAATTCCTAAAAAGAAATAAAGCAGCTGCCTAACCCTTGCAACTAATCTTAATCAAACCCTAGTGTCACAAAAAAAACAGAAACGACATTACATAAAATTTAAATTACGATGAATACGAAATTCTTAAAATCATTGACTGTAATTTTTTTTATGTGCTTTATAGCGAATGCACAGGAAGCCAATAAAACCAATACCACTTCCTATTTTAATCAAGAAGCTCCCAATAATACTCCTGAATTATTTGCTATATCACTGGTAAATACCAAAAACATAGAGCTAAATGTAGTTTTTAATGCATCTTATACAGAAATGTTTTTTTCAAGAATTGTAGGCGGTAGTTTTGTCATACATCATTCAGAATTAATGGATGGAATCTGGTCACCAATTCAACCCATTCAAATGTATCCAGAGAATATTTCGATTTCTGTGGCTTGCGATCCAACCATTACACAAGATGGCAATACTATGTATTTCCTTGGTGTTGATCCTAAAAATTATTCTAATGATGTTAGTCTGGATGAGTTATATAGAATCCCTCCCGATATTTACGCGAGTAAAAAAATAAAAGGAAAATGGCAAATTGCCTCCAAGGTTGAATCCCCAGTTTCTACAGAACATATAGAATCGTATCCTATTGTGGTTGCAGATGGAAGTTTGTTTTTTCTGTCTATCCGACCAAAAGATGCGGGAGGAAAAGATATTCTAAGGTCTCCATATTTAGGAGATGGAAAATTTGACACACCACAAAGCATTGGTCTTAACTCAATTAAAAGTGGTGGTAGCACCTATGTTAGCCCCAACGAAGATTATTTAATTTCGAGTACTGGAAAGGGGTTTCAGGTTGCTTTCAAAAAAGAGGATACATGGCAAACACCTGTTAAAATTGAGCTCCCATACGAAGAGGATTGGGTGTATTATTGCCCATATATGTCACCGGATGGAAAATATTTTTTCTTTTCAAGAAGATATTATGGTACTGAAAAAAAGGGCTGGGCTGGTGTTACAAAAGGGGAGGTTTATTGGGTAAGTTCGGATGTGATTTTTAAATAAACTCGAAATCATATGCAAGATCCTTATCTACAATTATTATGATATTTTTATATATGTAAAACCTTCTTCAATAAATAAGATATACATTGCATTAAGAATCCCATTTAATGAATTTCAAAAATAAACGCAGGTGGCAAATCATTCAGCAATATAGTATTGGATGGACCTTGGCATTTATTTTTTTGGGCATTGTTCGAGGGGAGGGAACTAAAGAATTAGGTTCTGTTCAATTTGAAGTTTGGGAATCTATATTTACGGCATTTATTACAGGACCAATTTTAGGAAGTATCTCAGGCTTTGCTCAAATTTTAACAGAGGAAAACAGTTATAATCGAATTTCCTTTCAAAAATTGTTAATCTTAAGAGTGGTATATGTCATGGTATTCCTAATATCAATTATTTCATTGGCATATGTTTTTTATGGAGAGAATATAACATTTATCGATTTTGCCTTTGAATCAGGTAGTTTTGCCATCTATTTATACATTGTATCTGTGGATATTTTCATGTTCGGTCTAAGGCAAGTAAACTTGTTTCTTGGGAGCAATAATTTCTGGAAACTTTTCCGTGGCAGATTTTATACACCCCGTGAAGAAGAACGGATTTTTATGTTTCTCGATCTGCAGTCTTCAACAGCCCATGCCGAAAATTTGGGGCATATTGAATACAGTAAGATGATTCAAGACTGCTTCAACGATTTAGGTGTTGTTGTCGAAAACGAAGCAGAAATTTACCAATACGTAGGAGATGAAGTGATATTAACATGGAAGCTTAAAGATGGACTGAAAAATCAAAACTGCCTTAATGCATATTTCAATTTTAAACAGCGATTAGAGAAGCGTAAAGAACATTACCTAATGAATTACAATTGTATCCCTCATTTTAAAGCAGGTATGAATTCAGGTATCGTCACGGTAGCTGAGGTAGGTAAATACAAAAAAGAAATTGCTTACCATGGAGATACTATCAATACAGCTGCTAGGATTCAAGGTAAATGCAATGAGTTAAAGCAAGAACTTTTGATTTCTGAAAGTTTAAAAAACGACTTAAACGATACTGATTTTGTTTTTAAGGAACTTGGTAAAATAGAGCTCAAAGGAAAAGAAAACCAAATACTTATTTATACAGTAGACCAAACCAAAAATTAAACTATGAATAATACTATATATCACCTTGCCCAATTTAATATCATTAAACTAAAAGATCACTTAGATTCACCTGTGGTTAAAGAGTTTAAAGATTTTTTAGCTCCTGTAAATCAATTAGCTGAAGAAAGTCCTGGGTTTATTTGGAGATTAAAAGATGAAGAAGGAGCAAGCGCAACCGATATAGAGACGCCGTATAAGGATAAGCTGATATTTGTTAACTTATCCGTATGGTTAACCTTTGAAAACTTAAAAGCATACAGCTATAAGACGGTACACAGTTATTTCTTGAAGAGTAGAAATAAATGGGCTAATAAAATGGATGGACATCAGGTAGTACTTTGGTGGATACCCGTTGGAGAAAATCCGTCTGTGATACAAGCTAAGGAAAAACTAGATTTGCTCAATAAAAATGGATCTACTCCAGAAGCATTTAGTATGATTGACTTATACAACCATGATGGGATAAAACTCTGATATTTACAAGCCCTAAAATTCATAGCGATTAAGTTCCTTAGGTAATGGTGTAATCTTGTCATCAACCAGAAGGTAGAAAAGTGCTTGTTCACAAGTAAATTATAGGTAAAACTCTTATGTTTAATAAAACAAAATCCTTAACTTTATTAAATAATATTAGATAAAGAAATGAATGTTAAAACCGGAATAATTTATTCTTCTGTAGATGGACAAACTCTAAAAATTTGTAATAAACTTAGAGACGAATTCCAGCAAAATAACCAAAATATCGAATTATTCTCTATTAAAGATTTTAACGGGGATGTCACCAATTATGATAGACTTATTATAGGCTCAAGTATTAGGTACGGAGTTCATAATAAAGAAATAATTGACTTTATAAATACCAATAAAAAACAATTGGATTCCATAAAAACAGCTTTTTTTTCTGTAAATCTAGTTGCAAGAAAACCCGAAAAAAGTACACCAAACACAAACCCATATGTGCTAAAGTTTTTTAAAACCATAGACTGGACACCTACAATTGTTGGAGTATTTGCAGGAAAACTAGACTATAAAAAATACCCTTTTTTCGATAGAATCATGATTCAATTTATTATGTGGATGACAAAGGGACCAACTGATTCCAATACAAAAATTGAATATACCAATTGGGACAAAGTAACAGAGTTTGGTAAACGACTAAGGGATTTGTAATGAATTTATATAGGGACTACTAAAGACAACAATATTTAATTTCGTGGCTAACAGAAAAATCTTATAATATTGCCTACGATGTAATAATAACCAAAACCGTTGTAAGGCATTCAATTTTAAGTATAATTAATCAATTAATACTTATATTTAACAAATAGTATATCTCAAACTAATGTCACAATCTCGTCAACTTGCAGCAATAATGTTTACAGATATTGTAGGATATACTGCTTTAATGGGAAAAGATGAAGAAAAAGCTTTCGAGGTACTTAATAAGAACAGAGACTTACATAAACCTATTATTAAGCAGTTTAGTGGCCGATGGATAAAGGAATTAGGTGATGGCGTATTGGCAAGTTTTAATACAGTATCAGATGCCGTTAATGCTGCAATCAAAATTCTGGAAGGAAGTCAAGAAACTCAAGGTTTTCAATTGAGAATCGGCTTGCATTTGGGTGAAGTAGTATTTGAAAATGATGATGTATTTGGAGATGGTGTAAATATCGCATCAAGGATTCAGGCTACTGCAAGTCCGGGAAGTATTTATGTTTCGGATGCTATTCATAATAACATTTCTAACAAACTTGGTATTGAAACAAGATTTGTAAAGCGTGAAACCTTAAAGAATGTGGAAGCGCCGATGCATATTTATGAAGTATTTACTACGCTAAAAGTAGATTCTTCAAAAATATCAATTAAGGAACCGTCTCCTGAATCACTAGGAAAAAGTATAGCAGTTCTTCCTTTTGTAAATATGAGCAACGACCCTGACCAAGATTATTTCTGTGATGGAATATCTGAGGAGATAATTGATACCCTAGCGCAGCTAAATAATCTACGAGTTATTGCCCGGACTTCAGCGTTTTCATTCAAAGGAAAAAACATTGATGTACGTGATATTGGAAAAGCTTTAGATGTTACGACCCTTTTGGAGGGCAGTGTGCGTAAATCGGGCAACCGATTGCGAATTACAACAAAACTGGTGCAAGTTTCTGATAGTTCTCATTTATGGACGAATCGTTATGATCGTGAGCTTGAAGATATATTTTCCATCCAGGAAGATATTGCAACAAATGTTGCTACTGAATTAAAAGGGTTTTTAACAAGCGATGAAAAAGAGGTGATCCGCCCTCAGGAAACAGCTATTGAAGCCTATGACTTTTTTCTTAAAGGGCGTCACGATTTTCACGAATTAGAGTTGGAGTCATCAAAACTAAAATTTGAGCAAGCGATTGAAATTGATCCCGATTATGCTCCAGCCTATGCTGGCCTTTCAGATGTATATTCTCAAATTTATGAATGGCATGGAAGAGATAATGCTGATTTATTAGCTGCTGAAATTCATAGTGCAAAAGCTCTTTCTTTATCTCCAAATATAGCGGATAGTCATACAGCATTTGGTTTTGTTCTCTCCCTACACAAAAGATACGATGAAGCTGAAAAAGAATTCATTGAAGCTATAAGACTAAACCCTAAATCATTTGATGCATATTATCGATATGGAAGGCTTTGCTTTGCTACAGGTAAAATTGAAAAATCTGCTGAAATGTTTCTCAAAGCATCTGAAGTACGTTTAGAAGATTTTCAAAGCCTTCTACTACTAGCTCAGTCATTAGCTTTGCTTGGAGACGATCGAAAACATGATATATTAAAAGAAGGTCTCCATAGAACCCGAAAACAATTAGTGTTGAACCCAACAGATAAAAGAGCCCTTTCTTTAGGAGCTAGTTCGCTTTTTGAAAACGGAGAAAGTGAGGAAGCATTAATTTGGATTAACAAAGCGCTAGAATTATACCCTGAAGATTCTGGAATTTTATTTAATGGAGTATGTCTTTTCGCAAAAGTTGGCAATAAAGTTAAAGCACTTGATTTGATGGAACTTGCTATCGAAAAAGGATCTGGTAACAAAGAATGGATTGAACGGGATCCAGATTATGATTCGATACGGGAAGAGCCCCGCTTCAAGGATTTGATTAAAAAACTTGATTAAAAGATTAAAGAAAATTATGTACAATGAGAATGGTAATGAAGTAAATAAATAATTATTGAAATGACATTTCTACAAATCAAAAATAAAATTGAACAGTTTCATATAGTTAAATGCGATATGTACCATGAAAAAGTCAAGTTAGATAAAACTGGACAGCCAATAATAAAGAGTTCCTCTAATGAATCCTATTATGAACGAGTGCCCCTTTGTGAAATAACGGAACGGTCTAAAAGGCTTGGCTGCGCTCATTCTAGTTCTAATAGTAATTTCATCCACTTAATTGATGAATTTAAAACTGATGATCAAGAAATAATTAAATTTAAAAAAGAGATAAGTGATCTAATAAATCAGATATATGCTCTCGATCATAAAAAGGGTGATTTGGAAAAAGAAATTGTGGTTAGTTTTATAGTTGATAAAGTAAAAGAAAAGCAAACTAAGATTAATGAAGAATTGGGGGATTGCATATTATTACATCGAAAACTAATGGATGAATTAAAAACACTTAAAGCTAATTTAATTCTTCGTTTGGATCAATTAATGGCATAAATTAAAATTTTATATATTGCTTTGAATTATATTGGATAATAGGTTTAAATGAAAAAGCAAAGGCAAAAAATAAAAGTGGATTGGAAGTCAAAATTTTTGGACCTTCTAATTGTGGTTATAGGTATTACCATTGCTTTTAATCTGAATACTTGGAACTTATCTATTGAAACAAATAGTAAAGTTAATGGGTACATTCAAAACTTTAGCACAGAAAGCAAAGCCAATCTAGAGAATTTAAGTGCGGCAATTGCTTTTTCGGAGGAAACCCATAAGGATATCGATACTTTAAAAAACATTTTGCTATCAAAAAGATATCCCGATAAAAGAATCGTAGCTCTTACTTCCCGAATGATGGCAATGTCAGCTTTTGCATCATCGACAACCACTATGGAGAATATTAAAGCATCGGGGGATTTCGATTTAATAAAAGACATGGAACTAAGAGAAAGTATTATTAACACCTATAATTTTTATGAAACCACGGCCAATCTTGAAAAATTACTATCAGATTATATAAATCAATACATTACTCCTTTTTTCTTTGAAAATGTACGGTTTAGTGATTTTAGCTCTATTCACTCAGATTTTGTTAAAGAACCCGCTTTCGAAAATATAGTTTTCGGCTATGAGATGTTGTTAAATCAATTAAATAATGGATATCATGAAAATATGAAAATGCAAAATAGTTTAAATGAAAAGTTGAATAGGTTTGATAATCATTAACTTCGTTGCTTAACAAAGACTAATTGTTATTTACAGAATTACAAAGTGAATTTAGAAACTCAATTAATATTTTTCTTTAGTGCTTTAGGTGCATTTAACAGTACTATCTTAAGTGTTTATTTTTTGTTTTTTGCGAAGCCCAAACAGCTGTCCAATTATTTTTTAGGTGGTCTATTGGTGGTTTTAAGTATTCGAATATGGAAATCTATATTTTTTTATTTTAATCCAGATTTGTCTAAAACATATCTGCAAATTGGATTAACCGCTTGCTTATTTATTGGCCCTCTTTTGTACTTCTATGTTAAATCAAAATTACAAGATCCCAAACGAGTTTTAAATCAGGCCTTATATTTATTGTTACCCTTTGTAGTTTTGTCCCTTGTTTTTGGTTTGCTTTATCCCTATACGAAGTATCCAGATTTATGGGGATTGTATTTTTATAAAGTGATTAATTATATATGGTTATTATTTTTGATTTTAACTGGCTTATTATGTGCGCCTCTTTTCAAAAAAATAGGGAATAAAAAACAACAGTTTGATTACCATGAGATATGGATATTCAGTGTTTTTTGTGGGGTGTTTTTAATTTGGCTAGCTTACTTTACATCCTCTTATACTTCCTATATTATCGGCGCTTTGTCCTTTTCATTTGTTTTATACTTAACTATATTATTAATCTTTTATAAGCGAAAGACCAGCTTTACGATCACTGAAAAGAAAGAAAAATATGCTAGTAATAAGATTAACGAAGAAGAAGCACAACTCTTATTAAGCAATATTGAAACTGTTTTAAAGGAAGAACATCTATACAAAGATCCTAATTTAACTTTGACACAACTGTCTAAAAAAATACATGTGAGATCTCATTTAGTATCCCAATTATTAAATGATAACTTGCATAAGAACTTTCCTAATTTTATAAATGAATATAGAATTGAAGCAGCAAAAAAACTGCTAATAACAGATAAGCACCTTAAAATGGAAGTTATTGCTGAAAGCTGTGGATTTAACTCAACCAGTACCTTTTACACGGCTTTTAAAAACATAACGAATACCACACCAGGGAAATACGCTAAAAGTAAATTGAATTAAAAAACTTCGGATTTATACATTAGGAATTTTAGATTATACATTCCTACTAAAAGTAAGTGCTTCTGATTGTACTCTTGTTGAATATTAATTTCAAAAAGAACAAACATTATGAAACGTTATTTTATTCTACTAGTAGTATTATGCTTACATCAATTAGTATTATCTCAAACCGAGATAAAGCACATTGAAAACACTTTAATGAATTATATAGAAGGGACTTCTTATAATCACCCCGACCAAATTCAAAGGGCTTTTTATATCGATGCAAATTTGTATCTCGATAGCAAAGATCAGGGTATGCGTGTTGTGCCCATATCGAAATATATAAGTTGGTTTAAAAATGGAAAGCAAGGAGAATTTAATGGAAGAATAGGTAATATCTTATCTGTGGATTATTTTGGTAATGTAGCTTCTGCAAAGGCTGAAATTTTGATGCCAAAAAATAATGTAAAATATGTAGATCTATTTATTTTAAAAAAAATTAATGATCAATGGAAGATTATTAGTAAAACGGCTAATAGTGAAACCAGCAATTTAAAAGGGGATCGTATTTTATTTATTGTATCCAATGCTCATTTTTATGGGGATACAGATTTGGCAACAGGTAACAGTTATTCAGAAATTGTAAATGCCTACGATACATTTATCAAAGCTGGTTATACGGTAGATTTTGTAAGTCCTGAAGGCGGAAGTATACCATTGGCCTATATCAATACTTCAGATGAACTAGGTAAAGCTTATTTATATAATGCAGATTTTATGTATTCTTTAAAGAATACCAAAAAGCCAGCCGATATAAATCCTGAAAATTATAAGGCAGTTCATTATATAGGAGGAGGAAGTGCAATGTTTGGAGTACCAGAAAACACAGCTATTCAAAATATAGTAATGACAATCTATGAAGATCAAAATGGGATTATCTCCTCGGTATGTCATGGCACAGCAGGGATAGTACATTTAAAAACTAAGGATGGGAAGTATTTGGTGGAAGGGAAAAGAGTGAATGGTTATCCAGATGCTTATGAAAGAAAAGATGCAGAACACTTTAAACAATTTCCTTTTTTAATTACCCAAACAATAGAAGACAGAGGGGGTGTTTTTAAATATTCACTTAGAAACACCGCTCATGTAGAAGTGGATGGAAATGTAGTTACTGGTCAAAACTATGTATCGTCTAAACCTGTTGCTTTAAAAATTATTGAGATGCTTGAAAAATAATGTCTTGTCTTATTGTCATATTTTATTTTTTGGCTTAATAATGGTTATAGTTTTAGAATGAGTAAAACAAAAGTATCTTATAAATGGGCATTTAAAGAATATATCTGGCCTCGTAAAAAAATCGTTTCCATAGGCTTATTCCTTATTATTTTAAGAAGTTTGGCTGGAATGGTACTTCCTTTCGCAAGTAAAACATTGATTGATGATATCGTTCCTTCTAAAGATGTATCTGCACTTTGGGTATTGATATTAATTGTCTGTTCTGCCATATTGGTACAAGCGGTAACCTCATTTTCTCTAACACGCTTATTAAGCGTAGAGGCGCAACATTTAATATATTTATTACGCTCCCAAGTACAACGCAAACTGCTTTCACTTCCTATTAATTTTTTCGACAATAATAAAACTGGAGCTTTGGTTTCTAGAGTAATGACAGATGTAGAAGGAGTTCGGAATTTGGTTGGTACAGGATTGGTTCAGTTAATCGGTGGAACGATTACTGCGATTATTTCCTTAGTAATCTTAATTAAAATAAATGCATTAATGACTGTTTTTGTATTGGTTCCTGTTGGAATTTTTGCATTTATAGCTATGAAAGCATTCGGATACATACGCCCAATATTTAAAAAAAGAGGGGTAATTAATGCAGAAGTTACTGGACGTTTAACTGAAACTTTAGGAGGTGTTAGAGTAATAAAAGGCTTTAATGCCGAAGAACAAGAAAACAAATCTTTCCAAGAAGGAGCTGAAAAATTATACCTCAATGTAAAACAAAGTCTAACCGCTACTGCTTTAATAACAAGTTCTTCTACATTTTTATTAGGATTGGCTTCCGCAGGTATCATGGGTATTGGTGGCTATTTTATGATGGACAATACCATGACCTTTGGAGAATTTATTTCATATACTTTATTCTTAGGTTTTATGATAGCTCCAATAGTACAAATGAGTAATATTGGGAGTCAGCTAACCGAAGCGATGGCAGGATTAGATAGAACGCAAGAGCTCATGGAAATGACTGTAGAGGATGATCCCAAAGTAAGAACGAACTATTTAAAAGACATCAAAGGAGATATAGTTTTCAAGGATGTTTCTTTTAGCTATGTAGAAAGCAAAGAAGTTTTACATAATATTTCTTTTGAAGCAAATTCAGGTAGTGTAACGGCATTGGTAGGTTCTTCTGGTTCTGGAAAATCTACCATTGCAAGTTTAGCAGCTACTTTTTTGAAACCTACAAGTGGTGCTGTAACATTAGATGGCCAAGACTTATCGCAAGTTAATTTAAGTAGTTTCCGTTTAAATTTAGGAGTTGTACTGCAAGACGATTTTTTATATGCTGGGACCATTCGTGAAAATGTACTCTTTCCACGCCCTAACGCTTCTGAAGAAGAATTACAAAACGCAATTAAAGGAGCTTATGTAAATGAATTTACCGATAAATTTGAAGAAGGCTTAGATACCGTAATTGGAGAAAGAGGAGTAAAATTATCTGGTGGGCAAAAGCAACGTATTTCCATCGCTCGTGCCTTGTTAGCAAATCCGAAAATCATCATCTTAGATGAGGCAACCTCTAATTTGGATACTGAGAGTGAATCCTTTATTCAGAAAAGTTTACATACCTTAATGAAAGACCGAACCACGCTGGTTATTGCACATAGGTTAAGTACGATTCAGCAAGCAGACCAGATCTTGGTAATTGAAGAAGGAAAAATAGCGGAACAAGGAAAACACGACGAACTTATTGCTAAAAAAGGCAGATACTTTGATTTATATACTTACCAAAGTAGGATATAATTCGACTCTTTATTTATATTAAAATCATCAGTTTTAATCGAGACAAACTAATTCTTTATGTTGTTTTTTACTCGTATAAATAAAGCTATATCAATATATTTGTACAATACCTAAAAAATGGAAAATATGAAATGCCTCCTTGTTTTTACTCTATTACTTTTGACTTCTTTTACATATGCTCAAATAGTAAATTTTCCTGATTCAAACTTTAAAGATTCCTTACTAAATCATGATCCAACAATAGATACTAACAATGATGGCGAAATACAATTTAGTGAAGCTGAAGCTACTATTTACATGAATGTTTTTGCGAGTAATATAAATGACTTAACTGGTATAGAGGCTTTTAATAATTTGGAAACTCTTATCTGTGCAAACAATGAAATTTCTGTTATTGACCCTTCTTCTCTACCATTATTAAAAGTATTGTCTTGTTCGAATAACAATTTAGAAAATATTGATGTTAACCAGAATCTAAATTTGGAATATTTTTTTTGTGGAAATAATGATATTAGCGAAATAAACATACCGAATAATCATAATCTGTTGAGGATCAGTTTTGATGACACATTAATACAGGAATTAGATTTAGAGAACAATAATAATTTAGAGCTAATACGTATTAGTAATACGGAAATAAATACGATTGATGTAAGTAATTTAGTTTCACTTAAAACACTCGAACTTGATTATACTAATATTACTGAAGTAGATTTAACAAGCAATATAATTTTAGAATATTTTTCTGCTTATTCAACAAACTTAACTGAAGTAAATATTCAAAATAATTCTCAATTAATTTTTTTAATTATTGGATCCACTAATGTTTCCTCATTAGATATTTCTTCAAATGCTGAAATTAGATTTTTAGATTTTTCTAATACAACTATTCAAGAGTTAGATGTTTCTATGCTTGAAGATTTACAATGGATTGATTTTTCAGGTACTATTTCAGCTTCAATAGATTTATCAAATAATGATCACCTTTGTAGAGTAGATGGAGGTAATTCAGAGACATTGGAATATATTAATCTTAGGAATGGGAATAATACATTTTTTCAACCTGATAATACTTGCCATGTACAATCAGCACACGTTGGTTATATTATTCCCGGTAGTGTATATCTTTATCAATCAAATAACTTAGAGTATATCTGTGTAGATAGCATTCCGTTTGCAGAAGAATATTTTTTAGAAATACCAGCAGGAGTGCAATTAATTGAAGACTGTTCTCTTTCTATTTCAGAAAACCATACTAATAATCTTATACTTTACCCAAACCCTAGTACTGATGCTTTTACTGTGGTAAGCGAATTCAATATATCATCCATTACGATAATGAATACTCTAGGTCAAACATTATTAAATGTTAAGACAAATAGTACTAAAGAACAAATAGATATTTCTGAATTTAGTTCGGGGAATTATTTAGTTAGAATTACAGATGGAAATAATAGTAGTGTTTACCAAATAATAAAAAAATAAGCTTGCTAAGACACATCTTAAAATAAGTTTCAAACTTTACTTCTTTTTATAGCGGATTTTTCCTAATTCTATACCAATTGCCGTTCTTGCCAACATCGTAAAGATTAGAGCACCCATTGCCCAAATTCCTAGTGTTACGCCAATTTCGATCCAAGTAGGGGAGTACTCTGCAATTTTTCCAAAAGGCCCAGGAATAAATCCAGGTATGATTAAACCAAATCCTTTTTCAATCCAAATAGCTATAAATAGTATGAAACATGCAAAGTATAATACTTTAAAGTTATTACGAAGTTTATGAAAAGTAAGAATAACAGTTGCCGTTACATTTAGTGTGATGGCGGTCCATATCCAAGGCATTAAGGCGTTTTTACCATGTAGTCCAAAGAATAAATAATAGGCACTTTCACTATGATGTGTAGGTGCATAAAATTCTTTAAATAGCTCAGATACCAGCATAATTAAATTAATTTGTGCAGCAATTGTTACAACCAAAGCAATTTTTTTTATTGTTTTGTCTGGGATAACAAATAAGGTATGAGATCTTATAAAAGCTAAGACCAGGATAATTAATGCCGGTCCAGCTGCAAATGCTGATGCTAAGAAACGCGGCCCTAACAATGCGTTATTCCAAAAAGGCTTGGCTTGCAATCCTTGGTATAAAAATGCCGTAACCAAATGTATACTTACTGCCCAAAATACAGAGATGATGGCTCCTGGCAAGTAAACATTCTTTTTAGCCTCTTTTCCTTGATAATGTCTAAAAAGGATATAAAAAGGAATAGAAATATTAATAAATAAATACCCATTTAATGCTAATACATCCCAAGTAAGCATAGAGTTAGGGAAATTAAAGACGCCAATTACAGGAATCATATGCCATAAAACAGCAGGACCTCCCATATCTGCTACAACAAATGCTAGACACATGCATAAAGCAGATACTGCTATACCTTCACCAATAAGAACAGCTTGTTTAAAATCGATATCCTTTAATACATAAGTTGGCATAACTAGCATCACAGCTGCTGCTGCAATACCTACTAAAAATGTGAAATTAGAAATATACAAACCCCAACTCACTCTATCTGTCATTCCAGTAACACTTAGTCCTTCGCGAATCTGTATGGAATAACAATACATACCAAACAACATCACAAAGGTGAGTAAAGCCATCCATAAATGGTATTTTTTGGAACCGTGGGTAATTCTGTCCAAACTGTCTTTAACTAAACTTATAAATACCTTAATCATTTTTTTTAAATAAAATTAATTACTGTTGTTAATCCATAAAATACCAGAACTTAGGTTCTGTCCCTAAGTCTTCCTTAAGTCTAAATACTTTTTTATTTTCTAAAACCCATCGTATGGTGCTTTTAGGATCTAAAAGGTTTCCGAAAATTCTAGCCCCAGTAGGGCAAGCCTCCACACAAGCAGGATTCTTACCAGCTCTAGAGCGTTGCACACAAAAAGTGCATTTTTCCATTACCCCTTTTTTACGCATTCTATTTCCTAAATAGTGCTGGTCTTTATTTACTTCTTCTTCAGGAACTTCAGGAGTACTCCAGTTAAATCGTCTGCCATCGTAGGGGCAAGCTGCCATACAATATCTACAACCTACACACCAGTCGTAATCTACTACTACCAATCCATCATCTTCTCTCCAAGTGGCTTGTACAGGACAAACTTCTACGCAGGGAGGATTATCGCAATGAAAACATTGGGTTCCCATATAGAAGTGTCCTTCTGCAGGAACCTCATGGTAATAATTATCATCTGCTTCATTAAAATTAAGCCCTTCACCGTCTTTCATTTCATGAATACGGATGTATTGCATTTGTGAATTTCTATCTTGGTTGTTTTCTTCCACACAGGCAGAAACACAATCCATATATCCTTGACATTTCGAAATATTAAAAGCATAACCAAACAGAACATCATCTTTAGCATTTTGAGAGGACATACTAATATTTTTTCCTGTTCGTAGTTGGTAAGAACGAACTAACCTATCCACTGTAGCAGATTTCTCCTTATTAGACATTAGTTTGTAATTCCCTTTAAACTGCTCTTCCCATTCAATCTGTGATTTTTCTTTAGATTCGTCTCCAGCAACAACACTACAAGAAGTACTTACGGCCCCAGCACCGATTAATAAACTAGCAGTAAGTTTTTTAAATGCCGTTCGCCGATCCATTTTTACATCAAAAACTTGTTCAAATCCATCTTTAACTCTTTCCTCGCCAATGGATGCTTTTATTGCAGCTTCAACAAAGGCTTCATCAGTCATTTCTTGAGAATCAGGCGTATGTGAGTCACATGCCCCTGAAGTTTTCCCACACCCACAAGAACCTTTCGTTTGAATTGTTTTTGAATTTAAATTTAAAGAAAACCATTTATCTTTATTACTCATATCGTCTTAGGTTTATTTACCAAAAATGGCGTTCTATTTTCTTTCGTTTTCATATTCTGTATTAAATCTATCAGGATACCTCGACTCAAAATGAGGGTCGTGAGGATTATGACAGTTTACACAAGTATTGGACAATCTTGGTGGAGCCCAACTAGCTATACGTTTGCCATGTGCGCCTCCTTTCCAATCTTTAAATTGCTTGCTGTGACATTGACTACAAGCCTTATAACTGTAGTTGAAATCTATCGGTGTGTCGGTTAGTGACTTCAAATTGTCCATATCCTCCCCATTATGACATGTGACACAATTCATCGTAATTTCATTGGCATGATTTAGGTTAATATCCCAATGTGCTTTTTTACCACTGCGACCATCTTCCAATTCTTTTAAAGATTTGCTATGACATTCTGAGCAGGAATAGGATTTTATTTGACTTTTCCGTTCCGGAATTAAAAAAGTATGTTCTCCTTCTGTAATCTCAATACTTTTAATTTCACTGATATAGGGTTCTGAAGAAATTGAATCCCCATGGTAATCTTTGCTTTCTACTTCAATTCTTTCTAATACACTATGATATCCATCCTTTTCGCCCTTACAAGAAAACAATAGCAATGCTATGAAAAATGTATGTAGTATTATTTTTATAGTATTTCTCATATTAATTTTCTCTTATAAATAATCCATTAGTATTTGCATCTAAACTTGTAGGAACATGACATTGTCTACAATTAATACGTTCTGGATGAGATACCAGTATCTCTTTTGGTGCACTAGATCCAGCATGACAAGACAAGCAATTTTCACGCATCTGAATTTGATGAGGAATCATTGGTGGACTGCCTAATAAAGCATTATTATCTCCAACTTTTGGCGCTGTATTTTTAGCAAAGAAATTTTCTTTAAAATTTCCTTGAGTTAGTTGTGCGACATGACATTGTCTGCAATTTACCATTTCGGGATGTGGAGTAACCGGTGCATAAGCATCATACTTTTGTACAAAACCACCATTGTCATGACATTTTAAACAGGTGTTTTCTCCAATTACTCCATCTCTTTCAATAGGGTGGGGGACAGAAGGAGGAGCACCTGGAAAAGCTCTATTGTTATAATAGTCGGTTAAACTTCTTTGATGTGCTTCATCAATAGGCATTTTCGCATAATCTAAAGCAAATTTAGATCTTTTAAATACTCCTTCTTCCGAAGGAATAATTAAATTAGAAGTATCATGAGTAGTTGGGATATATGCTTCTTCCAAACCTTGATAATAACTATAATTCCAAATTGCTATAAATGCAATAAAAAGAAGTACAAATAATGATATGATTCCTAACCTTTTCATAATTATACCTTTTCTATGTTAACGGCACACTTCTTATAATCTGGTTCCTTAGAAATCGGACAAAAAGCATCTAATGTTACATCGTTAATCATCATATTCTCATCAAAAAACGGAACAAAAACTTGACCAATAGTAGGTAATCCTCTTTCGTTAATTGAAGCGGGTAAAGTACAAGAGCCTCTACGAGAGGTCACTTTAACTTGGTCTCCATTACTTAGCCCATATTTTTTTGCATCTTCTGGATGAAGTTCAACATAAGCGTGAGGCATTGCTTTATGCAACACAGGTATTCTACGAGTCATAGAACCAGTATGCCAATGCTCAATTACACGCCCTGTATTTAACCAAAATGGATATTCAGAATCTGGAATCTCAGGGGCTGGTTCATAAGGACGTTGCCAAATAACTGCTTTCCCATCTGGTTTTCCATAAAAATGGAAATCTTCACCATTGCTACAAGCAGGGTCATATTCTGCATTAAAACGCCATTGGGTAGATTTACCATCTACATAAGGCCATATTGCTCCCGATTCTTCTTTTAAAACTTCAAGTGGAGCCATACCGTGTTTTGCACCTTCGTGAAACTGTTTGTATTCATTATAAATTTCTTCTACGTGCCCTTCTTTAGAATATGGAAATAAATCCCCATAACCCATACGTTTTGCGACTTCAATAGTCATCCAGGCATCATCGGTTGTTTCTCCAGGGCCTTCCACCATTTTTTCCCAATATTGAGTTCTTCTTTCTGAATTTCCATATAACCCACCTTTTTCAATATGCCAAGATGCAGGTAATATAACATCTGCTACATCTGAAGTAGGAGTTGGAAACACATCTGAAACAACCACAAAACAAGAATCTTTTTCCATTGCTGGACGATACCTACTGGTTTTGGGTAAGGAAACTAAAGGGTTAGTTACTTGTGTCCATATAAACTTGATATCCCCTCTATCTACCGCTCTAAACATTTCGGTAGCATGATACGTTGGTTTTGATGGAATATTCTCTACCGGTACTTTCCAAATTTTTGCAGCTAACTCTCTATGCTTGGCATTCATTACAACACCTTTTGGTAATTTATGAGTAAAGGTACCTACTTCACGAGCTGTTCCACAAGCAGAAGGTTGTCCCGTTAAAGAAAAGGGGCCGTTGCCGGGTTGTGATATTTTTCCAGTAAGTAAATGAATATTATATACCAAGTTATTCATCCAGGTTCCTCGGGTATGTTGGTTCATTCCCATACACCAATAAGAAACAACTTTTTTGTTTGGATCGCCATATATATTTGCTAAATACTTAATATCTAATACAGATACTTTAGAGTATTTGGCAACTTTTTCTGGAGTGTAATCTTCTAAAAAGACTTTGTATTCTTCAAAGGAAATGCCCGTTGCTTCATCTTTAAAATTAAATTTATCTTCTAGACCATAACCTATATTGGTAAGTCCTTTAGTGAAATTACAATGTTTTTCTACAAATGATTTATTTACCCAACCATTATTGATGATTTCGTAACAAATTGCATTTGCTATTGCTAAATCGGTTTGTGGTTCAAATAAGATAGATTTATTAGATGCCATACTAGAACGAGATGTTCTGGTTGCGAAATCTATAATCTTAGCACCTCTTCTGTTTTTTTGTTCTAACATTCTTGAAAATAAAACAGGATGCATTTCAGCCATATTATTTCCCCATGTGATAAAATAATCTGCGTAATCTATATCTTCATAACAACCCATAGGTTCGTCAGCACCAAAGGAGGTTAAAAACCCGGTTACAGCACTTGCCATACATAAACGAGCATTACAATCTAAATTATTAGTACCTATTGCTCCTTTCATAAGTTTTGAAGCTACATAACCTTCAGGGATGGTAGATTGCCCAGAGGTATACATTGCTACTGAATCTTTACCATGTTGTTCCATGGTTTGTTTCATTTTACTGGCAACTAAATCCAATGCTTCATTTATAGGAGTTTCTACATATACACCATTCTTTTTTACCAATGCATGTGTTAATCTATCTTTTGCTTCAATACACATAATTTGATGGTATCCTTTTACACAAAGAAGACCTTTGTTTACACTAGAATTTGGATCTCCTTTAACGGCAACAGCTTTGCCGTCTTCAACACCAACTAATATTCCACAGCCAACACCACAGAAACGGCAAGGCCCTTTTTTCCAATCTAAATTAGCTCCGTTTGGAATGTTAGATTCTTGCTCGCTTGCAAATATAATTCCGGGAAACATAGTTGCAGCAGCTGTCATTGCAGCAGCGGCAGCCATTTTTTTTATAAAACTTCGTCTACTTGAAAGAACGCTGTTGGATAGGGTGCTTTGCATATTAATTGGTTTTTGGTGTATTAAATCCAGATACTAAAGAAATCATTTTCAGACTGTCTAAAGCATCTATTGTTTCTTTTAAACTTTTATCTTCTTCTATGGTAAGAGTATCGGTTAAGACAATAAGTAATTCTTCATTTTCAGAAGGGATTACCTCACAATTGTCTAAAGCATTTAATGCGAGTATAAGTGCATTTTTTTTACCATCAACAGGGTGAGCTAAATAGCTTTTTATGGGCATTTTTTTCTAATTATGTAACAAATGTTACATAAAAGTAATAAAAGAAATATGATTAATGTTAGTTTTTAAAGAAAATACTAATTCATACTCAATCTAAAGAAAAACATAAGGATGTGAAATGTTATTGAAAACGATACTGTTATGAGTTTAGAGATGAATTGTGGTTATAATAAAAAACTAATTAAAAATTATGCTCGTAAATTTTATTGTAAAGCGCGATGTATTTTTGCTTAATAACTTTGCGTTTTAGTTTCATAGTAGGAGTGAGGTGACCTGATTCTATACACCAAACGTCAGGTGTTAACTCAAAACGTTTTATTTTTTCCCAGTTTCCAAATTTCTCATTTTGAAGGTCTATTTCTTCCTGAACTCTTTGGATGAGCCTTTCGTTTTTAATGATATCAGTTAATTTTTCACCAATTTGAAAGTCTTTTCTTTTTGCCCATTCTTTTACAAAATCAATATTGATTTGTACCAATGCAGCTGGCATTTTTTCTCCATCACCTACCACCATGATTTGCTCTATAAAAAAGGATTCTTTCATAGCATTTTCTAAAATCTGTGGAGCTACATATTTTCCTCCACTAGTTTTAAACATTTCCTTTTTTCGATCCGTGATTTTTAAGAACCCATCATCGTCTACTTCTCCAATATCTCCAGTATGAAAATATCCACCTTTAAGTACTTCGTTAGTTAGTTCTGGTTCTTTAAAATAACCCATCATCACCTGAGGTCCTTTTATTAATATTTCACCATCCTCAGCAATTTTTATTTCGGTATTTTTTAGTGCTTTCCCTACGGTTCCAATTCTAAAATGAAAGTTTCGCATATCGTTGACACTTACCACTGGAGAGGTTTCTGTTAAACCATAACCTTCCATTACTGGTAAGCCAGCAGCATTAAACACTCTTGCTAAACGAGGTTGTAAAGCTGCACTTCCAGAAGCGATTGCTTTAAGTTCTCCACCCAAGGCTTCTTTCCATTTACTAAATATAAGTTTACGTGCAATTTTTAATTGGAATTCATACCACCAACCATTCTGTCCATAGGGCTCATATTTTAATCCCAAGTCAACTGCCCAGAAAAATAGTCCTTTTTTAATTCCGGTTAAATCGGCTCCTTTGGCATAAATTTTATCATATACTTTTTCTAATAATCTTGGTACTGCCGACATTACATGAGGGTGTACTTCTTTCAAGTTATCACTTATAGTTTCCAAAGATTCCGCAAAATGAATGCTTACTCCACAATATTGATACATATACAATAGCATTCTTTCGTAGATATGACATACAGGAAGAAAGCTTAAGGATTTAGATTTCCCCAATTCCATAGGTAATCGATAGGTGCTACTTATGGCATTACTCACAATGTTTTTATGCGAAAGCATGACTCCTTTTGGTCTTCCAGTAGTCCCTGAAGTATAAATGATAGTTGCTAAATCGGTTTCTTTGACATTTGCTTTTCTGCTTTCTACCTCATTTTGATTACTATCGTCTTCTCCTAGTTTTAAAACATCAGACCAGTGATCACTGCCCTCCATTTCGTCAAAACTATATACACCTTTTAGTGTAGGTACTTGATCTTTTATTTTGTTGATCTTCTCTAAGACAAACTCACAGGAAACAAAACAATACACACTCTCACTATGATTTAGGATATACATATAATCCTCTTCAGAAATAGTAGGGTAAATAGGAACATCTTGCGCTCCAGTTTGTAAAATACCAATATCACAGATATTCCATTCGGTTCGGTTGGTAAGCGAAATGATGGCAACTTTATCATTGGGTTGCACACCTAATCTAATTAATCCTCTACTTATGGCATTTGCTTTGTCTATATATTCTTGAGTTGACGTAGCTATCCATTCCCCATTGCGTTTGGATACTAATGATTTTTGAAGATTGAATTTTTCTAATTGGTAATAAGGAAAATCGAAAAGGCGTTTTACATCGGTCATTTAAAAGCAATTTTGTCTATGTTGCAAAATAGGAAAATAATTCAGTATTCTGAAATAAAAAAGGAGCAACAATTATGTTCCTCCTTTAAATTATTTCTATTAAAAAATTAAAACCCTATTCTTTTACAATTTTAAAGGTTTTTGTATCCTTTTCTGAAGTAAAATTAATTAGGTAAATCCCTTTAGAAAATGAACTATAATCTATAGTTTGTGAACCTGAATGAATGGAAGGAGCACTTATTAATTGCCCTTGAATATTATAAATACTCACTTTATAATTGGTAACCGCTGTAGTGATATTTAATAAATTAACTACAGGATTAGGATACACAATAAATTGAGATGCTTCAACATCAGGAGTGTTTAATATTTCTTCGTCAACTATGGTAACTGTAAGATCATCAAAGTAAAATCCATCTTGAGTTCCAAAATCATTAGAAGCAAACTGAAAACGCATTAAAACGGTTTCTCCCAAATAATCATTTAAATTAATTTCTTCTAGAACCCAATCGTTATTGGTGCCATGATAGAGAGGTTCTCCTTCTGGTTGAAATCCTAAATCACTTCCAAGTTGGGTATATTTACCGCATTGAGGTATCCAAGTAGTGCCGTTATCAATGGAGACTAAAAATTGTGTATAATCCCAATTAATATGAATAGACCATCTAGCATAAAAAGTAACATCTGCATGAATAGCATTATTAAGATCTAATTCTTCAGTTAGTGTTATTGATTTATTTTGATTGTTTTCATAATTGCTATCTGGAGAATCGGTTATTGAACTAGAAGGAGACACATAAGTTGCAGTAGTGGTATCCCAACCATTATTTTCAAAATTGTCCGTTACACTATTACCATGGTCTTCAAAAATAGTTTGATGTGCTCCAAATTTTTTATGAATTGGGATTGCATATTCAAAAGTTCCGTTGTTAATTATCAATTCATATAAAATATCATCCCCAGGTTCTGTTCCAGAATTTGCAACATATTGAAAAGCCAATTGCACTTCCTCTAAAGTTTCTAAATCAGTTAAGTGTATTGGATCTCCTGAAAATGTTATGTTAGAAGAAATAGGGTTAAAACTTATGGTGAAATTATCATTTGTTGTTAAGCCTAAATACTTGATTGAAAAATCATAATTTATTGCAGATTGTTGTCCTACAAATTCAGGACTTAAATCATTAAAATTTACACTTTGATTGGTCATTTTTGCCGCAGTAATATTAAGATACATCATATCTTTACAAGTGGGGATAATTTGATGTAACTGTAACCAAAAGGAGGAACCGATTTCAGGAATAAAAGCAATTATCTTATCATGTGTTCCAATAGTTCCATACATAAAATCATCACTGGTTCCAGCAGCTGGATATAGGTCTGAAGCTATGATATTTGCATAATTGTTTTTTGATACCATTTCTTCAGAAATAGCTAAATATAAATCATGATCTGGTGTAGGCATATTTGCAGTGTACCCAAAAGGAAATAACAATAAATTTCCAGAAGAATGATTGTTTAAAGCCATTTTGAAATTATGTTGTTCACAAAACCATTTGATCGCTTGATTTTCAACTTCTGAAAATGGAGCCTCTCCATGATAAATATTACTATCTGGATCTGATGAGGTTCCTTCACCACCCCAAATCCCATTGTTGGGATCGCCATTTATATAATAATCGTAATTACGGTTGTTATCTACTCCATGTCCATCTTTTCTATTTTTTCTCCAAAAACCTCCTCCATTAGGATCCGTTTTTTCATTATATAAATATCCATCGGGGTTTACCACAGGAACGAAAAAAAGTTCCGTATTATCTACAATACTTTTAATTTCTGGATCAGAATCATAATTTTCTAACAAATACCACATATAGAATATTAACTGAGAAAGTGAAGTGGGTTCCCGAGCATGGTGTATGGCAGTATATAAAATTTGCGCTTCTCCTTCAGAAGAATTATCTGGGTTATCACTAATCTTTACCCATTTTATTCCATTACCACCTATAGGAGGAGTAGTAGAATTATCTGGTTCTCCTTCGGTTAAAAAAGTACTAATATTTTCTTTTGTAGTAATCAGGTTTGGATAAAGTGATTTCATTAAATCCAATTGATCTAACATTTCTTGATAGGTAAAATAGCCACCCATAGAACCTAATTCAAAATTATCTGGAGTTATATAACCTATAGAATTATTACAAAATAGATTTTCTTGAGGAGCTCTACTATTTCTGTTTTGTTCAAGATAATATTCTTTAGAATCTTCAATTAATATTTCAACAATAAAGCCTGCATTTTTAACCTTTTCTATTTCTGAAACAGAAAAATCGGAAATTAAATATTGACCCCTTTCGTGAATGCCATGATCCACAGGAATTCCTAATGCATCTAGTCTAGATAAATCTTCTGAATTGTTTAAATTTATTTTAGCTCTTTGGTGTTTTTCCTGTACGTTTTGAGAGAACCCAATATAAGTACAAAGCAATAGTAAAAGTGCAATTCTTTTCATAGTAAAAATTTTTATTTAAAAGTACAAAAAAAGGAGCAATGAATAGTTGCTCCTTTTTTGGGATTCTTAAAATCCATTAAAAAATATAAATCTTCTCTTTTTAAAATATTATTTGTTCTCTAACCACTTTTTAGCATTTACAAAGGCTTCTAGCCAAGGAGATACTTCATCGGTTCTATGGTCTGGATAATTAGCCCAATTCCATTGAAAAGTAGAACGTTCTATATGTGGCATCATTACTAAATGACGTCCCGTTTTATCACAAAGCATTGCAGTGTTAAAATCTGAACCATTCGGATTAGAAGGATAAGTGTCATATCCATATTTTGCTACAATATTATATTTATCTTCTGTTAAGGGTAAATTAAATTTACCTTCTCCATGAGATATCCAAACCCCTAATGTATTTCCAGCTAAACTAGAAAGCATTACAGAATTATTCTCTTGAATTTTTACTGAAGTAAATGCGCTTTCGTGTTTTCCAGAATCGTTATAAGTTAATTTACCATGAATTTCATGTTCTGGATTGATGAGTTCTAATTCCATCCAAAGTTGACATCCATTACAAATTCCAACTGATAGTGTATCTTCTCTTTTAAAGAAATTTTTCAAGGCAGTATTGGCTTTTTCATTATAGAGAAAAGCACCAGCCCATCCTTTTGCAGATCCCAAAACATCTGAATTACTAAAACCACCAACGGCTCCTATAAACTGAATGTCTTCAAGAGTTTCTCGACCCGATATTAAATCGGTCATATGTACATCTTTTACATCAAAGCCTGCCAAGTACATAGCGTTAGCCATTTCACGTTCAGAATTAGAACCTTTTTCACGAATGATAGCTGCTTTAGGTCTTTTGTCATTGCGAGGAGTTTGCGACGTGGCAATCTCAGGAGATTGCTTCATTTCATTCGCAAAGACGGGTAGTTTTCCTGTAAATTGACTAGGGAATGTGAATTGTAAGGGTTGATTTTTATAATTATTAAACCTATCTACCGCTAAATTACCTGCAGTTTGTTTTTGGTCTAATAAATAAGAAGTATTGTACCAAGTATCTCTTAATTGGGTAACAGATAATGCAAATGTTTCCGATTGATTTGTGATGTTTAATACTTCATTATCGGTAACTTTTCCAATTTTGTGGAATTTAATATTTGCCTCAGTTAAAGTTTCTTCTATAGAATCATCTGTAGCTTGAATAACAATACCTGAATTTTCAGCAAATAATAATTTAATAGAATCTTGTTCCTCTAAACTGCTAAGATCTAAATCTGCTCCAAGATTATTGTCTGCAAAACACATCTCTAATAAAGTGGTAATTAATCCACCAGAAGCAACATCGTGACCAGCACTAATTCTATTTTCTTTAATTAATTCCTGAAGGGTATTAAAAACAGTTTTAACATAGCTTGCATCTAATACATTTGGAGCTTCGTTTCCTATTCTTGTAAGAATTTGAGCAAATGAACTTCCACCTAATTTATAAGTGTCTTGAGAAATATTGATATAATAAATACTTCCTCCATTTTTCTGAAAAACTGGTTCAACAATCTTGGTAATATCATTACAATTTCCAACTGCTGAAATAATTACTGTTCCTGGAGAGATTACTTCATCATTAGGATATTTTTGCTTCATGGATAAGGAATCTTTTCCAGTAGGAACATTGATACCTAAATCGATTGCAAATTTTGATATCGCTTGAACTGCTTCATACAAACGCGCATCTTCTCCTTCATTTTTACAAGGCCACATCCAATTTGCAGATAAGGAAACATTTTTTAAACCTTCCTCTAATGGCGCCCAAACCAAATTGGTTAAAGCTTCGGTGATACTATTTCTACTTCCAGCAATAGGGTCGATTAAACCACTAATAGGAGAGTGACCAATAGAAGTTGCAACTCCTTCTTTACCCTTATAATCTAATGCCATTACTCCACAATTATTAAGAGGGATTTGTAAAGGACCAACACATTGTTGTTTGGCTACTTTTCCACCAACACAACGATCTACTTTATTGGTTAACCAATCTTTACAAGCAACAGCTTCTAATTGTAGTACTTGATTTAAATATTCTTTGAATTTTGAAGTGTCATAAACAATCTCCTTAAACGTTCTTTTGATAGTAGAATCTGTCATTATTGTTTTTGGAGAACTTCCAAACATATCTTCCAATGCTAGATCCATTGGCTTGTTGCCTTTGGTTTTGGATTGGAAAGAAAATCTATGATCTCCAGTAACATTACCAACTGTATACATAGGAGAACGTTCACGATCTGCAATACGTTGTAAATAATCAATGTGCTCTTCGGCTATAACTAATCCCATACGTTCCTGAGATTCGTTACCAATAATTTCTTTATCAGATAGGGTTGGATCACCAACAGGAAGTTGATCTAAATCAATTTTTCCTCCGGTGTCTTCCACCAATTCCGATAAACAATTTAAATGTCCACCAGCACCGTGATCGTGAATTGAAACAATAAAATTTTCTTCACTTTCTACCATTCCACGAACAGCGTTAGCTGCACGTTTTTGCATTTCTGGATTGGAACGTTGTACCGCATTTAATTCTATACCTGAAGCAAATGCTCCAGTATCTGCAGAGGAAACTGCAGCACCACCCATACCAATTCTATAATTTTCACCTCCTAGAATTACAATTTTATCTCCTTTTTTTGGGATATCTTTTATGGCTTGTTCTTTCTTCCCATAACCAATTCCACCAGCTTGCATGATAACTTTATCAAACCCTAATTTACGTGTTTGATCTTCATGTTCGAAAGTCAATACAGAACCACAAATTAATGGTTGACCAAATTTGTTTCCAAAATCTGAAGCCCCATTACTGGCTTTTATTAAAATATCTAATGGAGTTTGGTATAACCAATCTCGTTCGTTCATTGCTTGTTCCCAAGGACGATTTTCTTCTACCCTAGAATAAGAAGTCATATAAACAGCGGTACCTGCTAGAGGGAGAGACCCCATTCCTCCTGCAAGGCGATCTCTAATTTCTCCACCACTTCCTGTAGCAGCACCATTAAATGGTTCAACTGTTGTTGGAAAGTTATGGGTTTCTGCCTTAAGTGAAATTACACTATCAAAGTCTTTATTTTCGTAATAATCTGGTTTATCTGGGCTTTTTGGAGCAAACTGAACCACATTAGGTCCCTCCACAAAGGCTACATTATCTTTGTATGCGGAAACAATTGTATTCGGATTTTCTTTAGAGGTTTCTTTAATTAATTTGAAAAGAGAAGAGGGCTTTTCTTCTCCATCAATAATAAAAGTACCGTTGAATATTTTATGACGACAATGCTCACTATTTACTTGGCTAAAACCAAAGACTTCACTGTCTGTTAATTTCCGATTTAACTTTTTAGAAAGGTTCTCTAAATAAGCTACTTCTTCATGGTTTAAAGCTAAACCTTCAGATTGGTTGTATGCAGAAATGTCATCGATTTCTAAAATAGATTCAGGTTGAATGTCAATATTAAACACATTTTGACCTAAGCTCGAATATTTTTGAGAAAGCATCGGATCAAAATCTGAAAAAGTTTCAGAAACATGTTTAAATTCTTCAATACGAATAATCCCTTCAATCCCCATGTTTTGGGTAATTTCAACAGCATTGGTACTCCAAGGTGTAATCATAGCAGCACGAGGACCAACAAAAAAATCCGTGATAACGGATTCTTCAATTTTGGCTTGGTCTGCGAATAACCACTGTAACTTTTTAATGTCTGGCTTGGAAAGCGTAGCGTTGGTTTGAACTATAAAAACTGTTTTTTTTAGGTCTCCAAAAAAGTGAATCATCCTATTTAATTTACAAGGGTTTTACAAAGTGCAAAGTTACTTATTTTCTAAGTAAAAAATCCTAAAAAAATAGGTGTAATAATTTAGACTTTATCATTTTATAATTTTGATTATCTTGCGCGTTATCTAATAAATAATAAACTATCATGAAACTTAAAAATTTACTACTCGCTTTCGCAATTTTATTTAGTTGCGGAATTTTTGCCCAAGAATTATTTCCACCTATGGATGTAATTACAGGAACCTATAAAGGCTTAACAATTCCTCTAAGAGATTTTCAGACTATTAATCCCAACAATTATAATCCTGAGGAAGTAATAATGTTCCCTAATATGGCGAATGTTACACCAGAAGAAAACACAACAACTACTGTAATTCAAAATCTACAGACTGAAACAGGGAAAATTGCTGCATATGCAATGGAACAAAATTTCGTTGGTTTTTCAGCGAATGAATCTGGAGGATATATTCCACCAGATCCTACTGGTGCAGTAGGACCAAACCATTATGTTCATTCTGTAAATTCAGCAATTAAAATTTTTAATAAAACTGGAGGATTATTATTGGGACCAGTTAGTTTAGCATCTTTTTTAGGTAATGGTTCTAATAATGGGGATCCAATCGTTTTATACGATCAACTTGCAGACAGATGGGTGGTAAGTGAATTTGGAGCTGGAACTAACACGCTGTCTATTGGAGTTTCTGAAACTAATGACCCAACAGGTTCATATAATGTATGGGATTTTACCTATCCTGGTGGTTTTCCAGATTATCCACATTATGCAACGTGGCATGATGGCTATTATGGAACTGTAAATTTAATTGGAACAGGTGGCCATACCTTTGTTATGGAAAGAGATGTAATGTTAGCGGGTGGAGCAAATCCAGAAATGGTAATTTTTTCACTTCCAGGAATTAGATATAACCCTAGTCAAGTAAAAAGCGCAGAACCAGCAAATCTTTTAGGAACTACTATTGATCCATCTATGCCGGGTTACGTAACCTATTTAGAAGATGATGCGTGGAGTGGTGTTGATTTTGATCATATAAAAGTTTGGGAAATCAATATGGATTGGACAAATGTAAATAATTCTACAGTTTCAGAAGCCTTAGAAATTCCAACAGAACCATTTGATGCAGGAGAGATTTTTGGTAATGGTAATGGCGCTATTCATCAGCCAGGAACGAGTCAAAGACTTTCTGGACATGGAGGAATTGTTTCATACGCAGCAAATTTTAGATCTTTTGAAAACCATAATTCATGGTTAATAACATTTAATACATTTATTGATGAAAATGAAACCGGAGGAATTCGTTGGATTGAATTAAGAAACGATGAGGTTAATCCTTGGGAAATTTATCAAGAAGGAACGTATTCTATTGCGGATGGTCATAGTCGTTTAATGAGTAGTTCTGCAATAGATGCAACAGGTAATATAGCTTTGGCATATACTACAGCGAGTACCTCATTAGCAGTTTCATTAAGATATACTGGGCGTTTTGACGGAGATCCACTTGGACAAATGACACTTGGTGAAACCGTAATTATTAATGGCCCTGGTGTAAGAACAAATGCGAATAGATATGGAGATTATGCACATATGACGATGGACCCAAATAATTTTACTTTTTGGTATACAGCAGATTATTTTTCGTCTAACAACTTTTGGAGAACTCGTGTAGCTTCCTTTTCAATTAATGGTGAATTTACAGATGATGTAGGGATTGTTAATATTTTAGAACCAATCAATGGGGTATTAACTAATGCTGAATCTGTAGAGGTTAATATCCGTAATTTTGGTTCTGATCCACAATCTAATATTCCTTTAGAATTAAGATTAGATGGGAATTTAGTAGCATCAGAGACTTATAATGGTACTATAAATCCAAATGAAACTGCAACCTATACCTTTTCTCAAACTGTAAATTTATCTAATGCTGGAGATACCTATGAAATTGCTGTTACAACAGATTTAGGAGGTGACGAATTTATTCCAAATGACGATTATACTAAAGAAGTTACCCATTTATTAGGCAATAATGTGGGAGCTATAGCTATAATAAGTCCTATAACAGGATCATCTTTAACAGCAGATGAAGAAATTTCTGTTAAAATTAAAAACTATGGTACTTCTACGCAGTCAAATTTTGATGTTCAATACAGCATTAATGGAGGGAGTCCTATAATAGAAAGTTTTGCAGGACCAATTACTTCTGAAGAAACAATAGTATTTAATTTTGCACAAACTGCTGATTTAAGTGAGTTGGGAGTTTATAATTTTAGTGTATCCACTTCGCTTTCAGGCGATCAAAATAATGCGGATGATGAGGTTACTAAAGTAGTTGAAAATCTTCTATGCCAACCAGCACCCGATTGTTCTTTAGGTCATGGACTTCAATTATTCAGTGTTGCTGAAATCAATAACCCTTCTGGATGTGAAGGATACGCTGATTTTACAAGTCAAATTGCTAATTTAGAACCAGGTTCAACAAACGATCTAACATTAACTACAGGTTTTGGAGATCAATGGATAACTGTATTTATAGATTTTAATGATGATAATATTTTTGAATTTCCTGGTGAAGTGGTTGTAAATAATTTTAGAATTGCTGAAGGAGAAGGAGCTGGTTCTTATACAGAAACAACAGATTTAGAAATTCCTAGTGATGCTACTCTTGGGGAGCATAGAATGCGTGTTAAAACAAATTGGCAAGCACCAGTTATTGATGCTTGTGAAAACACTCAAGTTGGAGAAACAGAAGATTATACTGCAAATATCGGTACTTTGGGTGTAGAAGATTATGAGATTAGTAACTCTAATTTAATTGTGACTACTTTACCAAATAATCAATTTGAAGTTATATTAAATACTCAATATGAAGGTGGTGTGTTTTTAGGAGTGTTTAATATTTTAGGACAAGAAGTTGGTTTTAATAAAAGAGTTCCTAGAAATGACAATGTGTATAAAGTAGATATAGATATGTCAAGTATGTCTGGTGGTGTTTATTTTCTTCGTATGGGAGGCCATGGAACTACAACATATAAAACAGCTAGAATTATAGTAAAATAAAACTTTTTTATTTTAAATTTTAAAGAGCAGTCTGTTATAGGCTGCTCTTTTTTATTTTAAAGAGTTTTAATCGAGATACTTATAATAAGATATATTATAAAATACTATCTTGCGGGCTATCTTAAAAAAAAACTATCATGAAAATTAAAAATTTACTACTCGCTTTCGCAATTTTATTTAGTTGCGGAATTTTTGCACAAGAATTATTCCCTCCAGTGGAAATAATTCAAGGAACTTTTGTTGGAACCACGATTCCATTAAGAGATCTTCCAACAGTTGCATATGATGCAGATGAAGTTAAAACAATGACTATTGTCCCTAACAGATCTCGTTATAATGCAAAAGTAAATGAAAATGCTTTGCCATTAAACGACATTAATGTAAATGCACAAAAAGAAAAAGGTGGAATTCATACTTATGCTTTAGAACAAAATTTTATTGGATTTGATAATACAGGCCCTACGCCACCAGATCCTACAGGTGCTGTTGGACCAAACCATTATGTTCATGCTGTAAACTCACAAATAAAAGTTTTTGATAAGACAGGGACCTTGGTAACTGGTCCAGTAACATTAGCTTCCTTTTTAGGGATTTCAGGTAATTTGGGTGATCCCATAATTATGTATGATCATCTAGCGGATCGTTATTTTGTAAGTGAATTTGGAGATGACCCATTTGGAACTAATTCATTAGCATTAGGAGTTTCAGTAACTAATGATCCTACAGGAGCTTATAATGTTTATCAGTTTTCTTTAGATGCCTTTCCAGATTACCCACATTATAGTGTTTGGCCAGATGCTTATTATTTAACTGCTAATAAAGGAGGTGCAAATAAAGTATATGCAATCGAAAGAGATGTAATCTTAGCAGGAGGGGCAAATCCTCAAATTATTGGGTTTCCATTGCCTGGATCTGTTCCAAATAATAATACTGTTTACAGCCCAGAACCAGCTAATTTATTAGGAACAGATGCTCCTGCAGATGTGCCAGGTTATATAGTATATCTTCAAGATGATGGTTGGGGTGGTGTAACTTTTGATCATTTAAAAGTTTGGGAGATTGATGTAGATTTTGTGAATGCTGGAAATTCGACAATCTCGGCACCATTAGAAATTCCAACAGATCCATTTAACTCAGTCTTTGCACCTTTTGGTACAGGGGATGTTGCACAACCAGGCACTGGGAATAAAATAGATATGATTGGTGGTGTTATTTCTTTCGCTGCTAACTACAGAAGTTTTGGAGATCATAACTCATGGGTAATTACTTTTAATGATGATATTGATGGTAATGATACATCTGGAATTAGATGGATAGAGTTGCGTAATGATGATGCTAACCCTTGGGATGTTTACCAAGAAGGGACCTATGCTCCAGCAGATGGACATAGTCGTTTTATGGGAAGTGCAGCAATGGATGCAGCAGGAAATATTGGATTAGGCTTTAACATAGCAAGTGCTACCTTGCCTGTTGGAATAAGCTATACTGGTCGTTTTGAAGGAGATGCTTTAGGAGAAATGACTATTGCGGAAACAATTATTGTTGATGGAGTAGGAGTACAAACTACAACCAATAGATTTGGTGATTATTCACATTTAACCATGGACCCAGATAACTTTACTTTCTGGCATACCGCTGAATATTTTTCATCAAATAACCAATGGAGAACTCAAGTAGCTTCTTTCTCATTAAGTGGAGGGTTTACTGCAGATGTAGGAATAAATAATATTACGGAACCAAACAATGGAATTTTAACTGCTACTGAAACAGTAGAGGTTAGCATCCGTAATTTTGGATCTGCTACACAATCTAATATACCTGTAGAGTTAAGAGTAGATGGCAATTTAGTTGCTACCGAAGTATTTGGAGGAAGCATTGCTGGTAATGATACTGCCACTTATACCTTTACTCAAACTGTAGATTTATCAAATTCTGGACAAACTTATGCTATTGAAGCAAGTACAGATTTAGCTGGTGACGAATTTGAAGCTAATGATGCATTTACAAAAGAAGTAACCCATTTGGCAACTAACGATGTAGGTCCATTAGAAGTAACTGCTCCAGAAAGTAGTAATGGATTAGGAAACGAAACAATTTCAGTTACCTTAATAAATTTTGGTGCAGCTATACAATCTAATTTCGACGTTCAATATATTTTAGATGGAGGTACTCCAGTAGTAGAAACATTTGCAGGTCCTATAGATTCAGAAGAAGAAGTTTCTTTTAGTTTTTCTCAACAAGCAGATTTTTCTGAATTAGGAGTTTACGAATTAGTCGTAACTACATTATTAGCGGGAGATCAAGAATCTTCTAATGATTCCATAACTGTTGAGATAGAGAATCTACTTTGTCAACCTAATTCAGATTGTTCTTTTGGTGATGGATTTACAAACGTTACTGTTGCAGAATTAGATAATGATTCAGGTTGTGAAGGATATGCAGACTTTACGGATCAAGAAGCAACCTTAGTGCCTGGTTCTACTTATGATTTTACAGTTACAACTGGATACGGAGATCAAAACGTAAAAGTTTGGATTGATTTTAACGATGATTCAAATTTTACTAGTGATGAAGTTGTAGTTCCTAATTTTGTAATTGCTCCTGGACAAGCAGGTGGGACTTTTACAGAAACGGTTGATTTAACAATTCCTGGAGATGAAACAACTGGTATACAACACAGAATGCGTGTAAAATCAAACTGGCAAGCTCCAGTACCAGACGATGCTTGTGAGGAATCTCAATATGGAGAAACAGAAGACTATACTGCAAATATGGGTGAATTAGGAGTTAATGATTTAGAATTCAATAATTCCGAATTGCTTGTTTATTCTACAGATAACAAAAACTTTTCTATTTCATTAAAATCTAATTATGATGGGAATGTTTATGTAGCATTATATAATTTATTAGGACAGCAATTAGGATATAAAAACATAAATAAAATAGGTGATTCTTACAGAATGGAACTTAATTTATCAAATGCTGAGAGTGGTGTTTATATCGTAAAAGTTGGAAGTAAAGATGCATCTGTTTTTAAAACAGAAAGAGTTATAGTGAAATAATTAATTGCTATTCTTCGAATAAAAAAAGCGCCCTATTGGGCGCTTTTTTTAATTTACTGATTTTTTATTGCTTGTTAAATATTATAATATTTAACTATTCTTTTGTAGTAAAGCCATATAAAATCCATCAAAACCGGATTTACTAGGAAGAACTTTTTCATCCTTGATAAATTTAAAATCTTTACCCTCATCCCGTTTTAAAAATGCTTTTACTTGATTTTCATTTTCTGAAGGTAATATAGAACAAGTAGCATAGACCATTTGACCACCAGGTTTCACCATTCTTGAATAGGAATCTATAATTTCTTTTTGAGTTTCTCTTATATTATCTAAAAAATCTGGTTGTAATTTCCATTTTGCATCCGGATTTCTTCTTAGAACTCCTAATCCAGAACAAGGTGCATCTATTAATATTTTATCCGCTTTTCCTATAAGCTTTTTAATCACTTTTGTAGAATCTATCACACGAGTTTCTATGTTATGTGCTCCGTTTCTTTTTGCTCTTCTTTTAAGCTCTTTTAATTTGTTATCATAGATGTCTAATGCAATAACCTGACCTTTATTTTCCATCAATGCAGCCAAATGCAAACTTTTCCCTCCAGCTCCAGCACAAGTGTCCACAACTTTTGAGCCCGGTTTAGGGTTTAAAAATTTAGCAACTTTTTGAGAAGAAGCATCTTGAACTTCAAACCAACCCTTTTTAAAAACATCGGTTACAAATACATTTTTACGTTCTTTTAATTTTAAAGCTTGAGGATATCCTTTTAAGATTTCTGTTTCAATTTCTAAATCTTGTAATGTGTTTTGAAGTTTTTCCTTGGTAGTTTTTAAAGTATTTACTCTTAAAACCACATCGGCAACTTGATTTAAAGAATGTATTTCTTTATCCCAATTTTTTCCTAGTTCTTTAACACCTAATTCATCCAACCAATCTGGAATAGACTCTTTGTATTTTCTAATTTTTGATAATTCATCAAAACGTCCTTTTATCTTACGAGTAGGAGTATCTTCAAATTGAGGCCAATCTGGAATTTGAATTCCTTTTAATGTTGCCCAAACTGTAAAAAGACGAAACAAATTGGTTCTGTCAAAAGGTTCTTTTACTTCCGCTATTTTAGAATAAAGACGCTTCCAACGTACAATGTCATAGGTGGTTTCAGCTATAAATCCACGATCTCTAGCTCCCCAGCGTTTATCTCTTTTTAGAGTGTTTCTTAATACTTTATCCGCTTGTTTCTGTTCGTTAAAAATAAGTAGAAGAGAATCTATAGTTGCAAATACTAGATTTCTGTGAAGTTTCATAGTTATAAAATTGTTTGCAAAGATATTATAATATGGTCTATCGATTTGTTTACTTTTGAAAAAAAAATAATCTATGCGTTATCTCCTCATTTTCTTATGTTCTATTATTATAGTTTCTTGTACTACTAATCCAGCCAAAAACTTTAGTTCGGTTAGTATTGAAAGGGTGTTTACAGATAGTTTAAGTATTCGAGCAATAGCATCAATAGATATATCTAAAGTATGGTTTGCTGCTAATAATGGTAAGGTTGGTTTAATAGATAATGGGACACCCAAATTAGCTTCCATTAAATATGAAGATTCATTACTTAATTTTAGAGCGATAGCAACTACAAAAGAATCTGTATTTGTGTTGAGTATAGGGAACCCAGGAGTATTATATAAAATTGGTTTTAATGAAAATGAAGCTACCAATATTGAAGAGGTTTATGTAGAGAAAGGAGAAAAGGTCTTTTATGATGCAATATCTTTTTGGGACGATAATGAAGGTATAGCTATGGGAGACCCAACCAACGATTGTCTATCTATATTAATTACTAGAGATGGTGGTAATAATTGGGAAAAACTTTCCTGTGATATACTTCCGGCTATAGAAAAAGGAGAGGCAGCATTTGCGGCTAGTAATTCTAATATTGCTTTGTATGAAAATCATGTTTGGATTGTTACAGGTGGTAAGAAAGCGAGAGTATTTTATTCTGCAGATAGAGGAAAATCTTGGGAAGTATATGAGACTCCAATAGTTCAAGGCAAAGCAATGACAGGAATCTATAGTGTAGATTTTTTAGATGAAAAGACAGGAGTTATTTTTGGTGGTGATTGGGAAAATCAAAAATTTAATGAAGGAAATAAGGCATTGACTAGGGACGGAGGTAAAACTTGGAACTTAGTAAGTAATGGGAAAGAGCCAGGGTATCGATCTTCGGTTCGTTTTGCGCCTGGGAGTGAAGGAAATGGAATTGTTGCCGTTGGTTCACCTGGAATATCATATAGTAAGGATGCTGGAGATTCTTGGGTGCAATTATCTGATGAAGGTTTTTATGCACTAGAGTTTGTTAATGATACCCTAGCTTTTGCGTCTGGAAGAAACAAAATTTCTAGATTGATTTTTAAAGAATAAAAATAGGAGCACTAATTAAAGAGCTCCTATTAAAAACAAATCTAATCTAAACTAATCTTTTTTGCCTCTTCGCTCTTTTAAACGATCTAACAACATTCTTTTAAAACTCTCTTCGGCTTTATATAGTTTTATTATTTTTTGTGGAGGCAAGACTTCTTTTAAATTAATAACTAATTCTTTTCTGTATTCCAATTCAGAAGTTTTCATTACAAGAATTTTATCAATTAAAATATTTGCTTCTTCATCGGTTAATGAATCAATGCCGTCATTTATTAATTTGCCCTTAAACTCACCTCGATCTTTTTCTTTAAGGGACATTAGTTTTTTATCAAATTCATTATATACTGGCCAAAATTTCTCTGCTTCAGAGGATGTTAAGTCTAAATGCTCTGTAATATGAGCTGTTTTTAATGCTTTTATCCTTTCGTGATTTGGTTTTTGTCCATTTGGCCTTTGTGCAAATAACCCCGAACTTATAAGTAAAACTAATATCGCTATCTTTTTCATTTTGATTGTTTTTATTCTATTAATATGGATGTGTCTTCAATTTGATCAAATAAGTAATCCTCTATAACATCTTTAGTTATGTATTCCTTTTCAGAAATGGTATTTGTTAAATCTTCGTCATTAAGTAAAGAACCTATATCGTATGAATCCATTTCTAAATTTCCTTCTTCGATATAACTTTCGATACTAGTAATCTCAATATTATCTATGGTATTTAGTGTCTTATTTCTATTTGAAATTGAAACTATTAGTGTTGCACAAGCTGCAATTGTTATGGCATAGGCTAGGGTTCTTTTTGAAAACAGTTGAATTACCTTGGTAGGATAAACAGTGCTATCACTATTTTGCAAAATACTCGAATCTAATTGATTAAAATATTCTTTAGGAGTAGTAAAGCTAGATTCTTTCGGAATTGTATCTTCATTAAGCTTATGGAATAATCGATCTTCAAAATCTCCAAAATAGTTTTTTGGTGTATTGAATCCGCTGTTCTGTTTTTTATCTTTCATTTGTTTCTTTGACCACAATTATTTTAAAAGGTTTCATTTGTTTTAAGAAAAGCTGTAATTTTTTTTACAGCTAAATGATAATTACTCTTTAAACCACCTACCGATGTATCTAAAATTTCTGAAAGATTCTCATAAGTATGATTTTCAAAATATTTCATATTAAATACTAATTGTTGTTTTTGGGGTAGGGTAGCGATCGCTTTCTGTAATTGTAATTGTATTTCATCTCCTTCAAAATATACATCACTTTCTAATCTAGAAATCAATTGAATTTTTACATCCTCAAAAGTTATATTATTTTGTTTTACTTTTTTGTTAATAAAAGTAATAGCTTCATTAGTTGCTATGCGATACATCCAAGTGAATAATTTACTATCTCCTTTAAACCGATCAATATTTTTAAAAACCTTTATAAATGTATTTTGTAAAACATCATCTGTATCATCGTGATCTATAACAATTTTTCGGATATGCCAATACAACCTTTCTTTATATAAGGATACCAGTTTTCTAAAGGCACTTTCTTTTTGTTCAATTGATTGTAATGCTGATATTAATTGTTTTTCTTTAACCACACAATTTGTTTGTTTAAATATAGGACATTAATTGACCTTGAAGGTTTAATTGGATTCGATATTTAACAGATTAATATCGTAAAACGCTAATAAATCCGATAAAAAGTAAAATAATTACGATAAAATACATAAATATTTTTTTTGTAGGAAAAATACCATTACTTTTACTTCATATTGTTACGAATAGGTTTTTTATTATCAGCCCCAACTGTGATAAATGCCTTATAAAACGGACCGCCGCGGGGGCAGGTCCGTTTTTTTATGGAATAATTTCCGATCTATTTATTTGTAGGAAAAAAATAAATATAAAACTAAAACATCGATAAAAAGCACATTAAATACGATAAAAAGCATGTTTTATTTGTTTTATTGATTTATCCGATATATATTTGAACTATAATTAAACAGTACTCTCATTATGAGCCCTAAATATAATGAGCGTATAAATTGAAAAGAGCGCAGCCCCAAGCGCTCTTTTTTTATGGAATAAATTTAATAGGTACATTATTCAATCCAACTAAGAAAAGGATCACTTATTAACTGTAAAAATACTAGATTAAGTTAATTATGCTAAAGATTGCATTTTAACTAAATTATAATACACTCCTTTCGCTTCTAATAACTCTTGATGCTTTCCTTGTTCTACTATTTTACCTTTAGATAACACAATAATATTGTCTGCTTTTTGGATGGTAGAAAGTCGATGTGCAATAACAATTGAAGTTCGGTTTTTCATCATATTCTCTAAAGCATCTTGCACTAGGCGCTCACTTTCAGTGTCTAATGCCGAAGTAGCTTCATCCAAAATCATTATTGGTGGATTTTTTAGAACAGCTCTAGCAATACTCAATCGCTGCTTTTGTCCGCCACTTAGTTTATTTCCACTATCTCCAATATTAGTATCAATACCTTTTGGTAATGTTTCTACAAATTCCCAGGCATTTGCAATTTTTAATGCTTCGATAATTTCGGCATCGCTTGCATCTTCTTTAGCTATTAATAAATTGCCTTTTATGGAATCGTTAAAAAGGATAGAATCTTGGGTTACCAATCCTAATAAATTTCTAAGAGAATTTTTGCTAATGTTTTTAATTGGTTCAGAATCTATACTAATAGACCCTTTATTTACATCGTAAAAACGAGTGATTAAATTTGCAATGGTGCTTTTACCACTACCACTTTGACCAACTAAAGCAACGGTATGCCCTTTGGGAACTTTTAAAGAGAAATTGTCTAAAACCCAATCGGATTCATATTTAAATGAAATATTATTTATCTCTACACTTGTTGTAAAATCCTTTTTTATGATAGCATTAGATGTATCTTTTATAGTAGATTCTGTTTCAAGAATTTCTAAAACTCGTTCTGCAGCTGCATTTCCTTTTTTAACAGAATAACTCGCTTTACTTATCGCTTTTGCTGGAGTTAGAATATTATAAGCAAGTCCCATATAAGCGATAAATGAACTGCCATCTAGTGTTCCATCTATCAATACCATTTTACCTCCATACCATAATAATATAGCAATTACAGTAATTCCTAAAAATTCACTAGTAGGCGAAGCCAAATTTTGACGATTTAATAAGGAATTTGAATATTTATAAAATCGATTGGTAGATTCCATAAACTTATTACCAAAAATTTTCTCAGCTGTAAAGCCTTTAATAATTTTTAATCCTCCTAGAGTTTCTTCTAAAGTAGATAGAAAAATACCTTGTTCTTTCTGAACTTGATCCGATTTTTGTTTTAAGTTTTTTCCAATTCTAGAAATTATAAACCCTGAGATAGGAATAAAAATAAATACAAATAAGGTAAGCTTAACACTTATTAGAAGCATCATTATAATGGTAAATAATATAGTTAGTGGCTCTCTAAATATTAATTCTAATACCGATAAAAAAGAATGCTGAATTTCTAAAACATCAGTTCCAGTTCTAGCTAAAATATCTCCTTTTCGTTTTTCAGAAAAAAAGGATAATGGAAGATGAATTGTTTTTTTATACAGTTCATTCCTAATGTCTTTTAGGACCCCATTTCTTAAAAATGTAATAAAATACATCGCTAAGTATCTAAATATATTCTTTAGAAAAAATAATACTATAATTAGACTTATTACTACTAACAATGCTTTCGAAGCATCACTTTGAGCAAATTCCTGAACTTTAAATGCCAATAACTCTTGATAATAATCCTTTGCATTTGCAATTCCAGAATAAACAGGTTCCTTAATCACTTTTAGTTTGTCCTGCTTAAAAAGAATATCCAGCATGGGTATTAAAGCAATAAAGGATAAAGCACTAAAGAGGGCATAAAAAATATTACATAGAATATTTAAAAAAGCAAATCTTTTATAAGGATAAGCAAAACGTAATATTTTTTTAAAGTAATCCATTATTAGTTGTTTAAAAATGTAATAATCGAATCGATTTTTTCCTGAAGTATGTCTTTTGCATTTTCTTCATTTTCCGATTCGGTATTTACGCTAATATAAAACTTTATTTTTGGCTCGGTTCCACTTGGGCGCATTGCTATTTTTGATCCGTCTTTGGTATAATATATAAGTACGTTGGAGTTTGGAATATCAATCTTATCTTTAGTGTTTGTTTCAAAATTGATAGCTTCACCTACAAGATAATCTTCCATTTTAATTACTTTGCTTCCAGAAATTTCTGTAAAAGGATTTTCTCTGAAATTTTTCATCATTTCTGAAATCTCTTCTGCTCCTTTTTTGCCTTTCTTAACAATCGAAATTAGGTACTCTTGATAAAAACCATAAGTAGCATAAATGTCTTGAAGATATTCAAACAAGCTAGAATTATTTTGTTTTCTTTGAGCAGCAATTTCACATACCAATAGGGTAGCGGTAACCGCATCCTTATCTCTAACAAAATCTCCTACTAAATAACCAAAACTTTCTTCTCCACCACCAATATGTTCTAATTCTGGAAAATCCTTGATCATTTTAGCAATCCATTTAAAACCAGTAAGACCTTCCTTATATGTTACTCCAAAATTAGCAGCAACTTTTCTTATCAAAGGAGTAGAAACGATAGTGGAAGCTACAAACTGATTTCCGTTTAGTTTTCCTTGATTTTTCCATTGTTCTAATAAGAAATGAGTTTTGATAACCATGGCCTGATTTCCATTTAAGATGGTAAAACCACCTTCAGGATTTCTTACAGCAACCCCTAAACGATCGCAATCTGGATCGGTACCAATAACAATGTCGGCATTTTCTTTTAAAGCTAAATCAATAGCCATTTGTAATGCTTCTGGCTCCTCAGGATTGGGAGAAGCTACGGTAGGGAAGTCCCCATTTGGTATTGCTTGCTCTTCTACAATAGAAACATTTTTATAACCCGCCTGCTTTAGAACTTTGGGAACCATAGTAATTGATGTTCCGTGTAAGGAAGTAAAAACAATTTTTAAATTGTCTTTTGCTTTTTGTTGGGTATTAAAAGTTCCATTCTTTATGGAAGCTTCAGCAAATGCTTCATCAACCTCAGTATCTATATAAGAAATAAGAGATTCATTGGCTTCAAATTGAACGTCTGTATATTGTAAACTATTTATTTCTGCTATTATCTCCCCATCTTGAGGTGGAACCAATTGTCCACCATCTTCCCAATATACTTTATAGCCATTATATTCTGGAGGGTTGTGGGAAGCGGTTAAAACTATTCCACATTGGCAATCTAAATGCTTCACTGCAAAAGATAGCTCTGGTGTAGGTCGTAAATCTGAAAACAGAAAAACTTGAATTCCGTTTGCAGAAAATACATCGGCAACCAACTTTGCTAGTTCTTTACTATTATGACGGCAATCGTAAGCAATTGCTACTTTAATTTCTTGGTTTGGAAATTGCTCTTTAAGGTAATTGGAAAGTCCCTGAGTATTTTTTCCGAGAGTGTATTTATTAATTCTGTTGTCACCAACACCCATAATCCCACGCATTCCACCGGTACCAAATTCTAAACTTTTATAGAAACTTTCTTCTAATGTTTCTGGTTCAAAAGCTATAAGTTCTTTAATTGTTTGTTGGGTTTCTTCATCAAAAAAAGGAGTGAGCCATACATTAACTCGCTCTAAAGTTTTTGGATCTACGTATATCATTATTTAGTATTAAGTGTGTAAAAATAATGATTAGTTTTTAAACCTAACATCTATCGAGAGCCTAAGTATTTTGATTTTTAAATATTATTTTATTTAAAAATGGTATCCAAAACTTAATTGTAAAACTGTGTTAGTTGCTTCAATATCCTCATAAGCAAATTCAATTTCAATTAATGTGTTAAATCCCTGATATGCATTAAATTCAATAAAAAAGTCTTTAATGTCAAATCCTATCCCAATATTTGCACCATAATCAAAAATTGGTAAGTCGCCAAAATCACCACTATTTTTTTTAGTATCAATAAGAAAACCAATTTGTGGGCCAGCTATAAGGTATGGTTTCTGAAAAAATTTAAAATCAAGTGGGAAATTTAAGTAAGTTAACTCATAATTGATATTGCTATCAAAAGTTTCTCGATCCCCTTGTTGAGAATAAATAATTTTTGGTCTAAAAGCAATTTTCTCTTTAAGCTCTAATTCATAAACTCCACCTATATGAAAACTAAAAGAATTGCTTCCTAAATATGTAGAATTTAATATACCATCTGATAATGCCGACAAATTAACGCCAGCTAATACCCCAAATTTATGTTGAGCTTTAGTAATTATTGGTAATAAAACCAAAAATAGAAGAAGTAATGATTTCTTTAAGAAATTAATCATAATAAAATTTCCCATAATGTGAAACCTCAAAAATAGCAACTGGGTCAAAAGAAACACTTTCAGTTTCAATAGTTAATTGAGAAGAAGTAACATTAAAATTTTCAAATATGGAAGTTTCACCACCGTCAAAAATTATTTTTAATTGATTGTTATTAATTATTTCCCAATCCCATGAATCAGTTCCTTCTCCTGGCGTAAATGATGAGCCTGAACCATCTTCATTAAAAGTAACTGTTACATCACTGTTAGATATATTAGTTTCATTTTCAATATCTTCTTGAGTAAAACTTGAATTACCGGCATCAATGATATTAATCATTTCATAATAATTAAAGGTCCAAGGGCTATTTGCTGTTAATAGCTCATCTATGGTATGTTGATTGTTGTCATCATCACTAGAACAAGCATTTAATAATAATATACATATTAATAATCCAGCAAATAATTTCAGTTTTCTCATATTTTTTTTAATTAGTTTGTAAGAATAGTATTGCAAAAATAATAAGTTTATAATTTAATATCAAATAGTTTTAAAATGAATTATGATATAAAAGAGAATTTAATTTACTCTTTCTTTTACAATGTAGTTTTTTGAATCTTTTTTACTTCTTAAAATCATTTCTCCTAAAAATCCTGCTACAAAAAATTGAGATCCTAAAATCATAGCGGTAAGAGATATGTAAAATTGTGGTTTTTCGGTAATCAACCTTCCTGTGGGGTTTATAAATAATTTGTCGATACCTAAATAAATTGCAAAACAAAGTCCAACAAAAAGCATGATAGCTCCCCAAGCACCAAAAAAGTGCATAGGACGTTTACCAAACCTAGATATAAATGAAATGGTAATTAAATCTAAAAAGCCTCTTAAAAATCGTTCCATACCAAATTTAGTGACTCCATATTTTCTAGCTTGATGTTTCACAACTTTCTCTCCAATATTGCTAAATCCCGCATTCTTGGCTAGTACGGGTATATAACGATGCATATCACCAGTAACTTCTATGCTTTTAATAACTTCCTTTTTATAGGCTTTAAGTCCGCAATTAAAATCATTTAGTTGTACCCCAGAAGTTTTACGAGCAGCAAAGTTGAAAAGTTTTGAAGGTAAGTTTTTTGCAATTTTAGAATCGTAACGTACTTTCTTCCATCCCGAAACCAAATCATAATTGTCTTCGGTAATCATTCTATATAGCTCAGGGATTTCTTCTGGATCATCTTGTAAATCGGCATCCATAGTAATAACTACATCCCCCTTTGCTTGAGAAAACCCAGCATGAAGTGCTTGGGATTTTCCAAAATTCCCTAGAAATCGAATTCCTTTTACTTCAGTATGCTCCTTAGCTAATTCTTCTATAAGGTTCCAAGAACCATCGGTACTACCATCGTCTATAAATATAAGTTCATATAAAAAACCATTGGATTGCATAACTGTTACGATCCAATGGTATAATTCTTTAATAGATTCTTCTTCGTTAAGAAGAGGGATAACGATGGAGAGATTCATTAATTTTATTTTCTAATTTTCAGGACGATTCACTTTCATAATTAAACCTGATATTAATGAAATAATAAACCCAAAAAATAGAGTCATTATTATTCCTATGGCAGACATAATCGTGGGTTGCATCATTTTTTCAGTAATTCCCATTGCCATGTCCATTTGATCTTGAGCCATGTCTGGATTTTGTTCAATCATTTGATCACGAGTCATATCTAACATTTGTGTTACAAATTCTGGTTCTATAACCGTTACAAAAATATAATTGTATAATGCCCCAATAATACCTGCTATAATGGATATTGCAAGACCTACTTTAAGAGCTTCTGCAATAGTTAGAAACCCACTATTCTCATCTTTATATGCTTTAAGTCCATATACTATAACTCCAACCATAGCAGTAGTGCTTAATACAGAAACCCACCAAGGCCTTTCAATATGATTGTTTGTAACGTATGCTATTACAGATACTACAATAGACAATAAAGCTAATATTAAGCCGTAATTTAATGCAATTTTTTTAACAGATACTTCTTGTGTTTCCATGAGATTGATTTTAAAACCCAACATTAACGTCGGGCAGTTCCGGTTTGTTAGTAAGCAAAGATAACAAAACGTTACATATTCTTACTAGCTATGGTATAAACTCAATTATTAATTACAAATAGCACTTTTAATATGTTCTATGCTCTTATGTTGGTTTGTTTTTTATTTAATTATGCCTGGAAGCACTATAAACATTGAATTATTATTACGTTTGATTATTCTTAAAAAAAAACAATATTTTATTGTAGTTTATTTATAAATGATTAAATTTGCAAACTGAAATCCTGAAAGGTCAGGAATCCGATTTAAAAGAAAATAAAATGAGAAAAGGTATTCACCCTGAAAATTATAGATTAGTAGCATTTAAAGATATGTCGA
>CAJXYJ010000005.1 GCA_913063255.1 uncultured Flavobacteriales bacterium | reverse complement strand
CAAAGATAGGAAACCTTCAAGGTTTTAAAAATCTAGTAGGAATGAAAATTTATAAGGTTTTGTTAAGACTTGGGATATGTTTCTTCTTTAGTTAATTTACCTTCATTATAATATTTCCAAAGACCATCTTTTCTTCCATTTTTATAATTTCCTTCAATAATAATCTCTCCATTAGAATCATAATAAAATGCCGCTCCTTCCAATTGGTCGTTTTTATAGATTAGTTTTTTAAGAAGTACCCCATCTGGAGAATAATAATTATTAAGCCCTTCTTTTATTCCATTTTTAAAAGTAAGCTCTTCGGTGATTTTTTGATGGAGATAATAGGTTGTTTTTATACCTTCTAATTTACCATCTACATAGTGTTCTCTAGTCATCACATTATTGGATTTCTCATGATAATAAACCCATTCTCCAATGCGATTTTTACCTTTCATAGCTCCTTCAGAAATAACCTTCCCTTTTTTAGTTAAATAAACTACTTGAGCAGTTTTGTCTTGTTCCTTAAAGGTTTTTATTATGATAGGTTTGTTCTTACAATCTTTACAGTAATAGTTAAACACTCCAATTTCTTTTCCGTGTTTAAAATTGCCTTTATATCTTATTTGGTCTGTCCCTTCATACATTTTCACCCATACTCCATGCCGCTTCCCTTGGTCATCTAATTGATTTATCTCGTTTTGTGATATTGCGGAAAAATTCAATAACATAAAAAATATATAATGGAAAAATTTAAAATTCATTGGATTGTTTTATTTTATAACGACAATTTAAGATAACTATTGAATTCAATATTGTTTTACTGCCCTCTAAAGAATATAATGGTGCTTAATGTTTTAAACACAATACTTATATCTAGAAAAAAACTTCGGTGTTTTATGTAGTATAGATCGTATTGTAGTTTTTCGAGAGTATCGTCTTGGGTCTCCCCATATTTAGCATTTACTTGAGCCCAACCAGTAACTCCAGGCTTTACTATATGTCTTATTTCATAAAAGGGAATCTTTTCAGAAAGTTCTTTTACAAAAACTGGACGTTCTGGCCTTGGGCCAATAACACTCATATCGCCTAGAATAACATTGATAAATTGAGGGATTTCATCGAAACGGGATTTTCTTAAGAAACGCCCAAATTTGGTAACTCTAACATCCTTTTTTGAGGCATATACCGCTCCATCTTTTTCTGCATTAACGATCATACTTCGAAGCTTGAATATCTTAAAGTGTTTTCCATTAATACCCACTCTTTGCTGGGTATAAAATAATGGCCCCTTATTTGCAAATAAATTTCCTATAATAATAAAAGGAGAAATACATAAGCCAAAGGTTAATCCTATAATCGAAAATAATAAATCTAAAACTCTGTGAAAAAACAGGTATAATTTGTTTTGATTACTTCTGCTAAATGGAAAATATCTATAAAAATCTTTATCTACATGTTGTACTGGAACTCTATGTGTAATTTCTTCATAAACCTGAGTATATTCTCGTATAGGAACTCCATTTTCTAAAAGATTGATAAGTTGGTTATTAAGAGAAACTGTAATGCTTCCTTCTTGAGATGGAGCTACCACAATCTCTGATATTAAATTTTTCTCTACTGTATCTGTAACGTTTTCAGAATTGAAACGCAATAAATTTTCCGATTGAAAATGAGAAGAATTATTAGATCCTGTACTAATAAAGCCAATAACTTTATAATTAGGATCCGATTTATGAAGCGAAGTAATTATAGTATCTAAATCTTCTATATTACACAATAAAAGCACTCTTTTAAAATATCTAGGAGCAGAAATAAGTACGATATAAGCATAACGCCAAATAAATAAAGAGAGGTTTATTGAAATATAAAAATAAATAATCTGAAGCCTATTTTCTGGTAGCTCTGGTGTATAAAAAGGAGTTAATAGATAAAATAATACGGTTACAGAAGAGGTTAGTATTACATTTTGAATAACAGTTTCGAATTTACTAGCTTTTTGCAAGTTATATAATTCAAATATTGTCGCAAAAATAGTAAGGTATAAAGCTAATACTATAGACCATACCCAGTGTTCTTCGTTTATTTTAAAATAATCAAAATCAAATATGAGTCCTACTAAGTAGAGTAGGGATAAAACACTAATTATATCAAAGAAACGAAGTAGTATTTTACGTTCTGAAATATCAAAATGTATGCTTGATTTTTGAGACATTATAGGTTTTAGCAGTTAAGTTCAAAAGTAGGGTTTTATTCGTTTAAAACTCTAAATCCATGTTGCTTTACTTTTCTCTAATTTAACACTTCTACTTTAGCATGCACACTTTTAAATAATTATGCGAAAATTCATTAAACTTCCAATTAATTATCTGATATAAAATTATTCTTAAACCAGTTAACTTGTTCCTCTATTCCTTTTTTTAATGAAGTAGTTGGATTATAATTTAATACCTCACGGGCCTTAGTTATATTAGCTTTTGTTCTTGATTGATCCCCGAGTCGAGCTGGGTTTAATTTCATTTCAATTTTCACACCTAATATTTCTTCTACAGTTTCAATTCCTTTTGCCGTAGTATTTTCCTCTTCGGTTCCTAAATTAAAAATTTCTCCGTTACATTTGTCTTCTTTTCCAAGTACACTTACAATTCCATCAACAATATCTTGCACATAGGTAAAACTTCGCAAGTGTTTTTCACTTCCCTCATATAAAGGAAAAACTTTAGTGTTCAAGCCACAATCTATTAATCTTGTATAAAGTTTATCAGGGCGTTCTCTTGGCCCATAAACAGAAAATAATCTAAGTGAAGTCCCTTTGATTATTTTTCTTCTCGTATAGGAAAGTACCAATTGTTCTGCAGCCAATTTTGTAATGCCATACCATGAAGCCGGTAAAGGAGCTTCTTTTTCGGAAAGAGTCGCTTCTAAACCGTAAATAGAAGAGGTAGCAATATTAATAAAATAAGGCCTTTTTGATAAACTTAAAGCCCAATTAAGTAATTGTTGGGTAGCGATAATATTATTAGACAAATAATCTTCAAATGTGGATGCATCTGATATACCAGGATGTGCAGAAAAATGAATTATATAATCGACATCAGTTGGTAACTTATTTATTAAATTATCCGTTCGAAGATCTAGTTTTATAACTTCAATCCCTTTATTTAAAAGTGTTTTAGCATTCAATTTCTTAAGAGAAATATCATAATAAGGAGAAAAGTTATCGACCCCTATCACTTCATGCCCTATTTCTTTACATCTTTCTGCTGTATGAGAGCCAATAAATCCAGCAGCTCCTGTTACTAATATTTTCATTAATTAATTTTATAGCTCCGCTAAATTACAATCTTTATAAAGTATTCTAAGTTATATAAATAATTATTTTAACAACTTTTTCCATAAATCTCTCACTACCAACCAATCAAATTTCTCTACTTCTTTTCGTGCATTTCCAGCCATCCCTTTCGCTTTTTCTGGGTGATTTAAAAGTTCTATTATTTCATTAACAAATAATTGTGCATTCATTGGAGGAACTAAAACTCCTGTTTTTTGATGTTCAATTAAAAAAGGAATTCCTCCAACATCAGTTGAAATAACTGGTATTCCCAAAGCCATTGCTTCTATTACACTCACTGGGGTATTATCAAAATTGGTAGTATTAATAAAGATATCGAACCCTTTGGATTGAGTAATCCATTCTTTTTTAGGTAATAGCCCGGTAAAGGTTATTGGTAGATTTCTTTGTGCAACAATTTCTTTGCATTTTTTTAATGACCTATCTTTTTCAGGGCCTATCATACATAATTCAACAGCTATATTATTATCCAGTAATTTTTCAACGATTTCAATAGCTAACAAAGGGTTGTATATTTCAGAAAATGATCTTACCCATAATAATTTAGCTTTAATTTCTTCTCGCTGTAAATAGGGATAGTTATCAATTTCTATGGAATTTGGAATATAAGTAAGATTGGAATACCCTCCCTTTTTAAAAGCCTCTATCAGATAGTTAGAAGGTGATACATTTGTTTTCGCGCCTTTAATAAGTTGTTGAGATAATCGTGGGCAATTTTTAAGCCGGTTGGGTAGATTACCTCCATGTAAAATTGGGATATATGGGATTTTAAAAACCCTACATAATTTAGCAACCCCTACTGCATAATAAAAGTTTTGAGTACTATAAGTATCTATTAAAACGACATCTAACTTATTTCTATTTTTAAAAGTTTTCCGAAGCATATCCAACATCCTCAATGCTTTATTTTGAATACTTGAAGCTACAATAATTTGATATCCTTCATTTCTTAATAATCCAGAAAGTGTTTCTATCGTTGTTACCGTATCCTTTTTACTGGATAATTGATTACCTATGTAGAGCAGTCTTTTTTTCACGTGTTATGGTTATTAAACTTAATCCATAGATAAATGCAGGAGCGGCAATACGCATGGAAGAATGGCTAATGGTAAGGAGCCAGAATAGCAATAGTGGGTAAAAGTAAATGTTTTTTACACCCAAGGGGTTATTTAATATAGGCACAATAATAAGAATCATTAAAGCAAAAACACCAAAGATCCCATGTTCAGAAAGCATTCTGGTTACTTCGTTGTGAGTTGGCAAATTAAGACCCAATTCTTTAATAAAATAGCCTTTCACCTGTCCAACACCTATACCAAGAAAAGGATTCGTTTTAAAAGCCTCTATCTCTGTGGAAATTAATTTTACTCTTCCTGTGGAAATATCTTCCTTTTCTCTCCCCAAGGCATCCTTATTTGTATATCTATTTTCAATTAAGCCTCCTGTTTGTAGTAAACTCATCATCCATATAAGGCCAACAACTCCAACAACTCCAACTAATTTCAAAATAGAAGTTCCTTTCGATTTCAAATTAGTAAAAGAAAAATAAATAATTATAAAAGCTACAATCATAATTACTGCAGTTAAAATTCCACCTCTAGCAAATGTTAAAACCCCTCTAAAGGTCATTACTATTAAAAAACCCATCATTAAATATTGTATTCCCTTATTAGTATAGGGTATTAACAACCTTGAGAATAATATAAATATCCCTAATCCCAAAGCTGTGGCTACTTGGTTAGGACCATATCCTCCTGAAGATGCTGCATTTGCAGCCGTATTTGTGATAGTATCTCTTAAATCGGGTCTATATAAAATAATATACACCAACATAGCTATGATAGGGTATACCACAAAATTTAAAACGTTTAAAAAGTCTTTATAAGTAAGCGTTTTTCCATACGTATAAATCGCAACAAAAGCTAAACATAAGGGACCACTTAAATTAAATAAGACTGCTTTTCTAAAGTTAACATCATAACTTATATTATCATAAGAAACCAAAATAGCAGGAATTAATAATAATAAAAACAAAGCATAAGGATATGCCTTTTGTTTAAAACCGTCATAAAACAATCCTACAACAATAAAAAACATGACTAAGTACTTTCCTGTTTCATATAGAAAATAGGCTTTGGTCATTCTAAAAAAAACCTCCGCACCTGCCACATAAGCAGCAGCAATCAAGACTTCTTTTACTCTATTATTGGGGGTACTATTTACTATACGCAATAAAAAATAAGGAATTATAGCTACTAAATAAAGCATCATAAACGGTCTAAATAAATAGGCGACAATACCCAATCCTATATGGAATAGAATAGCAACAAAAACCTGATCTCTATTTTTTAAAATCTTCTTCAATTAATATTAATAATTTCTTCTATTATTCTCTTATTATAATTATCAAAAGTAAACTTTATGGAAACATTGGAAGCTAATTTTGCTTTTTCTTGAAGAATACTTTCTTTTTCATTAAAAATTAAAGTAAGCATTCCTTTTAGTTTTTCTGAAGTAGTAGGAGTAATTATAAATCCATTTGTTTCATTGATATATTGACCAATACTGGAAACATTAGAAACAATTGGGATACAACCAAAGTTCATCGCCTCTGCAATTACTTTTGGAAAGCCTTCAGAAGCAGTGGAGGGCAATAAAAAAAAGTGAGATTGTTTATATAAATCAAAAACCTTATCCCTCCTTAAAAATCCAAGAAAATTCATTTGTACACCACTTTTTGCTCCAAGGCTTTTAAAATACTCCAATTCATCTCCATCTCCTACAAAATTGACATAAGCTACCCTGCTTTTATATTCATCATTTAATGCTGAAAAAGCTTGGATGATGCGTTCCACACCTTTTGCCTTTTCTAACCTTCCTACAAAACAAAATGACCAAGGTGCATTATATTTTTTATCTGAAACCATTTGGACTCCATTTTTATAATCCTCTAATGTCAAACAAGGATTTTCAAAAGTAAGACATTGTTCAAGTTGATTTTCCCACTTTCCATTTATAGTAACTATTCTCTTTTGTTTTTTTAACATCCAACGTTGTAATCGATAGCCCAATGATGGATTTTCTTGATTCCAATTTCCCGCATATTTATACCATCCCTTTGTTTTTACGAACCAAGTTAAATAGGGTATTAAAAAAACTCCAATTCCTGTTGGGGTCCTAAGTTGAAAAACATCAGACTCCTTAATCGCTTTTGAAACTATCGAAATTACTTTTGGAGCATTTGTAATTAATTTCAGTTTACTAAAAACCGATTTTCCACCAAGTGGCGGTAATGCAATAAAATTAATCCTAGAAGAAACATAGGCTAAGGAACTAGGCGGTGGTGTTCCGGGATGCAACATGGCAACATGTGTAATTTCATCAAAAACAGAGAGTAAATGATTCAATTCATTAATAGTCGGGCCCCATCCTACTATAGTGCCATCGGCATTTTTATAATGTTCGGTATGTGATATAATAACTAATTTCATGTGTCTATAATAATTTTATTAAATTGGTCACATGCTGTTCGCTATTATTCATTTCCTTGGGGGATAAACATTTTAACATGCTCGTTTCATTTATCCAATACTTTTAAATATTGTTTTACAATGCTATCCCAACTAAAATTTTGGGACCATTGGATTGCATTTTCAGAAAACTCTATGTAATTATTATTAATTTTTGCAAATGCATTAAAGACCTCGATAGGTTGTTGGGCATCTACTAAAACACCCGAAAAACCATCATTAATCGCATCTTCAATTCCACATCCTTTTGACCCAATGGCAGGAATCCCTAACCCATTGGCTTCTAAAATAGCAATTCCAAAGCCCTCGACATCTCCATCAGATGTGGCTTCACTAAGCATGATAAATATGGAAGATGAAACTAACAATTCCCATTTTTTATCTTCAGAAACTTTTTCATGAAATGTAATATGTTTGGCAACTCCCAATTCTTTAGCAAGAGTCTCAATTCTTTCTTTTTCGGTAGGAATACCAACAATATGATATTGTAAGTCTGGATAACTTTCTAATAACAAAGGAAGTGAACGCACTACATTATGTTGTCCTTTACGCTGAGTAACATTACCTACGGTTATTAAATTTAATTTTTCAGGGTTTTTATAAATTGAGTTCACAGTTTGCTTTTCTGAAATAGTGAATCCATTTGGAATTACTGTAATGTTATCCAATTTTAAATCACTAATTAAACTTTTAGTATAATTAGAAACTGCTATAATAGTATCGAATTTTATCAAACTACTATTGGTAAATTTTCGTAATAATTTATTAGACAAAAGGACTTCACTACCATGAATGATGGCAATATATTTTTTATGATAAAATAATTTTAGAAAATAGACCATCCACAAAGAAAATTTACCAGAAGCAATTACAGTATCGACACTTTTTATAAGTTTCAAAGATTTTAGAAAACGATCAAAATAGGACAGAAAGATAATTTTTTTACGTTGGACACGCTCCACTTTAAAAGGCAATCTAGTATCAAATTCTTTTTCTGGTTTTCCATCAAAAGACCGTCTGTCTGCAATAACAGTAATTTTTTTCTCTTCACTAACAAGTGCTAATGCTAATTGATGGGCATGGTTTCCTATTCCTCCAGGTTGTGGTGGAAATTCCGAACTAAGAAAAAGTATGGATTTGTTTTTCAAGAGCACAAGTTAAAAATAAGTTTAGAGTGATTGATAGTTTTGCCGTTATTTTTTCATTCTCATTATGAGGAGGATACGAGGTGGTGAACTGATGAAAAAACTAAGTAAATTTCATGAGATTACTTCACTGCGTTCGTAAAGACATTATTTTTCTAGTTTTATCATAAATTGAATGTCATTGCGAGGAGGGTACGACGCGGCAATCTCACTATTCACCCCTCACTATTCAAATTACAAACGTTGTATTATAGCTCCTTCATTTAATTTTAGGCTTGCCTTTCTCCAAGAAACAATCACTTGCAATATAATAATTGGAAAAATCAATATTGAAATAAAAGCTCCTAGCACCATCACTTTTTTATTCCTTTTAAAACGATAAGGTATAATAGAAGGTGGTATCGTTTTTAATAAAGCATACCAGGTTCGTTTTACACCATAATACTTTCTAAACAAATATAACACACTTGGGATAGGCCTAGGCGCAAACCATTTTTTTGTTCTAAAGGCATCCCAAGATCCCATCTGTCTCAAACCACCAGTGTTTACCTTTAAATGTAATCGTTGGGCATAAGGATTTGATATATTTAAAAAACCTTGTAAATGAGCACGCAACCCAAATTCTCCATCTCCCATACGTTGCTTTTCAAACTGTCGATCAAATAATCCAATAGTTCTAAACACATCTTTTTTAATTAACACATTTCCTGTATCTAATTGATCGGATATTCTAAAAAAGGAATAATTTTTTGGCACTTCTGCTCCTATTGTTGAAATGGATACACCAGATGATATATCCGCTTTAAAAAAATCAATACATTTTATATGATTAGTAATCCAATTTGCTTCCACTCTACTGTCATCATCAAAAAATAATAGAAAGTCACCTTTTGATCCTCTTATGGCTGTATTACGAGCCAGCCATAAAGCTTTTTCTTCTTGGTGGATAAGATGTATATCTAAATTATAATCTTTATAAAATTCTTTTTGAAAAGGCTCTGATTGATCTACGATAATCACCTCAAAATTTTTATACTCTTGCTTTTCTAAATCTTCTAAAACATCCTTTAAATATTGATAACGATTGAGTGTTGGAATCACTACCGAAACTAATGGATTTTCTTTTAATAATGAAGATCCAAAACCACCCCATTCTTCATGTAAAATGGGAGTTTTAAGGTAATCACTCCGTTGTATTTTTCTAGTGATATACCAAGCAGAAATTTCTTTAAAGGGGTTTTTAAAACTTAATAAGCGAATTAACAATACATAAGTTGCCCAGAGTGAGTTAAAATATTTTCTTAAAAAATGGTATTCATCTATTAAGGGAAGCTTTTTAAAACTAGTATAGGTTTTGGCATTTCCCACATATCCCTTTTGTATTGCCTGCCAAGACAAATCGTATTCTTGTGCATGATTAGAAGAATACTCATTATCCAAGATAAGTTGTTGTTGGATTTTTTTTGGAAAACTTTTAGGTATAGGAAATACACTAGTATGATCCTTTTTAAATAAAGCAAAATAATTAGTTGGTTGTAAGTATTTTATAAAAGTAAATAACACTTTTTATAGTTTTGGAATACAGAAAACATTTAAAGGGAGTTCTCCTTCAATAATTGGTTTTAGTTTCATATTTAAAATTTTATAATTTTGTTGGATGAAAAATTCAATTATACGATTATCATTATTAGTTTCAACAATAAAAATTGGATGAAATTCTTTAATTAATTCTCGAGAACCATTTAATATATCAAATTCAATTCCATCCACATCAATTTTAACTAAATCACATTTTTTTAACTTATCTTTAAAATAACTATCAATTTTAATCATATCAATTTGAATATGATTTTGGTTTGAATTTGATTCAATGACATTAGAAGTAGTATTATTTAAATACAATTTAATCACCTCTGTTTTATTTCCTACTGCCAAGTTTTCTGTGGAAATAATACTTTTCAAGTTATTATCGAAGATAGATTTTTCAAGAGATTTAATAACTTCTATATTAGGTTCAAAAGCAATTATTTTACCATTATTTTTAGATATAGTCTGAGACCATACTAAACTTAAATAACCAAAATTTGAACCTATATCTAAAACTATACAATCATTATCATGTTTTTTAAATTTATTTAAAATATATATGGAATTATTAATAATAGTATTCTCTATACCAGATTTCTTTGCTTTAGCAGCTGTTTTAATAGAAGCATAAAATTTAAATCTAACTTTATAAGTACCGTAGTGTCTTTTGATAAAAACGTAGCTTTCTCTGTAAACCTTTCCTTTTTTTAAAACAAAATTTCTTAAAAATGTAAAGAATTTAGACCTCCCAATTTTTTGTCTAATGTTCTTAGGGAAAATATTATAAATCTTAACTAATACTTGTTCCATAAAATTTTACAAATTCTTGTTGTTGTTTTTCAATAGTAAACTTTTTCTCAATACGTTCCTGTGCATTTTTTGAAATACATTCCTTTTCCTCTAAGGGTAAATGTATCACATCCATAATAGTTTTAGCTAATAGATTTGGTTTTCTTTTTGGGACAATCCATCCTGTTTTATTATGAAGAATATTTTCTTGCAATCCTTCTGCATCTGATGCTATACATAATAAGCCTAAAGCCTGTGCTTCTAAAACAGCATTACAAAACCCTTCCGAAATACTATATTGAATATAAATGTTTGATTGTTTTAATAATTTAATAATCTCACCAGCATTCTTTCTACCTAGGAATCTAACATGATTAGATAATTCCAATTGGTAAATAGCAAAGGCAATATTTTCATACTCACTTCCTTCTCCTACGATATTATATGTAAAATTGATACCAGCTTCTTTAACTTTTACCAATGCTTCTAGCGTGCTAATAATTCCCTTTTTCCAATGTAATCGAGCTATTGTTATAAACTGAATGGTTTTTTTTTGGAAATCTTGATTCTTAATAACACATTTAAACTTTTGAATATCGATTGCAGGGGTGATTTTTTCATATAGAGTTTCTTCAGGCATCCCTTGCTTATATGCCAATTGAATTAAGTCGTCTGATATGGCATGAACTTTATCCACATTTTCCCATAACAAACGATAACAATTAACGTGCTTTAGGGGATAAATTGCAATATCGAAACCACGAAAGCTAACTGCCATCTTTGCTTCCATAGCCTTAGCTACATACTCGCTTTGTAAAGCCATGGTTGCAAAACCAAAATGCAACCAATCTAAATCTGCTCTTAATATATGAGAATTATTAAAAATATTTTTTAGAATTTGTTTGTTAGATCGATGCCCTTCTTTTTCTAATTTTATAAATTTAAGTACTCTCTTAAAATACCCTAATAATTTTATTCCTATTAAAATATTGCTTCCTAATTGAAAAAGTAAATTCTTTTTAAAGACTTTTGGCGCTACTAGAACTGGACATAAAGAAAACTCTTTATCCTCTTTTTGTACAAAAAGCATAACACTATGACCTCCTTCTTGCAACCCCTTAATTTTTGAAATAAAAAAGGTTTCTGAATAACCAGGCGGTTTTGATAAGACAAGACCTATTTTCAAAATAAGTAATTTATTTTTTTTAATATTCTTTGAATTAAATCATTATTAAATATTTTCACCCCTTCTTGATTTAAATGATGAGAATCATAAAAATGCAAAGAATCTGTTAAATTTAAAATATAATTAAAATTATAATATGTTCCTTTATCCTTCATTAAATCATCAAAGTCTTTAGTCCCAGTTATTTTTAAATATCTAGATTTCGTTATTGGAGCTTGTACTAAATAATACTCAATCCCTTCATTTTTAAGTTTTGTGAGAATGTTCTCAAATGCACTAATTTGTTTTTTACTAATATTACTTTGTAATTTTTGAATTGGTTTATCAACAAAATAACGCATTTTTTTTTCTACATATCCATTAACAACATAAGTATCTTCATTTTTGACTTTTTGCTCGACAAATTTTTTGTTCATATTAAACAATTCTCTATAAAAACTATAAATTAAAACATTATAGGTTTTTATGTGATTAATCCTGACTGCATTAATTATTGAATACAAATCATTCTTGTCATTAGCAAATAAATCTAAAGATGATTCTACTCCATCACTAGAAAAACTAAATGGATTAACTTCAAAAACAACTATCTTCGGGGATAGGCTATCTAAATATCTTTTCAATAATAATTCTGTTTGTATAGGTGTTTGAGCGCTAGATCCTAGATTAAAAACTTTAAACCCATCATTTTTAAATATCCTTGTATCAAAACCTCTATAAGTATGTGAAGAACCTAAAAATAGAACATCAATATCTTTGACTGTTTTAATTTCTTGCATTCTAGAATACATATGACCATAGCTTCCTAATTTATACTGTAAATTTTTTTTAAATGACAAAGGTGCATAATCTCCCCAAACACAAATTAAAACGACATAGAAAATTATGAATAAAAAAGCAAAGGAAACTATGGATTTAAAAAAATTAAACATCTTTTAAAATTGAAAATAAATAAATACTGTTCCTTCAGTTTTTACAAACATAAATATTAGAAATATCAAAAAGGCATAAAAACTCATCCTGATTATTTTATGCTTTTTAAAAAAAAACTTTTCAATAGCAAATGCATCTTTTCTACCCACCCACTCAACTGACAAAAAAAACATTATAAATACCAATAAAAAAGATGGCCTTACTATTGGAATAGATAATAAAGTTTTATCTACTATGCGATAAATATAATCAAAAGCTTGAATTATGTTCTCCGACCTAAAAAATATCCAAGCAATAACTGTAAGTATAAAAGTAGCTAGCATCTTAAATATTTCTATTATACTTGGAAATAGGCTATTTTCAGCAACCACATTAGTATTGATTCTATTTCTCTTTAATAATAATATGGGCAAAAAATACAAGGCATTTAGACCACCCCAAATGATAAATGTCCAATTAGCACCATGCCAAAAACCACTTACTAAAAAAATGATAAACACATTACGTACTTGATTCCATTTAGATCCTCTAGACCCTCCCAATGGAATATATAAGTAATCTCTAAACCATGTAGACAATGATATATGCCAGCGTCTCCAAAACTCTGCTATATCTCTTGAAAAATAAGGAAAAGCAAAATTTTGTTTTAAATTAAAGCCAAATAATCGAGCTGTTCCAATGGCGATATCTGAATATCCTGAAAAATCACCATAAATTTGAAAGGCAAAAAACATTCCCCCTAAAAACAAAGTGCTCCCTGAATATTCAGTATAATTATCAAATATAATATTAACATATGTAGCACAGTTATCGGCAATCACAATCTTTTTAAAAAGACCCCATAGTATTTGTCTTAGTCCATCTACAGCTTTATTATATTCAAATTTTCTCTTTTTATAAAACTGAGGTAGTAAATTAGTTGCACGTTCAATTGGGCCTGCAACCAATTGCGGAAAAAAGCTTACAAATGCAGCAAAAGCCACAAAATTATTAGTTGGTTTTAATTTCTTTTTATAGACATCAATAGTATAACTTAAGGTTTGAAAAGTATAAAAACTTATACCAACGGGTAAAATAATATTTAATGTATTTGGAGATATTGCTTTTCCAAAAAATGAAAATGCAACAGTAAAATTATCGATAAAGAAATTATAATATTTAAAAAAGCCTAATAAACCAACATTCACACCAATACTCCCCCACAACAGTAATTTTCTATTTATTGTAAGACTCGTTTTATTCAAACGCAATCCAATAAAATAATCTATTAGTGTACTAAATAATATTAAACTTAAAAACCGATAGTCCCACCAACCATAAAACACATAACTAGCTAAAACAATTAATAAGTTCTGTAATTTTAAATTAGCCTTTGCCATAAACCAATACAGAACAAAAACTATTGGTAAAAAAACCGCAAAATCTAATGAGTTAAAAAGCATTTTAAATTATTATATATAGTATTTAATCCTAATTAAATTAATAATTGTAGTTTTATTTAAATCAACAATTAACTTTTTGATGAAATTATTTGCTCCTTTTTCTTTTAAACACTCAAATTATTTTTTAATTTGCTTATACAAAATTTCATGCTCACAAATAAACTTACTTATGGATAACTCCTGTTCAACGTAAGCCCGCATTTCATTTGCAATGGTTTCTCTTTCAGCTGGAATCATTTGCTTACATTGTTTAATTTTTGTTGCTAACTCATTTATATCACTTGGAGGAAACAAGCAATCTGGAAAAACTTTTAGAACTTCCCTAACTCCCGTGATATTTGAACCTATAACCATTCGAGCGGTAGCCATTGCCTCCATAGGCGCAATGGGTAAACCTTCCTTTCTACCTTCATCTTTAGTTGGAATTACAAAAACATCTGCCAAAGCAAGGTAGGGTCTTACATCTAAATGTTTACCTAGAAATAAAATATTCTTTCGATTCACATAATCTTTCTTTAGTGAATTCCCATAATCGTTATTATCATCACCAACAATAATAACTTTTATAGAATCATCATTTAATTTAATGACGGCATCTATAAGAACTTCAATACCTTTTACGGCTACCAAATTAGCTACAGATAAAATTACAAAGTCCTCTTTTTTAAAATTAATTCCTTCAGGTGAAATATAACTTTTGGGCAAAGGCTTAAAAAAATCAACATCTACACATAAAGGGATTTGAATGATTTTATCTGGCATGTCTGAAAAGAATTGCGGGAGTAAATCTTCATTAACTGCTACAATCTTAGTGCTCAATTTTGACCTCCATCGCCAAGCCTTATTACCCCAACTCATTGCCTTTTTGGTGTATACATAAGGTATTCCAGCTAACTTTGCTGCCAAAGGTTCTGAAAAATCTGAACTCCAATGCCATGAATGTATGATGTCAAATTTATGGGTTTTAAAAAATTGATAAACCTTAAAGAGTCTAAAAGGAAAACTTAAAAAAGGCCGGTAGGGCGTTGCAAAAGTGAATAGATGAATCTTTACATCTAATTTTCCCATCTCTTTAAATAATTCACCTTTGTTATGAAAACAACAGACTTCAGGTTCAAAAATCTTTCTATTCAAACCTTTTACCATATCATAAACCGACTTACCACTTCCTGAAGTATCAAAATTTGAAATCGTAAATAAAATTTTTATTTTCTTAGTCATTCTTTTGATTAAATTTAGATAATACCAATAACATATTTATAGCATGTGAATTTTGCACTTTATTATTATTTAAAAACAATTTATAATATTCTTTAATGATTTCCATAGGAATAAGATTTTCAAGTTGAGAATTAAAAAGTTGGTTTTTTAATTTTTCTTCATTTTCTTTCCCTACAAATTGCAATTCCCAATTACGTTGTACATATTTTTTACCCATCAAAGCATCAACTTCTCTTTTTAGCTTATTGACAATCTTATAAGGCAGATTATATGGTATTTTATTTAAATGATAATTATTTAAATTAAATGGACGATGATCCTGCCAATCTATTTTTGCTAATTCTGGAGATCGTGTTTTTATATATTCAATTTGCAATTGCCTATTTGCAAGATACTTTTCTGGCACGGTGCAGATAAACTCACACATTCTATTGTCATAATAGGGTAAGGTGATAGGCATTTTGGCACTAAACACAGAAAGATTTACAGAAGTCCATCGTGGTGCCCAGTACAAACTCTTAAAAGCTCGAATTTGAGCATTTGCATTATTCTTAATATCTATACCTTCCAATAAAAAAGTTATCCGATTCTTTAAATAATCTTTAAAATTACCTTCTAAATTCCAAGATTTCCACAATGATTCTGACAAAGGCATTCCCCCTTTTTTTACTAACTTTTTTAAAATTACTTCTACTTGCTCTTCAAAAGACATATCATCTGGCACACCCATATCATCAAAAAGCACATCTCCCCAATGCCCTAAAGAAAACACATCGCCCATAGCATCAAATTCATCATAAATAGCCATTTGGCGAGGAGCCGTAAAATCGGAATAACAGTTATTTAATTTTGCTAAAACATCTATGTTATTCCACAAGTATCCTTTTGGAATGGTATAAGATTTAAAATCAAACTGACAGGCATTTGCTATTCGTTTGGCTATTTTCGTTTCGGCGTATCCATTTTCAAATTGATAGCTATAACTAAATACCTCAGCGTTATTATTCTTAAGTGCTACTGCCTGGGTCCTACTATCCAAACCTCCAGACAAGGGTAAGATCACTTTCTTGCTTTGAGTCTGTTCTGCTACAATGGATTCAAATAGGCTTGCATACTCCTCCAATGCCTGAGAAAAGGAAATGTCCCTTGGAGAATAATGCCATTGAAACCATGGCTTGGTTTGCTGTAAATTATAATCAGAATCAATACTAATTAAAGATGCTGGAGACAATACTAGCTTATCCTTCCAATAGGTATCTTGATCTAAGAAAAAACCGATAGCAGCAAAAACACAAATGGCCTCAAGGTCGAGTTCATGGTTTCCTTGCTTTTTTGCAAATATTTGTTTTGAGGGAATTATAGGGGTTTTAACTTCCATAGTTTAAGAGTACTAATATACTATTTTCCCTGCCTAATTTATTAATGATTGATATAAAGCCTCATATTCTTTAATACTATTTTCTGCATTAAATTCTGCCTTAACTAATAAGTGCGCTTGTTGTGTAATATACTGTAAATCACTCTCAGATGTTTGAGATACATCGATAATGGCTTCTGCCAAGGCTTCGGGGTCTCTAACTGGCACTAACCAGCCTGTTTCTTTTGGCTTCACTACTTCTTCCATGCCTCCGCAATTAGTGGAAATAACAGGTAACCCTATGGCCATAGCCTCCAATACTACATTGGCGATACCCTCATTTAGGCTAGGCAAGAATAAAACATCATAGTGTTGCATTGCATTAAATAACTTTTTTTGAGGCATCCCCTCTAAAAACAGAACTTCATTTTGCAATCCCATTTGATTTACTTGAAAGCTTATATTCTCTGGGACAATACCTTGTGCAATTATAGAATATTCAAAATCCATCCCTTTTTCTTTTAAAACTTGAATAGCACTTATGGCATACCCATAGCCTTTTATCCAATGATGTCTTCCAATCGAAAGTATTTTTAAGGGTCCTTTTGTTTTCTTTTTATATTCTTTGAAATTATCAAAAGTAGCAGGCTGTATTGGAGAATGAATGACTTTTATTTTTTCTGGAAGGGCTTGATATTTTTGCGCTTCCAAGGCAATCGCATTAGAAACCGCATGAAAAGCATCTACTTTTGGAAAGAGATCATTATATCTTTTTGCTAAATTTTGGTCTGCAATAGGAGAATAATTGATATGTGACCCTAAAAGGCTTAACACAATTTTACAGTTAAATTTATCTTTTAAAAAAAACCAATACTGCAAATCTTTTGCCCATTGTACATGAAAAACATCTGGTAAATGTAAGGCTACAGGAACATATCGAGACCACCAATTCCATTTTGAGTACATACCAGTAAACTTTGAAAATTCCTTTAATACAATATAAAACCTAATTGGATATATTAATAATAACAATATGGATCTAATAAAAGTTATTATAAATCTAAAAATCCTATTAGATGGGATGGCATATACTTTAATATTTTTTAATTTATTATAATTTATTGGCCCTGTCTTTTTGCCAAACAAATACACTTTTACATTTTTATTTGCTAACCCCTTAATAAGAATTTCTATAAAAGTAGTGCTTGGTACTGTACCAGAATATATTGCTATTTTAAATCTTTTAATTGCATCTGTTTTACTCATCAAATTTTTCAATTTAGAAACTGGTTAAAACATTATAAAAACTCTTAAGCTTGTCACCTATTATCTCCCAACGATAATCTAAAGCTTTTTCTCTTGACAGTTTACCCATATTTAAAAGAACTGCATCATCTTTTAATAATGAAATTGTAGTCTCTATTAGGGAGTCATTGTCATTTTTTGGTGATAATATATTCTTTGTATTGGCTAAATATTCAGCATTACCACCAACATCTGTAGTAATTATAGGTAAACCACATGCCATTGCTTCAAGTAAGCTATTACATGCAGTTGAATCTAACAGTGGCAAAAACAATAAATTAGCTTCTTGATAAAAATATTTTAATTCAAAATCATTAATATTAGAGTGAAACTTAATTGAGGGATGTGACTTTATTTTTTTTCGGAAATCTTCTCTTAATACGACATTAACTTTTAAGTTTTTAATTCTACTTGCAATTTTTGGAATGCAAAAATTGAAAGCATCAAAATCACGTAAATGTTGTCCTACAAATAATATAGTATTGGTCTTTTTATTTGTTATATCTGGTACAAAAAAATTAGTGTCTACTCCATGAGGAATGTACTCCACATGATTTATACCTAACCAATCTTTTAAATATTCTACTTGATTTATACCAACTGCTATGGCTCCATCTAATTTTTTTAAGATTTTATTATCAGAAATCTCATTACTAAGTACCTCAGGTGGTTTATGGAAAGTTGCACAAATCTTTTTATTCTTAATTAAATATTTCATTCTAAATACAAATCGTAGATCTCGTTCTGCATTTAAATAATGTATTGCATTAAATTTTTCATTTGAATTTAATAACTTTTTAAATAATTTAATGTCTTTATAAACACTAGAAGAATTATAAATTCCCGCTTTTTGATTAACTAGATTACTAATATATTTTGCAACTGAATAGGGTATCGTACTTTGTACACCTGAAATGCAATCAGCATCAACATAATGCCTTAACAAGTCATAGCCAGAATAAGAGGCATGATGAGAAGAGCGATGGTGTATAATTATTGGCTTCATTTTTTAATATTTAGCAATAATAGTTATTATTATCAGTTTAATATTGATTCCCTTTTTTATTATTGTAATGCACTATTTATTGATTGTTTAAAAAGCTGTATTGTTCTACTTAAACTCAGCTCATTCAGTACAAATAACCTGCTTCTCATGCCTAATTCTTGCAATAAATTACTGTCGGTAACAAGGGAGTATACAAGTTTTTTGAAATTTTCCTTATTAGCTAAAATTCCATTTATATTTTGTTTTATAAGTTCATCAGGACCACCAGAACCCTTCAAAGCTGCAACTGGAGTCCCACAAGCCATTGCTTCTGCCATCACTATTCCAAAAGATTCATGAACACTTGGTAACAACAGAATGTCAGCTTTTTGATAATAAGGAACCAATTCCGTATTTGGTTTGGCTCCTACAAAAGTAATGTTTTCAGCTAACCCTAGCTTTTTTGCCAAAATCAGTAATTCATTATAGTAAACTTTATCGCTTATAGGACCAATAATAATTAAAGACACCTTATTATTGGTGTGTTTAGAAATATAATAATGTGTTTCTAATGCCAATTCTAATTGTTTCAATCTTGAAATACGCCCAACAAATAACAAACTTACCTCATCATTTGTTTTAGATTCAGTAGGTTTAAACAAGTCTGTATCAATCCCTAAAGGAATAACCTTAATATCCAATTTTTTAAATCTTTCCTCCTTTAATAAATTATTTTTTTGCAATGCTGTATGGACTATAATATGGTGTGCCATTTCATAATATTGAAGTGCTGCTTCATTATAAGACATATGTAAACCTCCTATCATAGCAATATATGGCTTATTTAGTTTATACAACAGACGTGCAATTTTAAGAGTGTATGGACTTAAATGCCCAGACATATTGATAATAGTAAGATCAGGGGGATTTATACTTGTATAAAATTTATGCCAATTAGATCGCTCCTTGCGCCACCTTTTTTTAGTTATGAATATTGGGTATGTTACTGGCCAAAGTCTCTTTTTAATTCCATTAATTATTCTTGTGTATGGTAAATAATGCCCTGTGAAATAATCGACACTTACTTTATATCCCTCTTTTTGAATTGCTACAAAAGCTAATTCATGAGGTTTGCTATGTGAAAATATAATATCTTCTTCGTTGAGTCCTATAGCTTTTGCAGTAAAAGGGTGTAATAATGATATATTTATCACAGTCTCATTTATTTAAAAATTCATTTACACATTCAAGTTGTTCAAATCTGGCTTTATTACAAATAGAATAAAGTTTTTTTTGCTCTTGGTGCACATTCAAATAAAGATCATCAATAGTTCTCTTTATATTATTCAAATTTAGCATATCTGTTCTAGTTGAAGCATTTTTAATTCCTATAGAAGATAGAAAATCACTCATTTTTGACTCGTACTCAATTGCATAAAATGGAGTATAAGTATTTGCAGAGAATATAATCGAATGTAATCTTTGCTCAACAAAAATATCAACATTGTCAAAAAACAATAAAGATTCTTTTAAATTTCTATAATTTTTATAAATATTCAATCTAGTGATAATTTCTTTTCCTAATATTTTTTTCATATAAACAATATCCGTGGCTGCTGTAGGGTATAAATAAATTGTCCAATTTTCTTTTAGCAGAAGTTCAACCAACTCTTTAAATATTTTTTCAACCAAATAGGGGTTTTGACCATAGATTCTTCCTAAAATATCGCAAAAATTCAATCCAATTTTTTTTTGTTTTTTTTTCAACTTCAAATTATCTCTTAAAAAATACAGCGCAGGATCATGTAAAATTTTAATTTCTTTGTGAATGTTAAATTTGGAACTTCCTAATGTGTCTCTAGATAACTTACCTCTTACTGAAATAAATTCACATTCGTTTAATATCATACTCCAAGAAGCTATATCCGTTGGGAACCCATTCTGTTGAGCTAGTACTGTATCTGCCACACCTGTACCCATAACAATTAATTTTGCACTAGGATATTGTTTGTGAAAATTTTTAAAAATTCTTAAAAAACTTTCATTTGCTTTTTTCATTATAAGTGTTCCTCCTCCTAAAATGATATAATTTGGTTGTTTAAAAAAATATTTTCTGAAACGCCTTCCGGATGAAGGTTTGTAATAAGTTGTTTTATATATATGTATTTTTGTTTTTAGCAAATTTTTTATTGCCTCAAATACGGCTTCATCACCTAAATTTCCCACTCCAATACAGCCTACATATATTGCCCTTTCTTTTTGAGAAAAAACATATTTTATACCTGAATTCAACATTTTAAACTCAGACTTAAATTCTAGAAAATAATATTTTATTTTTTTAAACATCATGCTTTTTATAATAATTATTAGGAAAAAATAAACTTTCTAACCCTTTCTCTAATATACTTCAAAAAGTAAACATCAGAGTATAATAAAAAATAATACAATCCATAGGCTATAATTCCTATTTTAGAATGATGCCCTAGTTCTATTTTACGATGTACTTTTAACGCCTTTCTAAAATCTTCTGGTTTTAGTATTTCTGGAAATTCTTTTTTAAAATCTTTTAATAACTGCCTAGATGCCTTATGTTGACTTTCTTTATCTGTTGTTACCGAGTTATTTGCTATATGCCTGTTCATAGACACCAATTTTTTAGGTATCCCATAAACTCCAGAAACTAATGAAAATCGCAATACATAATCCCAATCTATATTAAAGTTGCCATAGGTATTTCTGAAAATAAGATTATTATCTTTATGAGTAGTTTTTCGAATCATCATACAAGAATTAACTACTTTTAATTGATTGATATATAAAAACTTAAAAAGATTTTCACCTTGTAAAAACTGTTCTCCTCCTACTAACATTCCTGGAAATAATACATTTTTTTTCGGGCTAATATATTCTACAATTCCAGAAACCAAACCAACTTCTGGATGCTTTTGCATTACTTCCACCTGCCATTCAAGCCGTTTAGGAACGTACACGTCATCTTGTTCTGCGATAGCAATAAATTCACTCTGGGGAGATGCCAATGAAATTAATTTATTAAGATTAGGTCCCAAACCTAAATTAACTGGGTTTTCAAAAATGCTAATTCTATCATCTCCATAAGATACCGCAATATTCTTAGAGTCATCTTTAGTGCCGTCAATTCCTATTAACAATTCAAAATTGCTATAAGTTTGTGCCAGCAAACTATCTAAGGTAGCTTTTAAGGTTTTTTCACCATTAAAAACAGGAAGAATAACGGTTACTAAAGGATTATTAATCGGCATATAATTTTTGTTTTAGAAGAACCAAAGTTTTAAAAAACGGATGGTATAATTTTAATAGCTTAAGCTTGTTTTTAGGATGCAATTGCCAAAATATATGCTTGTAATATTCTTTATATAACTTTTTAATTTCGTTGTTATTATCGGTTTTGTTAACCTGACTTGCTTGATTGCTATGCAGTCTAAAACTGATTAATTTTTCATTTAAAAAAGTGACATCATAATATTTCATCACCCTGTACCAATATTCGTAATCTAATGTTTGTTTTAACTCTTCATTAAAACATCCTACGGTATCAAAACATTCCTTTTTTATTAAAACAGCAGTTGGTTCCCCTATTTTATTCTTCGGTGAGTTTAGTAATTGTTTATCCTTTAAGTAGGCCTTTCCAGAAATATTGTGTTGCAATATATTAACAGTATCCCAGTACTTATGTAAGCTTCCATAAAAATCTATAAATTCATCAATTTCTGGATTTCTTTTTTCAACTAAAAAATGACGTTTACAATAAACCAAGCCCACACTTGGGTTAGAAAGAGCAATGTTCATCATTTTATTGATACAATCTTGTTCTAAGGTATCGTCCTGAAATAAGAATTTAATATACTCCCCTTTTGCTTGTTGTACACAGTGGTTCCAATTTGCTCCAATCCCTTGAGGTGTATGATGAAATATACGGATTGGAATAGTTGTTTGTTTCTGAAAAGATGCTATAATTGTCAAACTATTATCGGAAGAAGCGTCATCAGATACTATAATTTCAAGATTAGAATAATTTTGTACTATCGCCGAATCCATAGCTTCTTGGATAAATTTCTCACCGTTGTATGTAGGAATACATATAGACACTAATGGCTTCATTTACAGCTTTTTTAGTTTACGCAGCAACAGAACACTAAAAAAAGATAGTTTTTTTAGAATTCCAAAATTATAGCGCATCAGATTATTGCGCTCTTTATAATAGTTATAATTGTGTGCATGGTAAACAGAATAGGCGTTATCGAAAATATCATCTTCAATACAAGTAATGTTTAACTTATTTTTATATTCCGTATAAGCTAACGATAATTGATCTCGCCTGCTATAATTTAGTGTTTGTCTCCACCAAAACATCATAGCATTCAAGTCTTCAAAGGATTTTTTTCTTATAAGAATCCCCGTAGCATACATCCCACTATGTGCTGGCATACCATGTATAAAATAAATAATAACTTGTTTTAATATACGAAGCGAAAAGTCTTTATTTACCCTAATACAACTCATAGCTTCACTATAAAAATCATTACGGTTAGGGCTCGTAAATATTGTTAAATAAGTAGGCCCTGTTTTACTTATTAATTGATAGATACCTTGGTACCTTAACTGTATATTTGCATCATGCCAAATCACATAATCGTATCCTTGCATAATTTTGTCTCCCATAATTTTAAAATACCGCGCATTTTTTGCAATATCTAGAAATTTAGCAGCACTAGTAACAGTTTTATAAGGCGCTACATTTATACTAGCCATGTCTGTAAATACAAAATAATCTATAACAGTGTCTTCAACATAATCTAATGGCGGTCTTAAGTTATCTTTTTCACCATATAAAGCAGTATATACAGCAATTTTCATATGCGTTTCTTTAATTGCAGTTTCATTATATAATAGATTCCTTTTATGCCAAACTCTTGTAATAATGCTTTATACAAGGCTCTTTTGTATAACTGCTCATCAAAAAGTAGTTTCAGAGATAAACGATAACAACGGTATATTAAAAACTGTCTAATTAGCATAGAAGCCTCAGCTTTAGTGTCTAAATAGGTATGCCAATAAGTACTTAAATAACTATGGTACATTTTTACTCTATCATTCCTTATTTGACTTCGAATAGATCCAATATGATAGCGACGTAAAGACAAAATTACATCATTAAAATAACCATTATCAGTAGCTAAAGTTAGCTTGCTAAAATAATTATACTCTTGTCCACTTTGTAACTGCTCATTAAATACAAGTTTTTTTGCTATTTCAGTTTTAATACAAACATCTAGCGTTAACCAACCTATCTTATGAGAAATAAACTTAAAGGCTGTAATACCCGAGGCATTATTTTGGTATAAATCCTCAAGTGCACTTTGGTTTGAAGGATGATTAAAATAAGTAGTTTTCCCTACCATAAAATCACAATTATTAAATTGCATACTCTGCACCTTAACCTCCAGATGGTTAGGAGTCATTAAATCGTCACTATCAAAAAAAACAATATATACCCCTCTTGCCTTATCTAAACCTATATTTCTACAAGCATTTGCGCCTTTGGGTTTAAAATTTGGCCGTTTATAATATTGAAATCTATTATCTTTATCTAAATATTCTTTTAATATACTTTCTGTATTATCCTTAGACTCATCATCTACCACAACACACTCCCAATTAATATAGGCTTGTTCTAATATACTATCTAACGTTTCCTCTATTAGATGTGCCCGGTTATAGGTTGGGATAATTATAGTTACTAAAGGATTTTTATCCATATTATTTTTTAAAAATAATTAAAATTAAAAACTCTTAAATATAAAACTGTAGTGTTCTTTATTTATAAGTTGCATAAATAAAACTATATTTTGCTTATTATGCAATGTTGTGATTTGTCTTATTTGTAATTAGTTTTTTAAAATGATCAAAACTCATTAGATTTAAATATTCTTCTCTATTCTCTTCTAAATCTTTATATTCATAAAATTGATTTTTTATTTCTAAATTTTGACCTATCCTATGTTTTTTAGATAATATACCAACTCCCCAATCTGAATCAATACAACATGACTGAATAGAAGAATTGCAACGCCATTTTAAAAATGCTTTCCATGTTGTACCGTTCCAATTGATAAGAGCAGGACTTTGAACATAAGAAAATTCACTACGCGCATGCCATTCGGTTGGAGGGTTACAATCATGGAGTACAATAAACCCATCATCTTTAATAAAATTCATGGAATTTATAATATCTTTATCAACCTGATCTGCAAGATGTAAGCCGTCAATAAATATAATATCAAACTTAATTTCAGAGGAAAGAATCTTATTGTCGTATAAATTTTTAAAAAAATCGTCACTGGTTAATTTAAAATCTACTGGGTTTTCTTCAAACTCAATTCCTGGGTCAACAGAATATTTAAGATTGGCTTTTATATGATTAAAATTGTGAGCAGGGTTTCTAACACCAATTTCAAGATAGCAAGTTTCTCTTTTAAATTGTGATAAAATGAAATTGATTATTTCGGTCCTTATAGGTTTTTTTATCCTCTCTAATTTATCTTTTTTTCTTCCATCAATATAGTAAGGGTCATTTAGTAAATTCTTGCCTTTCATATAATATAGAATAGGTTTAAACTTCAATAAAATTTTTTTTATTCTTTTCATTTCTTCATTTAATTATTCACAACACTAAGGTATAATCATTCATTTATCCCAACGATCGACTTTTACTAAAAAAACATCTCCTTTTCTAAAAATTAAAAAACTAAAAAAAGAAACTATTAGTAATATTTGTTGCTTTATTGTGTAATCTTTATCAGGAAATAAAGCCATTAACCATACTTTATAAGCTTTTTTAAAGTCATATTGCCTTAATAACATTTTATATATCATTAAAAAATAACGCTTTAAGTAGCTAATGTTTTCTATTGATAATTTAGAATTAAAATGTGTATAAATTTTATAACGAGCCAAAAAATAATACCATAAAGGCTTATTTGAATTTGATAATTTAGAAATGCTATTGCTATGTTTCCTTATATAAACTAAAGGCATATCTATAGTATCATAGATTCTATATACAAAAAGAATTCTTGTAAAGAACTCCCATTCTTGACCAGCCTGCAATTCTTCATCAAATTTATAATTATTATCAATTAAAAATGATTTGTTTAAAAGTGGTGCTTGTGTTAACCATATGTTTTTTTTATATAAAAAATCATCAAAAGGTTGTTCTGATATAATTTGTTTAGATTTCAATCCTAAAACATTATCTATACTCCCTTCAAATAAATAAGATTGACAAACACAAAATGGGTTTTCACTTTTTTCCAGAGCCATAACTTGTAGCTGTAGTTTATCTGGATGCATGATATCGTCACTATCAAACCAGTTTATGTATTTACCCTTACTAAGTTTTAATCCAAAATTTCGACAGGCATTTGCACCTTTAGGCCTATCCTCTGGTCTCTTATAAAATATAATCCGCTTATCTTTGTCACGATATAAATTTATCACTTTTTCACTCTCATCTGTACTCCCATCATCCACAACAATACATTCCCAATAAACATAGGTCTGTTCCAAAATTGAATCTAAAGTTTCTCCAATGAGGGTAGCACGATTATAAGTAGGGATAATTATTGAAACTAATGGGTTTTTCATAGGTAATAAACTTTTAATAAATTCTCCCCTAAAACTGCATTATCATATATATCAATAACAAACTTTCGCCCTTTTTTACCCATTTCTTTTAACAGTTCAGGATTACTCATTAAATATTCTAATTTATCCGCAAAACCATCAATATCATTCTCAGTCAATACATATCCTGTTTCTCCATCTTTAACCCCTTCCTTTATTCCTCCAACATTTGACACCAATACTGGTAATTCCATGGCTTGGGCTTCCTGTACTACTAGGCCTTGTGCCTCACATCTTCCTTTTTTATCGACAATACCTGGAAATAAAAATACATCTGACCCATTCATATTATCTTTTAATTCTTTTTGTGATTTGTTCCCAAGTAAGGTTACAAAATTATTTAGTTTCCTTTCTGAAATCTGTCTTTTGCATTTCTCAAAATACTCTCCCTCACCAATAATATTTAGTTGAAATTTTAATTGTTCATTTCCAATTAGCTTCTCAATAATATTAATCGCGATATGAGGTGCTTTTAATTCAATAAGCCTTCCAACAAATAAAACAGTAAAAACTTTGTGTTCTTTTTTATTTGGTTTAAAAAAAGAAGTATCAAGTCCAACTGGTAAAATGGTAATCCTATTTTCAGGAAAGCCTAAATTAATAACTTTTTGTTTAGTAAACTCTGTATTTACAGTGTATCTTATATGATTTCTCTTTAACAATTCAGAGTAATATGAAGCATCAAAATTATGAGCATCATAACCATGAAATGTTACCACAACTCTATTTTCAAAATACTTAAGTTGCTTTAATAGCCGAACTGCATTATTAGCAAAATGAATATGAATAATATCATAGTTGTTCACGGCAAAATAATGGTTAAAGTAAACTCTAAAAAACTGATTGAAATTTATAGCATCATCTCTATATTTTATTGGATTTAAAGAGGCTATCAACTTAAAGAAAGATTTAGTTTTAATGCTTTTAAAAAGTATGCTTGTTGCTTTTATTAAACGATCTAGTTTATGTATTGGCATTAAATCTAGCCACTTAAACACAAATACATTCTCCATTAAATTATATCTGCTTATAACTTCGTTGTTATTAAAATAACCATTCTTTTTACCCAAACATAAAATATCAACCTGATGTCCAGACTGTCTTAAAAACCCAATTTGATTTATTATAAACGTTTCAGAAACCATTGGAAACTGTCCTACAACAACTGCAATATTCAAAGGCTTCATTTTTCTAGTTTTTAATTGCTTCCGTTAGAATACGTTTTAAGTTTTTGAGCAAATCAATTAATGACCAATTTATAATGAAAAGCTGAATACTCATCCTAAAGGCTTTAAACAAATAACCATCTTTTATATTGACATTAATAAAATTTTGGCTTGATTTCAGATATTTTCTTTTAAGATATTGATTTCTCATATTACTTAAATAAATTTCTTTATAACATAAATAACTCAATTCAAGCCCTTTATACTCAGTAACCGAAGAATGTATACCTCCATCATGAATACGATAGGTAGCTCCAATAAAATTTAGACAAGCTCCTTTCCCTTTTTTTAGTAAATGTGCTATGACATGTACATCCCTAAAATATTTAAATTTTTTAAGAACTTCTAAATTAAAAAACGAATTTCTAAATACCAATGTCTGATTCCCAATATGCCAGCCTTTTTGAAAGTGTTCAAAATCAAAATCAATTGAATCTTCATTATTTTGAAAATACTTTTGATTAAAATCTGGAGTCAATTCCTTTGTTTTTTGATTTAATGTTTCAAAACGAGTGTAGCACAAACTATATTCTAAATTTGCTTCTAGAAAATCTACTTGCTTTTGAAGTTTTAATGGGTCTGTCCAAAAATCATCTCCTTCACATATAGCCATATACTTTCCATTTGCTAGAGCTTGAATAAATTTAAAATTATTTTGAATACCTAAATTACTTTCATGAAAAAAATATTTAATCTTTTTTGAATGGGTAGTATACGCTATAAAATCATTTATAATAGTATCTGAATTATCTGTTGAAAAATCATTCCCAATTATTAATTCCACATCAAAGTTAGTTTGCTGCATCAAAACTCCTTTAATTGCCTGAACAATAAAGTCTTCATGATTATAAGTTATCATTAAAACACTTACTAGCATCTTTAAATTGTTTTTTTCATATAATACTTTAACTCTCTTAATTCATCCACATAAAACCCATGTTTTGTATAAAATGCAATAGCCTCTTTATTAGTTTTTAAAACTTCTAATCCCATATATTTGAAGTTTTTTACTTCTAAATCACTTATTGCTTTTTCAAGAAGTTTTCCAGCATAACCCTTATTTTGAAATTCAGGTTTGACCGCTAACATAGTTAAAAAAGCTTGTTTGCTTTTTATATCATCATCATAATAAGCAATAAAAGCTACTAATTCATTTTCTATGATAATTTCATTTATAGTTGCTTTCTCTATGATTTTATCCACATAATCAAAAGTATTACCTCCAACTAATTGCCCATCTGAAATTTTTTCCAAAATCTCTAGTAAATTAATTATACGTTGCTTCATATCAATTTATATTGATTTAACAGTGATTTTGTTTTATCAATAGAATTAAACATAATGACATCAATAATAGACAGATAAGGCACAAATTCGTTAGTAAACTGTTTATATGTACTAGGCTCACTCCTTAGGAATTTAAGGGTGAGTTGCTTTTCATCAAAATCCTCTTTATCGTATAAATCAATGCCCCCAATGGGGTTTATATAGATTGTAGTTTGTTCTTTTTTTGCAATTTGAATTAGTCTTTGTTCTTTTTTAAACTCTTTAGTATCATAGTGATTAATAGAACTAACTATCCATTTTTTTTTAATATTTAGATAATTTGCTATTAATTTCACACTCTCTATTGCAAAATCAGAAATTGTTTTTGAGGCGTTATTATTAATAAACTGCTCCAATAAGGGAAATACGACATTAAAAAAGGGAGCCTTTTGATAGGCTTGCTCAATTGTTTTTAAAAGCTTTGACTTTGATTTCTCATCAAAAGACAAATCAATTTCTAAGATTAATTTATTTTGACTAATAGATTTACATGGTATTGTGAATTGATACTTTTCACCATCAACCAATAGTGTATTCCGATTTATAAATCCTTTTTTTATAAAGTTAACATCATCATAAAACACAAAGGTATCTACCGCATTAATTAATTGAAAGTATCCAATATACGGAAATACATAGGGTTGCATAATGGCTATTTTCATATACAATGAATTATAGTTGCTGTAATTAGTTTAACATCTTCAATTTCTAAACTATCATATAAAGGCAAACACAAAACTCTAGAAGCAATAGATTCTGATATTTTCATGGTTTCTCTTTTAACATAAGGAATCGTATTTAAAGAGGGATAAAAATAACGCCTTGGAAAAATTTGAAGTTCATTTAAAGCCGCTTGTGTTTTTAATAGTTGACTTTCATCCTTAAAAATAACAGGATAATAACTATAATTCCATTGTACTTGTTCTTTAATTTTTAAAAGTTGTATGTCGGCATCTTTAAAAAATTCATTATAAGACTGAACAATAACTTGTCTAGCCTTTACTATTTTACCCATATATGGCAATACTGCTAATCCCATGGCTGCTTGTAACTCACTCATCTTTGCATTAATGCCAATACCATAAAATGCTTCTGGACCATTGTGTCCAAAATTATGCGAATAAAATAACTGATCAAATAGCAGTTTATCATTACAAAACATAGCTCCACCTTCTCCTGTATGGAACAATTTAGTGGCATGAAAACTACAGGTACTTATATCCCCATAGTTAAAAATAGAGTTTCCATTATAAGTAACTCCAAAACAATGAGCAGCATCAAAGATTACTTTAAGATTATACTTTTCTGCAATTTTTTCAATTTCCTCCACCGCACAGGGGTTTCCAAATACATGTGTAGCTAGAATAGCTATGGTTTTTGAGGTAATTGCAGCCTCAATTTTGGTTTCGTCTATGGTTAAATACTCTGGGTGTATATCCACAAAAACAGGGGTACAGCCTTCCCAAACAATAGAGGAAGTGGTTGCTACATAACTAAAGGGCGTAGTTATAATTTCACCTGTTAAGCCTAAGGCTTTTATGGCTATTTGTAGAGGTAAGGTTCCGTTGGTGGTAGCGATGATGTTTGGAACTTGTAAATATTCTTTTAAGTTAGATTCCAATTCTTGCACCAAAACACCTCTATTGGTAAGCCACCCTAAATCCCAAGCTCGTTTTAAAATAGCTCCATATTCAGACTGTGGGGGTAAAAATGTTTTGGTTACGTTGATCATATTAACTACGTCTTTTCCAATTAAAATTAGGCCTAATATACCCAGGCTCTCTTCCCATATACACACCTAGTTCTCTACCTGCATCTACAACCACAAAACTTAAAATATCCCTTTCAACAAAAACAGCTTTCTTTTTGTTTTCGATAACTAAAAGTGATAAAAAGTATTGACCAGACTGTAAAAAGCCCTTAGGAAAATAACAACATAATGAATTCAACCCAGTTTGTAATGGAACATTTTGAGTATTAGAAAAAGAAAACATAGGTTCTCCTAATTCATTAATTAAATGGTAGGTAATGTGGTACTTTTCTGGATTTGTTGACTTTATTCTAAAACTTGTTGTTAACTCAATTTCTTCACTTTCAATTATTGGTTCAAGAATTTCTTTGCCAGAATTATTAACACTTATTTGTTCTAGCTTAAAAATTTCATTTTCAAAATTTTCATCAAATTCTTTTGTATTAAATAATTTTGCTCCCCCTTTTAAATAATGACTTACAACCTCATCGGTAGAGCCTTCAAATTCAATTTTCCCATCTTCTAAAACAATTGCTCTGGTACATAAGCTTTTTACTGCTGCCATATTATGACTTACAAACAATACCGTTCTACCATCACTTCTACTAATATCTTGCATTTTGCCAATGGCTTTTTTTTGAAATTCGGCATCTCCAACCGCCAAGACCTCATCTATCACCAAAATATCAGGCTCTAAGTGCGCGGCAACGGCAAAGGCCAAACGTACCCGCATCCCACTGCTATACCTTTTTACAGGGGTATCAATATACAATTCACAACCTGAGAACTCAACAATCTCATCTATTTTAGAGATAATCTCTGCTTTGGTCATGCCCAAAATGGCTCCGTTTAAGTAAATGTTTTCTTTTCCGGTAAGTTCAGGGTGAAAACCGGTACCTACTTCTAGCAAAGAAGCAATACGTCCTTTGGTTTTTATAGTTCCAGTGGTGGGGCTGGTTACCCTAGAGAGTATTTTTAATAAGGTAGATTTTCCTGCACCATTTTTACCAATGATGCCTAGTACTTCTCCTTCTTGCACTTCAAAATTAATATCCTGTAATGCCCAAACATATTCCTCTGTGGCTTTGGCTGTTCTGTTATTTACCGCACCCACTTTTAAATAAGGATCCTCTTTCCCTCTTATTTTTGCCCAAAATCGATTTAAATCATGAGACAAGGTTCCTGTTCCTACCATTCCTAATCGGTATTGTTTACTTATATTTTCTATTTTTAAAATAACTCCCATGTTTCTTTTTAGTGAATAGTGAATAGTGAGTAGTAAATAGTAGTTTTTGCTAACCGTTGACTTTTAATTTTCATTATTATATATATTCCTATTTTAATTCTTTTTTAAAACATTTCACTTCTCACTATTCACTATCTAAACTGTATCAATAAAAGATTTCTCTGTTTTGTTAAAAATGATCAATCCAATTAAAAAAGTGACGAAACAAACAACTAGGGTATAACCCACACTTGTCCAACTGAAACTCCCTGTATTTAAAAGCATATATCTAAACCCTTCTATTATTTGAGTTACAGGATTATATTTTACAAATTGAAATGCATAGTCAGGAAATTTGTTTTGTGCTTCTGCCAAGGGATAAGGAACCGCAGACAAGTACATTAACAAACTAACCGCAAAACCTACTAAAACCTTCAAATCACGATATTTTGTAGTAAATGAAGAAATGATCATTCCTAAGCCCAGCCCTAACAATGCCATCATCATCACATATATTGGAAATAATATTAGGGTATTATTAAATCCAAGATCAAAGCCTTTTGCAAAATAATAATACATATAAAACCCAATGAAAATAAATAATTGTATCCCAAACTTCAATAAATTGGAAATAGTTATTGATAAGGGCATAATCACCCTTGGAAAATATACTTTCCCAAATAGACCTGCGTTTGCTCTAAAGGTATTGGAGGATCCTGTAAGGCATACCTTAAAATAGTTCCATGCGGTAATCCCTGCAAGGTTAAATAAAAAGGGGGGCACTCCTCCTGTTTGAATATTTCCTAAATTATTAAATACTAAGGTAAAAATAATAGAAGTAAATAAAGGCTGAATTAAATACCATAATGGACCTAAAATGGTTTGTTTATAAACCGTAACAATATCGCGTTTAACAAAAAGTATCAACAAATCTCGATAGCGCCATATCTCCTTAAAGTTAAGATCTATTAATTTGTGCTTTGCAGATATCTCGTATAGCCAAGTTTCGTCTTCTTTGATACTCATTTGTAGGTTTAAGTCTTATAAAGTTTAAAAATAATAGAAATTTAGGGAAGTTTTATTTATTGGGGAGTTATTTTTAATAATGTTATGAAATGGTTTTGAAAGGACACCCCTAAAGTCCCCTCAAGGGGACAATGGATTTCGTTATAAATATAATCAATCTTGATTTGAATAAATTTATTTAACCTGAAGACCTGATAAGGACACCCCCTAAAGGGGACACTAGTTCTAAGTTGCTTTTATGGATTGTCCCCTTGAGGGGACTTTAGGGGTGTTTTTTACTTATTACAAAAATACTCCCAAGTAAATCTCATCCCATCCTTCACAGAAAATAATGGATCGTAACCTAACAATTGTTTGGCTTTAGAAATATCTGCCAAAGAATCGCGTACATCTCCTCTTCGGCTTGGTCCATAATTTACGGAAAGTTCTTTTCCTGAAATGGATTTTAAATCCTCCCAAAGGGTATTTAGGCTTATCCGATCTCCAAAAGCGATATTATAAACATTATTTACAGCTTCTTCTGGGGCGAAAAATGCGCGCACATTTGCTTGTACTGCATTTTCTACATATGTAAAATCTCTGGTTTGTCCACCATCCCCATGAATGGTTGGAGATTTATCATCTTGTAAAGATTGCATAAACAAAGGAATTACTGCTGCATAGGCTCCATTTGGGCTTTGCTTAGGCCCAAAAATATTAAAGTAACGCAATCCTATAATTTGAGTACCATAGGTTTTGTAAAACACATCGGCATACAGCTCATTAACCAATTTGGTAACCGCATAAGGTGATAATGGTTTCCCAATAGTATCTTCTACTTTTGGCAATGCTTTATGATCTCCATACGTAGAACTGGAAGCAGCATATACCAATCTCTTAACAGTATCACTTTCTTTTTGTGCTACTAACATATTTAAATAACCCGATACGTTTACATCGTTAGATAAAATAGGGTTTTCTATAGAACGTGGCACAGATCCTAAAGCTGCCTGATGGGATACATAATCGATATCCAACATGGCTTTTTTACAAGTCTCCAAGTCACGAATATCTCCTTCCATAAACTCAAAGGAAGGATGGTTCTTAAATTCTTGGATGTTTTCTAGATACCCATTAGAAAGGTTATCCAGTACCCGAACTTTTTTAGCACCGTATTTTAATAAATATTTTACGAGGTTGGAACCAATAAAGCCTGCTCCTCCGGTAATTAGAAAGTTAAACTTTGAAAGGTCTTGGGTGTGGTAAGGGGTTGTATACATTTTCATTAGTGAATCGTGAATAGTGAGTTGTGAATCGTAGATTGTGCTAAATTTGGACTTATGTTTTTCATTACATTGTTTTATTAGTGAGTCGTGATTAGTGAATCGTGAGTAGTCGTTTGTGCTAAAGTTGAACTTTTGAATTTCATTACAATATTTTATTAGTGAGTCGTGAAGAGTGAATGGTGAATCGTAGTTTGTACTAAATTTAGACTTATGTTTTTCATTAAGATACTTTTATATTTTATTATTTACTCTCTCAAGTCTTTTCACTAATCACTATTCACTTCTCACCAATTACTTCCTTTTTAAATAATTTCTGAATCCTAATAGTAATTTTCTTTCTTCTACAATTAATGATAATACTAATTTATTTTCTTCTATATATTTTAATCTAATAGCAATAAGATACTGAGTTTCTATTTCTGCTAATGATCCTAGAGCAATACTAATAAATTGTAATAATTCTTTATCGCTTTTTCTACCAGCACCTTCTGCAATATTTGAAGGAATGGATATTGCAGCTCGTCTTATTTGTGATGTTAATCCAAATCGTTCTGAATCTGGAAATGAGCTAGAAATGGAATAAATTTTTTCTACTAAATCCATACCCTTTTTCCAAACGTCTAAATCTTTATGATCCATATTTTTTATTAGTGAGTCGTGATTAGTGAACGGTGAGTGGAAGTTTGTGCTAAATTTGGACTTTTGAATTTCATTACAATAATTTATTTTCAAATATTCAATATACTTCCCTTCCCTTTCTATCTTTTCACTAATCTTTCTTCATTTTATACTTTTCACGTCTCACTTTTCACCATTCACTCTTCACTTTTCACTCTTCACCATTCACTTCTCACTATCAAAGTCTTCCATCTATTTTATCTTCTGGAAAGAAGGATTTAACATCAAACACTACCGAAGTGTCTGAAGTATATTGCTCTATATTAAAATCTAAAAACTCTTGATGCGATACGGTTAAAACAATAGCATCGTAGTTTTCTTTTAATTTTTTCGCTTCTGAAATCAAGGAAATTCCAAATTCATTATTCACCTCTTGCCCATTAGCCCAAGGATCAAAAACATCTACATTTAGGTGGTAGTTTTTTAATTCCGTAATCACATCGATAGCTTTACTGTTTCTTATGTCAGGGCAATTTTCTTTGAATGTGATTCCCATTACTAGGGCATTCCCATTTTTGACTTTCCCGTCTTTTTTAATCATAAGTTTTACCACTTCATGAGCAACATAAGACCCCATTCCGTCATTCATTCTACGTCCTGCTAAAATAATTTCTGGATTATAACCTTCTTCCATAGCCTTCTGTGCTAAATAATAAGGATCTACCCCTATACAATGACCCCCAACTAATCCTGGAGTAAACTTTATAAAATTCCATTTGGTAGCAGCAGCCTCTAATACCTCTTGGGTATCTATATCTAATAATCGAAATATTTTAGACAGTTCATTTACAAAAGCGATATTGATATCCCGCTGAGAATTTTCAATTACTTTGGCCGCTTCAGCAACTTTAATCGATGGAGCTAAATGTGTCCCTGCAGTAATAATGGATGCATATAAGTCATCTACATATTGTGCGGTTTCAGGAGTAGAACCCGAAGTAACCTTCAATATTTTTGTCACGGTATGCTTTTTATCTCCTGGATTGATACGTTCTGGGGAATAACCTGCATAAAAATCTTTGTTAAAGTTGAGTCCAGAAACTTTTTCCAATATAGGAACACAAACATCTTCCGTAACTCCAGGGTACACCGTAGATTCTATAATAACCACATCGTCCTTTTTGAGAACTTTCCCAACCGCCTCACTTGCCTTTTGAAGAGGAATAAGAACGGGTTGGTTGTATTTGTTAGTTGGGGTTGGAACCGTAATAACATACACCTGTGCGGCTTCTATTTTGGAAGCATCGTCGGTGACTTCTAATCCGAAGGATTTGGAAGTATCCAACACTTCTTGCAATTCCTCTTTAGAAATTTCTAGGGTAAAATCGTTTCCTTGGTTCAATTCAGAAACACGTTTGGAGTTGATGTCAAAACCTATAACATTATACTTTGCTGCGAATGCAACTGCTAATGGTAGTCCGACGTAACCTAATCCTATTATTGCTATGGTGGGGTCTTTTTTCAAGTTAAAATATTTTGTTTTGCAAATATAAAATTCCTTGTTAGAGAAATGGAGAATTAGGTGGTTTATTTATGGTAGAATTCTTGATTTGAATAATTTAATTCTAAGGGCATGCTTAATAAGACACCCCTAAAGTCCCCTTGAGGGGACACTAGTTATTTATTAAAGGGTTATATTTTTAAAATTTGTCACTTTGGTTTATTACTTTAATTGGGAATTAGTTTCTTAGCTTTATGGGATTGTCCCCTTGAGGGGACTTTAGGGGTGTTTTTGTAATTCATTTACTTTTTCCAAAATTGCCAATTCAACACTAAACATATCTTTTTTCACCTCTAAATCCTTAAACCGAAGAAATACAACACCATAATTTTCTAATCTGTTTTGTCGCTCCACATCTTCAAAGTACTTATATTCATGACTATTACCATCGATCTCTATTGCTAATTGAATTTCATGACAATAAAAATCTACAATATAATCCAACATAGGTACTTGCCGATGAAACTGCACTCCAAACCCTTTTTATTTTATCTTTTGCCATAAAAGGACTTCAGATAGAGTGCTGTTCTTTCTTAATTTTCTGGCTAAATCTTTAAGGTAAGGTTTATATGGTATTATTTTGTTTTTCATACACCCCTAAAGTCCCCTCAAGGGGACAATTGATTTTCGTTACAATTATAATTTATTTTATTTCGGATAATTTACACTTATAAAACATTGGAAAAAGACAGCCCTAAAGTCCCATTTCGATAAACTCAATGCAACGCCTCAAGGGGACAATGGATTTTCGTTATAAATATAATCAATCTTGATCTGAATAAATTTATTTAACCTGAAGACCTGATAAGGACACCCCTAAAGTCCCCTCAAGGGGACAATGGATTTCGTTTTAAATATAATTACTCCTGATTCTTGATTCTGAATATTTGATACCAGATACCTGATACCTGATACCTGATACCTGATACCTGATGCCAAATACCTGATACTGTATACTAGAAGTTAACCTACTTCCGATTAAACACTTTTTTCACACGTTTTAATAATGACGGTTTTTTAACACTCTCATGATACCCTTTTCCATAGTTTCCATATCCATAACCGTATCCGTATCCATATTTTGCTTTTTCTTCAAAGAAATTCAACACAAAACTAATATTAGAAACCTCTCCAGTTTTATATTTATCGTTAATAAAATTAAACATTCCCTTTTTGGTATAGTTTTGTCTTACTATATATATAGTCGCATCCGCATATTTTGTTAATTCTAAGGCATCTGAGACCAAGCCTATAGGGGGAGAATCTAAAATGATGTAATCGTAAGTCTTTTTTAATTCATTAATTAAATTATCCATCATATCTCCCATTAATAATTCGGAAGGGTTTGGGGGAATAGGGCCAGAGGTAATTACATCTAGATGATCCACTTTCGTTTTTTGAATAATCTGATCTAAATTGGCATTGTGAATTAAATAATTAACAACTCCTATTTTATTGTCTATCTCAAAATCTCCAAATATTTTAGGCTTTCTTAAATCTAAACCAACGATAACCGTCTTTTTATTGCTTAAAGCAAAAACAGAAGCGATGTTAATGGAACAAAACGTTTTTCCTTCACCACTTATAGAAGAAGTAATTAAAACAGTCTTAGCACCTTCTATTCCTTGTTTTTTATAAATAAATTGAAGACTTGAGCGCAATCCTCTAAAAGATTCTGCAATGGAGGATTTTGATTTGTTTAAAACCGCTAAATTTTCTTTAGTTCTATTTTTACCTATAATCCCCAAAACCGGAATTTTTGATAATCGTTGAATATCCTCAATTTTATTAACTTTTGTATTGAAAAACACTCGAATAAATGCAATTAAAAAAGGAATTAGTAATCCAAATAATACCGCCATCATATAATTAAGCTGTGTATTTGGTCCTACTTTACCTCCACCAGTATCCTTAGCGGAGTCAATTACCATCACATCACTAACATTCGCAGCTTTTACCATTCCTGCTTCACTAAGTTTAGAAAGAAATAAATTATAGGTTCCTTCACTTAAATTATAACGACGTTCAATTTTTAAAAGCTCTTGTTGTTCTTTAGGTAGTTTTTGAATTTCAGATTCGTATTTAGAAATATTTCTATTAATGGATTGAATTTCATCAACTAACAACCCTTTTGAGGACTTGATGTTTTCTAAAAGAACTTCTTTAACAGCATTGATTTGTCGATCTATATCTTTAAATACTGGAGCATCTTCTTTAAAGGTATACTCTAAGTTAGTTCGTTCTTCAGCCAGAATAATAATTTTACCTACACTTGCCGCTATACTTTCTTCGGTAATTCCTGCTACTGAGGGTGCCGGTATTTCACGGTAGTCATTTTTAATTAGCAAGTATTCTTCAAGAACCCTATAATAATTTAGCTGTCGATCTATATCTTCCTTTTGCAAATCTAAAGCTATTAGTTTGGCTTTAATTTCCTGTCCTTCAGCTTCTAAATCATAGATATTATTCTTAACCATAAATTTATTCAGCTCTTCTTCAACTCCTAATAATTCATTAGATTTATTTGCAAGGCTACTGTCAATAAATTTTATGGTTTTGGTCGCAAATAAATTTTTCCGTTCCAGCATATCTTCACTTAATACCTGTACTGAACTATTTAAATAATCAACAATTTTCGCCTTATTCTTATCAACTAAACTCAATCGCAGTACAGAAGATCCTTTAGAAACTGGCCTAATATTAATAGCCATATATTTTCTCACGATATAATCAAAATTCCAAAAATTGAAATAATACAATTTATCAGGGATTATATTCAGCTCTGGGTTTGGCAAAATAGTCCCGCTAAAGAAAGGTAATTCAATTTTTTGGCCTATTTTAAAATCATTAGAATACTCTTGTGTCTCAAAATATTTAGAGTTTTTTTCTTTACTATAATAATTTTGAAGGGGATAATTTTTGTCTTTCTCAAAGACTATAGTTAGTGTAAAAGTTACTGAATCTTTAAATCTAATTTGAAAATCCTTTCCTAATATTTGGTTTTTTAAAGTATCTATTTCAACTATAAAAGGAGTCTTTTTATAAGCATCTACTTTTTGATACTTTCCATCTTTTTGATAATTGATATAATACTGTAATCGATCCACTACTTTCTCATTATGAGAACGTGACTTTAGGGTAATTACGGCAGTATTTACCTTATCAGTTGTTCCTCCCCAGTTAAAAACCAAACTGGTATTCGATGTAAAAAACGGGTTTTGATCGTCTTTTATAGAGATCGTCGTATCCATTTTATAAACAGGTAACTTTCTAACATTTGTATAATAAGCAATACTAAAACCAATAGAAATGGAAATTAAAAATAAGGGCCAATAACTAAGTAATTTAAACAGAAAGCCTTTAAAATCGAAAGTAGTATGAGTCTCGTATATTTCAAATTCTTCGCTCATACTATAATGTTTTAATTAATAAAACAGTAGTTATAGTAACTGTTATTAAAGATAAAATAGTAGTAAAGGAACTTAAGCCAGTGACACCAAATCCAGTAGATTTTTGAGGCAATGGATTGATTAAAATTAAATCATTTGGCTTTACATAATAATAAGGGGAATTCATTGCATTTATATCTGTTAAATCAATATGGTGTACTTTTTGACCTAAAGGATATTGACGAATAACAACAACATTAGTACGATCACCAACTACACTTATATCTCCATTATTAGCAATAGCTTCCATAATAGTTACTTCATCTCTATAAATTATGGTTGAACCAGGATTATTTATCTCTCCATTTATAGTATATCGTATACCAGATATTTTTACAGTAACAAAAATATTTGCTTCTTCCTTAAAAAAAACCTCAAGCATCCGCTCTTCGATTTTTTTTCTTACCTCCTCTACTGTATAACCTAAAACCTGCATTTCACCAAAACTAGGAATCCGAATATTCCCATGAAGATCTACTACAAAACCATCATAATACAATTTTTCTTCCCCTGTAGCATTTGGATTTGCGTCATTTATAGGGTTAAAAATCCCAACCTCATTTTGATCTAGTGCTTTCATACGAATACTTAACAAATCATTCACTTGCAATCGATATGGTTCTTGGATTTTTCTAACCGTCATTAAGCTATCTACAGTTTCTTCATTTTCTTGCAAATAAGTAAGCTGCTTGGTAGAAACACAGGAGGTAAAATTAAGTGCTAAAACAATGAAAAATAGCAGGTAGGTATATTTCATATTGATTGGGTTGTTTTAAGCAAATATAACCTAACCTTAGGAATATTAAAATTAATTCTGTTTTTAGTAAATAAAAACACCTTAATTTGCAAAAAATTGAATTGTGAATTACTTATCTGTTGAAAATATTTCTAAATCTTTTGGAGAACGAGTTTTGTTTAAAAACCTTTCCTTTGGTATTAATGAAGGGCAAAAAATAGGCTTTGTTGCTAAAAACGGTACTGGAAAAACTTCCATATTGAATATTATTTCTGGGGATGATATGCCTGATACGGGCAAGGTAGTTTCAAGAAAAAACATTAAAATATCCTTCCTTTCTCAAGAACCCAAACTAGATCCAAATTGTACGATTGAAGAAATCATTCAAACTTCCGATAATTTTATTATAAAAATTATTGCAGATTATGAAAATGCTTTACTTCATCCTGAGGATACAGATGCTTATCAAAAAGCTTTTGATGCCATGGAAGCAAATCAGGCTTGGGATTTTGAAACCGTTTACAAACAAGTATTATCCAAATTAAAATTAGTTGATCTAGACCAAAAAGTAGCCACGATGAGTGGAGGTCAAAAAAAGCGATTGGCATTGGCTAATGCATTATTAGCACAACCGCAACTATTAATATTAGATGAGCCTACCAATCATTTAGATTTAGAAATGATAGAATGGCTAGAAGAATTCTTTGCAAAAAGCAACATTACCTTATTTATGGTTACTCACGACCGGTTTTTCTTAGAGCGGGTTTGTAATGAAATTGTTGAGTTAGACGAAGGTGTTCTTCATGGTTATAAGGGTAATTATAGTTATTACCTTGAAAAAAGAGATGCTCGAATCGAAAATTTTGCATCTGAAACCACCAAAGCAAAACAACTCTACAAAAAAGAACTGGACTGGATGCGTAGGCAACCAAAAGCGAGAACTACTAAAAGTAAGTCTAGAATTGATGATTTTCAAGACATTAAAAATAGAGCGCATCAACGAAGAAACGATCACGAAGTTCAATTAGAATTGAATATGGAACGATTGGGAACTAAGATTGTCGAATTGCATTCCATATCAAAATCATTTGATGATAAAAAAATACTGGACAAGTTTGAGTATAATTTTCAAAAAGGCGAACGAATTGGTATTATTGGTAAAAACGGAACCGGAAAATCTACTTTTTTAAATATGATTACTGGTAGTATCGCTCCAGAAGCAGGCAAAGTTGTAATTGGAGATACCGTAAAATTTGGATATTATACACAAGATGGGATTCCTATAAAAGAAAGCCAAAAAGTAATTGAAGTAGTTAGAGAATTTGGTGATTTTATACCCTTAAAAAAAGGGAGACAAATTTCAGCTCAACAATTACTAGAACGCTTTTTATTCGATAGAAAGAAACAATATGATTTTGTAGAAAAATTAAGTGGAGGGGAGCGCAAACGTTTATATTTATGTACCGTTCTAATTAGGAATCCTAATTTTCTAATTTTGGATGAACCTACCAACGATTTAGATATAGTCACATTAAATGTACTGGAAAACTTTCTATTGGACTTTCCTGGTTGTCTTTTAGTAGTTTCTCATGATCGCTATTTTATGGATAAAATTGTAGATCACTTATTCATTTTTAGAGGGAATACAGTAATTGAAGATTTTCCTGGAAATTACTCAGACTTTAGAGCTTATGAAGACAGTAAAGTCAAAGAAAAGAAAGTGGTTTTAGAAGAAAACACTTCTTCAAAAAACAATTGGAAAACACAAGACAACAAATCTAAGTTAAGCTATAAGGAACAAAAAGAACACACGAAACTTGAAAGTGAAGTTGCTAAATTAGAACGAGAAAAAGAAAACTTAGAATTAAAATTTACTACTGAGAATTGGGATAATGACGAAATTGGCAAACAGTCAATTATATTACAAGAACTCATACAAAAATTAGAAACGAAGACCGAACGATGGTTTGAGTTATCTGATAAAATGGAATCTTAGTAAAGCTATTTAAACAATTTATAAAATACATTTTGTCTATTATTGGTTCTTATCTTGTTGTATAGAACGTTTATTCAGGATTGTAAAATATAATATCTTGGTATAATGTCTTCTATCAAAATTAAATTATCTTGCAAACTCAATAACCATCTATAAATATGTCTGTTAAAACCGCATTAGTAACTGGAGGAGCTTCAGGCTTAGGATATGAATTAGCGCTATTATTAGCGAAGGATAACTACAATCTTATTCTAATAGATATCGATGCTGATAAACTTGAAAAAACTAAAAAAGAACTTCAAAAAAACTATAGTACTAAAATAACAATATTAGTAAAAGACCTTAGTATTATTAATATCGCAGAGGAGATATTTAATGAAATTAAAAACATTCCCATAGACGTATTGATCAATAATGCAGGATTTGGTTTATTTGGAACTTTCGCAGATACAGATTGGCAACGGGAATCAGCGATGTTAAATTTGCATATCATGACTACTACGCATTTAACAAAGTTGTTATTAACTGGGATGGTAGAACGAAAGTCTGGTAAAATTTTAAATATGTCATCCTTAGCTGCTTTTCAACCAGGCCCACTAATGGCAATTTATTATGCTTCTAAGGCCTATATTCTTTCCTTTTCTGAAGCTATTGCAAATGAGTTAAAAGGCACAGGAGTTACGGTAACTGTATTATGTCCTGGTCAAACAAACACCTCATTTCAGGAAGTAGTATCACAAGAGACAAGTGAAAATAAAATTGGATTTAATATTGCTTGTCCAAATCAAGTTGCTACCTATGGATACAAAGCGATGCTTAAAGGAAAAACAGTAGTCGTTCCTGGAAAATTTAATAAATTTTTGTCAAAACTTCCTCGAATTATGCCAAGAAATACAGCGGCTTCTATAGTTCGGAAAATTCAAGAAAAAAATAGAAATTAATCTTTTTCCAAGACCTCATTAATCGTATTTGAGTATTCTTTTAGAGAAACTAAATCATTATGACCTCCAGCTGGGATGCTAATTAGACTCTTATTTTCTTTTACTATACTTTCAAACAAACGCATTCCTTCTTTATAATCTATCACCCTATCTTTTGTACCATGATAAATTGTAATTGGACAATCTACTTGATTAATATATTGATAGGTTGGAAATTTATAATGCAATAAAAGCTTGATAGGTAAAAATGGAAATCTAGATTTTGCAATTTCTTCCATACTATAATACGGAGCCTCTAATACAAGGTTCTTTACTTTATTTTGTGATGCTATATAAGTTGCAAAAGTGGTTCCCAAACTCCTGCCATAGACCGTAATTTGGTTATCCTGATAATCTTTCTTTGTAAAGTCATACCACAATTCAGCATCTTCATATAGATTCTCCATAGATCTTTTTCCAGTACTCTTCCCATAACCACGATAATCCATAATTATTACCGAATAATCCATATCCACAAAATATTGTGTGGACTGACCCCAACCCTGTAAATCTCCAGCATTTCCATGATAGTATAGAATGACACCTTTAGAATTTTTCGCTTTAAAATGCAGTCCGTTAAGTTGGGCCCCATCAGTAGTTGTAAGCATAATTTCTTCAAAAGGATATTCCATTTCAAAAGTATGTTCTTGAGAAAGTAAGCTAGGTAAAAAAATAAGGTTTTCTTGAAAAAAATATATCACGCCACAAAGTAAACCATAAATATTAAGGAGTACAAAAACAATAATAAAAGCTTTTTTAGATCTACGCATATTTTCTTCCTTAGAGTTAAATCCCTATTTATTTTTCTCCTCAATCCATTTACTTAAATACTTGGTACTTTTTAAAGAATGGTGTTGAAAAATCTGTCCGATAAAATTATTTTCTCTGTGTTTTATTTTATGTTCCTGAAGTTGATGGATTGTATTTTTAAAATCTTCGGAAAAAAGATCTTTTTGAAAACGATTTTCTAAAACTACGAATCCGTTTTTCTGTTCCTGAAGCCATTCGTCTTTATGTGTATATAATGAAACCGCATTTGAAACAATATCTTTAACATCATCATTTACTCTTCCTGCTTTAAATTCTGAACTATACATTCCCTCCGCTCCTATGGATGTCGTTACGCTAGGCGTTCCGTAAATCATTGCATCCAATAACTTTCCTTTTAAGCCAGCACCAAATCGTAAAGGTGCCAAACAAACTTTAGCGTTCTTCATAAGCTCAGAAACCTCTTTTGCCCATCCTTTTATTAAAAATCTATTTTTAGAATCATGTAATTCTTGAATTCTCTGCGGAGCATAAGCTCCATAAACATGAAGTTCTGTCTTTGGAAGTAGTTTCCGTATTTCTGGCCAAATTTCATTTTTTAAATATAAAACCGAATCTACATTAGGTGAATGCATCAAGTTTCCAATGGCTATAAAATGATTTCTATCCTCGAAAGTGGGAAGCGACTCCATTTCACTCTTGGATAAACTATTAATTACAAATGGCAAATAAAACAAAATACGTTTAGATATGTTAAATGTATTTTCAAGCAAATCCATTTCAATCTCAGAAATTATTAGTGATAAATCACAACGATAAATACTAGCAATTTCACGTTTTGCAACTTCAGAAAATAAATTAGCATCCTTTACATCAATTCCTTTTTTAACCGCTTCTTCTCTAGCCTTTCTTAGAAAGTGCAAATCTTCTGTGTCTAATATTCTTAATGCATCAGGACAAGATTCTACAACACGCCAACCAAATTGTTCTTCGGTTATATAACGATCAAAAAGTACTATCGAAGGTTTTAAATCTTTGATAAACTCGTTAAAACTTTCATCGTTTAACTTAATAGCAATCGAATTAATTCCATAATTTGAAAGGGCTTCCGATTTCTCGGAAACCAATGCTGTACAAGCAAAAGTTATTTTATATCCTTGTTCTAAAAATAAAGAAATAATCTGCATCATTCTTGTTCCTGCTGCTGTTGTTGCTGGCTCTGGAAAAGTATGACCGATGATAAGCAGTGTTTTCAATATACTATATTTATAAATCTTCTATTAAAAGGGAAGCAACTCTAATGGTAGGTTCTACATTCTCTAAAGAAGTCCAAGCAATATACACTTTGTCTCCTACAACTTCCAATTGCGGGAAACCAGAAGATCTTTCAGACCTAGTTTTAGAAATTGTGACAGGATCATTTATCGCCCCATTAGTAGATACTTTCACCAACTGAATAACAGTATCAACTCCTTGTGGCTCCATCCAAAGTACTGCAGCAGAATCATTATTTAACATCATAACATCTACTCTACCAATTGCATTTCCAGCATCAATTCTATATGGAAGTCCAAAGGTTTTACCACTATTCTCTGAAAACACTACCTGCACTCTTGGATTTTCATTTTCAGCTGTAAACCAAGCCATAGCAATATTTGACCCCAAAGCATCAATCTCTGGTCCATTAACTGGGCAACCCGGAATTAGCCAATTATCTTCAATTACAGTTTCTGGTTGCGTCCAATTCCCATTTTTCCATCGTACAATACTAATGTCTCTTATCTCTTCTTCAGACCGATCCCTATACACAACAACAGGTCCATTAGTTGTCATGGTTGCTGCAGTATTGCAACAATCACAAACCCGATCATCCAATAAACTATCTTGTTCTATCTCTCCATTTTTATTAATAACTGCACCTCTAATTGTCATTTGTTCTTCCCCTTTAGGGACATTTACTGTAGTTCTTCCGTCCAACCAAGTCACAAAAAAGGAATCTTTTTCATAAGGCAATATAGAAACAAAACCATGTTCACTTTGGGTGCTGTCGTGGTGGAGAAGAAAGTTGTTTTTCCAATTCTTATTTTCTTTGGAATACAAGTTAAGTTTTACATCATAGGTATAGGATCCGCTAGCTGATTTTTGAAGAATATTGGTTAATATATTTCCATTATTTTCGGCTATTGCTGGATAATCTGCCCAGTTCACAAACCAATCTGTACCAGATACTATTTCTTCAGGGATACTCCAATTATTATTTTTAAAAAAAGAATATTTTAAAACCGATACAGTATCTTGTTTTTCAACCCAGGACATATATAATTCTTCCCCATTACTATAAAGCTTAGGCAAAGAGCTACTGCTTAATGCTGGTGTAGGTAGTTGATGAATCCCCTTATCATTTGTATCTGAAAGGGTTTCCTTTGTTTTATTAATTTCTGATTTACACGAAACAAGAAGAATAAAGAGCAAAAAAACAGAAGTTCTCATTGTATTTGTATTTAGAAGTAATTAGCTTTCAATCTATTATTAATCTATTTATTTTCACTTAAATAACAATATAAATTATTCATTGCTTTTGTATTGCTTTTAAGTATTTGTTTTTTAACAAACAATGCAATTATCATTTTCTTAATAGGAGACTTTACTTTCCAATATACTTCTAAATCTAATAAGCAAGAATTATTAGATTTTGGAGTTATAATAAAAAACTGATACAACTCGTCAATAAGGAAAGGTATTTTAGTTAGTTCTCCATAAATAATTTGATTCGGCTTCCCTTTTTTTGTGATAGTCTTAAACATTAATTGTTTTCCATTAATCACACAAACATGTTCTGTTCCTAATCTTGTTACTTCATGTTCATTATAAATAAACTCATCAACGCCCTCTACCCAGTTATGACGATTTTTATAATTGGTTATTTGCTCAATTAAAACTTCTGCTGAAACATTAAAAACCTTTTCAAAACTAATATTTGGAAGGCTATTAAATGTAACAAACTTAGGTTCTTCAAAAGTTTTTATCTGCAACTTTGAAATTTCAATTAATGCATATTGATATTTTATTTCTTTGGAATCGTAAGAGTCTCTTCCCGCTTGAAAGCTTAATAAATCACTTTCAATATTCTGGAGTTTTCCAATTTCATTTTCTAATTCGCAACTTATCAATACATAATTATCATTTGGAACCGAATTTTTCAATAAGCGATGCGCTTCTATTACAACATTCCCGAAGGGTTTACGATTTCCTTTAACTTCAATGAATTGTAGGTTACCTGCATGTATGATAATTTTTAGTTGCAGTTTTGGTGCTGTAGCACAGGCATTACAGGTACAGACTCTATTTTTTTCTAAAAGTTTTAGATGGCTATAGAAGGCCGTATACATAGTTTTTATTTGTTCTAAAAGAGATTGTTGTGTTAGCTGTATGTTTTCTTTATAAAAGAACAAAGCATCCCCTTCTATTTCTGCTAATTCAAGATTTAGAGTATTTGCATCAATAATTACCTCCAACAGTTCTGCAATAACATGCTGGCTATGTTCAACTTCTGTAGTTTTTACAAATTGAGTAAAACCGGAAATATCGGGTATAAAAAGTAATGATTTAGCCATTTAAAAATATTCATTCTATAAAAATCTAATATAGATAATATTTAAATTTTTATAATAAGATATGGGCTTTACTTTTTATAACATTTCCTTATAAAGTAAATAGATTATACGACACTTGCGTACAAATCAAAGTCTTCTGCCCCAGTAATTTTTACCATTGCAAAATCACCAGTACGAAGATATCCTTTTTCTGCATTAATCAAGACTTCGTTATCTACATCTGGACTGTCGAATTGAGTTCTACCTACAAAATAACTTCCTTCTTTACGATCAATAACAACCTTAAACTCTTTTCCTATTTTTTCTTGATTAAGTTCCCAAGAAATTTGAGATTGTATTTCCATAATCTCATTTGCACGTTGCATTTTTACATCTTCAGGGACGTCATCTACCAGATTAAAGGCATGGGTATTTTCTTCATGAGAATACGTAAAACAACCTAAACGTTCAAATCGCATTGCACTTACCCATTCTTTTAACTCTTGAAAATTTTCTTCGGTTTCTCCTGGGTAACCAACGATTAGTGTAGTTCTTATGGCAATATTAGGTACCGTCTCCCTAAAATCGTTAAGTAGTTTATTCACTTTTTCTTTTCCAGATCCACGTCTCATCGACTTTAAAATAGAATCTGAAATATGCTGCAATGGAATATCGATATAATTACAAACCTTTGGTTCATCTCTCATTACTTCTAAAACATCCAATGGAAAGCCTGTTGGATATGCATAATGCAAACGAATCCAATCTATCCCCTCTACCTTAATCAACTCTCTAAGTAGTTCTGCTAAGTTTCTTTTTTTGTAAATATCAAGTCCGTAATAGGTTAAATCTTGTGCTATTAGAATTAGTTCTTTTACGCCATTTTTAGCTAATTTTTCTGCTTCAATCACCAATTCTTCCATAGGTGTACTTTTATGCTTCCCTCTCATTATAGGAATTGCACAAAATGAACAAGGTCGATCACAACCTTCAGCGATTTTTAAATAAGCGTAATTTTTTGGAGTGGTTGTTAGACGTTCTCCAATTAATTCATGTTTATAATTAGCTTCTAAAGCCTTTAATAGGGCAGGAAGTTCTGTAGTGCCAAAATATTGGTCCACACTTGGGATTTCCTTTTGTAAATCGGGTTTATACCTTTCAGAAAGGCATCCAGTTACAAAAACCTTATCTACGATTCCCTCTTCTTTTTTATTTACGTATTCTAGTATGGTATTAATACTTTCCTCTTTCGCATTGGCAATAAAACCGCAAGTATTGATTACAACAATATTACCCTCTTCTTCATGAACGACCTCTTTATCGTTAGCACGAAGTTGTCCCATTAACACTTCACTATCGTAAACGTTTTTTGAACAACCTAGAGTTACTACGTTGATCTTATTTTTTTTGATTGTTTTTGTACGCATTATTTAAAGAATGAATCTACAAATTCGATTTTATTAAAAACTTGCAAGTCTTCTATACCTTCACCAACACCAATATATTTAACAGGAATTTTAAACTGATCGCTAATTCCTATTACAACACCGCCTTTAGCGGTCCCATCTAATTTGGTAACGGCCAATGAAGTTACTTCGGTTGCTGCAGTAAATTGTTTGGCTTGTTCAAAGGCATTTTGCCCTGTGGAACCGTCTAACACCAATAATACTTCATTTGGTGTTTCTGGTAATACTTTTTGCATCACTCTTTTTACTTTGGTGAGCTCGTTCATTAAGTTTACTTTATTGTGAAGTCTCCCTGCGGTATCAATAATTACCACATCTGCATTTTGGGTGACTGCACTTTCTAAGGTATCGAATGCAACACTTGCTGGATCACTTCCCATACTTTGTTTTATAATAGGCACATCTGTTCGATCTGCCCAAACTTGAAGTTGATCAATTGCGGCAGCACGAAAAGTATCTGCTGCACCTAAAACAACCTTTTTACCAGCCTTTTTAAATTGATATGCCAATTTACCAATAGTAGTAGTTTTACCTACACCATTAACACCAACCACCATAATTACATAAGGAGTCTTCAGCACTGGAATATCAAACTCTGTTGCCTCACCACTATTTGTTTCACTTAATAAGCCAGCAATTTCTTCTCGCAGTATTTTATTAAGTTCTTCGGTTCCTAGATATTTATCATTTGCAACTCGTTCTTCAATTCGGTCAATTACTTTAAGTGTTGTCTCAACTCCAACATCACTACTGACAAGAACTTCCTCAAGATTATCTAAAACATCTGCATCTACTTTACTCTTACCAGCAACAGCCTTGTTTAATTTATCTAGAAAGGAAACTTTAGTTTTTTCAAGTCCTTTATCTAAGGTTTCTTTTTTTTCTTTTGAAAATATTTTTTTAAAAAAACTCATGTGTTCTGTTTCTCTTTCTTGTTTGATTTTAAGTCTTTGCCTTAGGGATTGAAGCGATATCCTTTTATATAAAACTCAATATAAGCTACTAAAATAGTTTCGTATAAAAGATAAAGCTGAAAGCCCGACCGTTTTCGGTAAGGCCCAAAAATACGGAATTCTTAGACATAAAAAAAGCTACTTTCAAATGAAAGTAGCTTTATAATTTTATAAGAGTAGTGCTTATTTTTTTGCTAAAAAAGCATTTACTTTAGAAGGATCCATGATTGCTTCAACAAATGTATAAGCTCCTGTTTTTGGAGATTTTACCATTTTGATCGCTTTTGATAATCTCTTTGAACCTGTTTGTAACGATGCTACTGATTTTTTTGCCATGACCTATATGGGTGTTGTGTGATTTTTATGAATTAAAAATCTAATTATTTAATTTCTTTGTGAACTGTCATTTTCTTTAAGATAGGATTGAATTTTTTAATTTCCATTCTATCAGGAGTATTTTTCTTGTTCTTTGTTGTAATGTATCTAGAAGTACCTCTTTGTCCAGAAGCTTTATGCTCTGTACATTCTAAGATTACCTGAATTCTATTTCCTCTTTTTGCCATTTCTCTATTCGTTTTTTAGGATTGGATTATTTTGTTAAAAACCCTTTTGCTCTTGCTTCTTTCAAAACAGCTGAGATTCCTTTTCTATTAATGTTTTTTAAAGCAGAAGCAGAAATTTTTAATGTAATCCACTTATCTTCTTCTGGAAT
>CAJXYJ010000004.1 GCA_913063255.1 uncultured Flavobacteriales bacterium | reverse complement strand
TTTGGCGCCTTGTTAACTCAATATCAATCTGCTCAGATAGATTCTGAAACACAAACTTTTTCCCCTCCAGGAAAAACTCTTTCGTTTAATAGACAATTGCAAACCAATGATGGATTATTGGCTAATTATGTAGCTTCAATAGAAAAGTGTAGTTATGAAACTTCCCTTCAGAAAATTAGAAAATTTACTGGAAAGCTATCTTTTCAGCTTTCTGAAAAAGAAGTAGTTTCCTTAAAAAATATTGGAGAATTTCATCTTAATGAAGAAAACTCTGTACAATTTATTCCATCTTCAAATCAAAACTTTAACACTGCATCTTTTGGAATGTCGTCCTTTGTTTCTCCTAAAGTTAATCGGGATGTTTATAAAGAAGAAGTTCGTACTTTAGAAGAAAAAATTCCTGTTTTTATAAGTCCTGAAAGAAGAGCTTCTAGACCTTATTTAAAATATGCTGCCATTGCAATTGTTGCATTATCCATTGCTGGATTTAGTGGCATGAAATTATATGAAGGTTCTATCCAAAAACATAATTTTGCTGAAAAACAAAAGGCCAATACTATAGTAGAAAATCAAATTCAAGAAGCAACTTTTGTAATTGAAAACCCATTACCTACACTAAACCTAACATTTTCTAAACATACTGGGAAATACCATATAATCGCTGGTGCTTTTAGGATTGAGGAAAATGCTCAAAAGAAAATAAATCAACTTCAAGATAAAGGATTTTCTGCTAGAATGATTGGTGTTAACAAATATGGCTTACATCAAGTTGCCTATAGTAGTTATGAAAATAGAATAGATGCTCTTAAAAATCTACGTACTATTAAAAATTCTCAAAACCAAGATGCTTGGTTATTGGTGCAAAAAATTGATTAATAAAGATTCATTTCCTTTTTTATTTTGAGTTAAAAAGATTTTCACAAACGTGAGATTACTTTATACCTTTGTAAAAAATATTTTATGATGACTCCTAAAACTCCAACCGATTCACTTACCATTCTGACCGATATGGTATTACCAAGTGAAACCAATCCAATTGGCAATATGTTTGGTGGCGAATTATTAGCAAGAATGGATCGTGCTGCTAGTATTGCTGCCCGAAGACACAGCAGAAGAATAGTGGTTACGGTTTCTGTAAATAATGTTGCTTTTACTAAAATGATCCCACTTGGTAGTGTTGTAACCATTGAAGCAAAAGTCTCTAGAGCTTTTACTAGTTCTATGGAAGTATTTATGGATGTATGGATTGAAGATCGTGAAAGCGGTAAAAGGTATAAGTCTAATGAAGGAATTTACACTTTTGTTGCGGTAGATGAAATGGGGCAACCAGTTTCTGTGCCACCTATTGTTCCAGAATCAAAACTAGAAAAACAACGTTTTAATGCTGCATTACGAAGAAAACAACTAAGTTTAGTAATAGCTGACAAAATGGATCCTCTTTTGGCTACAGAGTTAAAAGCATTATTTATTAAAGAGTAATTTATTCAAAAGTGAAATCAAATAATGTTAGGAAAAGGAACAAAAGTTTATAGCATATTTAGAATGAAATGCCCAAGGTGCCATGAAGGTGATTTTTATAAAGGGCATCCTTACAAATATTCTACCATGGGAAGAGTTCATGAAAATTGCTCTAAATGTGATTTAAAATTTAATATTGAGCCAAGCTTTTTTCAGGGCTCTTATTATGTCGCTTATGCATTAGGAGTTGCACTATTAATTACAGTTTCTGTTCTTAAATTAATTTTCTTCCCAGAAGCTGGGCCTTCGGATTTGTTAATTTCGATTATAATCTCTTTAATTCTTTTATCACCTTTACTTTATGCCCTTTCAAAAATTATTTGGATTAATGTTTTTGTAAAATACAATAAAAACATTATTAAAAAAAGGTTGTAAATTTACGCTATGATTCAAGGTTTAAAGAATAATTACGGTCACCTTTTTGAAGACGCTTTACTAGATGAAATAAGTCAAGTAGGTTTACTTAAAGAAATTCCTGAAGGACATAAATTAATTGAAACAGGACAGTTCATCAAGTCCATGCCTTTATTGATTAGTGGTGCTATAAAAATAATGCGTGACGATAACGATGGTGACGAATTGTTACTTTACTTTTTAGAGAGTGGAGATACTTGTGCCATGACCTTAACTTGTTGTTTAGGAAATACAAAAAGTGAAATACGAGCAGTTGCCGAATTAGATACTAAACTAATCATGGTTCCAATTGAAAAGATGGAAGAATGGACAGGAAAATATAAATCTTGGCGAAATTTTGTCTTAGAAAGTTATCATAATCGTTTAATGGAAATGCTAGAAACCTTAGATAGTATCGCTTTTCTAAAAATGGACGAACGCTTATTAAAATACCTAGGAGACAAATCGAATATTACAAAAGATCAAGTTATCTACAGTACACATCAAGAAATTGCTTACGAGCTTCATACTTCTAGAGTAGTTATCTCCCGATTACTAAAAAAATTGGAAAATCAAGGAAAAATTGAATTGAACAGAAATAATATTAAAATTATTTCTCTCTAGTTTATAATATTTATCATTTCGTGTTTTTACAAACAACCTCCTTGTTTACAGTACAATAGAACTGCAGAATTAAAATAACACCAAATTCTCTTTTTATTTATTTGATTTACTTATGTAACAATTGTTACTAAATAGCTATAACTTCATCCCTATATTTAAAACTACTTAATAAGTATTTATGGATTTTATACTCAACCCATGGCCATGGTATGTTGCTGGGCCGTTAATTACATTTGTAATGTTTCTCCTTTTTTATTTTGGTAAAAAATTTGGAGTTTCTTCCAATTTAGAAACAATTTGTACCCTAGGAGGTGCAGGAAATTTTAATGATTTTTTTAAAACCAATTGGAAAAAAGACACTTGGAATCTTCTTTTTTTAGTAGGTTTAATTCTTGGGGGTTTTATTAGTAGTCAATGGTTAACTCCTAATGAAACTGTGGCGATAAGTCAACAAACCATTCAAGACTTATCTAATTTAGGATTTCAAAATGCAGGAGCTCAATATTTGCCCGATGAGATTTTTAGTATAGAAACCATGTTTTCTTTAAAAGGGTTTTTAATTTTATTAATAGCGGGAATCTTTGTTGGATTCGGATCTCGATATGCTGGAGGCTGTACCTCTGGCCATGCCATTACAGGATTGAGTAATTTAGAAATTCCATCATTAATTTCAGTAATTGGATTTTTTATTGGCGGTCTTATAATGACATGGCTTTTACTTCCATTAATTTTTTAACTCTTGTATATGAAAAACTTAAAATTTATAATATTTGGTATTCTCTTCGGAATTGTACTAAGCAAAGCAGAAATTATTTCATGGTATCGTATTTATGAAATGTTTAAATTTCAATCGTTTCATATGTATGGGGTTATTGGATCTGCAGTTATAACCGGAATGATTTTATTTTACTTTTTCAGAAAAGGAAGTATTAAAAATTATTTAGGAAATAAAATAGAAATTGAACCTAAAAAGAAAGGCTTCTCAAGAAATATTATTGGTGGAATTATTTTTGGTTTAGGATGGGCATTAGCAGGAGCTTGCCCAGGTCCTATGTTCATCTTATTGGGAAAAGGAGCATTGGCAATAGTAATTGTTATAATAGGTGCACTTATCGGAACTTTCTTTTATCATGGAATTAAAAATAAAATCCCCCATTGAAGGATAAAACTATTTTAATAACACAAAACAAATGAAATACGGCTTTATTATCGATAACCGAAAATGCATTGGTTGTCACGCATGTACAACCGCTTGTAAATCGGAGCACGATGTCCCTGTTGGAGTAAACAGGACCTATGTAAAGCAAGTAGAAAAAGGAGAGTTTCCAGATACCCGAAGAATATTTTCGGTAATGCGTTGTAATCATTGTACAGATGCACCTTGTGTAACTATCTGCCCTGTGGAAGCATTATATACTCGTGAAGATGGTATTGTAGATTTTGATAATAATCGTTGTATAGGATGTAAATCTTGTATGCAAGCTTGTCCATATGATGCTCTTTATATTGATCCAGACACCAATACTGCCGCAAAATGTAATTATTGTGCACATAGAGTGGACGTAGGGAGAGAGCCTGCTTGTGTATCTGTTTGTCCAGAACATGCAATAATTGCTGGAGATATGGAAAACCCAACAACGGAGATTTCACACTTACTAGCCAGACAGCAAGTTAAAGTCCGAAAGCCTGAAAAGGGAACCAACCCAAATCTTTTTTATATAGATGGAGACGAAGCGTCCCTAAATCCAGAAGCCACCGAAAAAGTAAATGCGGGACTATGGAATTCACAAGCTAGAGGAGTTGGTCATTTTGCTAAAGCAGCAGAAAAAATGATAAATACAAATGACGATATCGATTTGTTACAAATGACAATCAATAATGAAGTCGAAGCCGCTTATCAGAAAAAAAACAATAAGAATCCTAATTATATAGATGTACTTTCAGGAAAAGCAAGAAGAGTTTATGATACGCCAGACAAAGGTATTCTTTGGGGTTGGGAAGTTTCGGCTTATGTTACTTCAAAAGCTGTTGCTGCCGGTGCATTTTTAATACCTTTTTTAGCTATGTTAATGGGATATGATCTTTCCAGTACTACGAAACTCTGGTCTGTAGGGATTTCATTATTTTTCCTTTCATTAACAGGACTTTTCTTAGTGATGGATTTAGATAGACCCGATCGATTTTTAAATGTGTTATTACGACCACAATGGAATTCTTGGCTCGTAAAAGGGGGCTATACTATCACTATTTTCGGATTGTTAGTTACCGTTTGGGGGGGCATGATATATTTTGAAATTCAAACAGGGGAAACCATTTTGATATGGATAATCGCATTTTTCGCAGTGATGTTAGCGATTTATACTGCTTTCTTATTTGCACAAGCAAAAGGTCGTGACTTTTGGCAAAGTCCATCTTTAGCTTTGCATATGTTAGTGCATAGTATCATGGCTGGAGCAGCAATTTTCGCTTTGGTATTATTGGTTTCAGGAACTGAAATCTGGATGTCAATTTTAGGAATGGTAATGATTATTGCTCTTTCCGTTAATTTATTTACAATGATTACTGAACTAACAATGACACATCCAAGTTCATCAGCACAAACTGTTGTAAAAATGATTACCAAAGGAAGATATAAAAACCTATTCTGGTTTGGAGTAGTTTTAATTGGTAATGTTCTCCCACTAGTATTGTTGTCATTCCGAGGTATCGAGGAATCTCTAGATGGTAGCATATTAACAATTGCTGCAGTTTTAATTTTAATAGGAATTTATACCACTGAAAAAATTTGGATAGAAGCTCCGCAAAGAGTTCCTCTAGCCTAATAATGAATCAAAAAAATGGGATATAAAAAAGCATCATTTATTGAAGGATTGGCAGAGAAAATTGGATTGATCCCTAATCTGCACAAAGAAAAATACCATGAGTTTGATGGTGATATGCGTCAATTTACCGATGCCGAAGTAGCTCAAATGTACGAGAACTTTCCACCACCAGAAAAATGGGACAATTGGGTTGAATACGACCCAAAAGCTTGGCCAAAAAAGGTGAAAAAAACCTATCAAATAGTTCCAACAACCTGCTTCAATTGTGAAAGTGCTTGTGGTTTAACAGCCTTTATAGATAAAGAAACACAAGAGGTTAAAAAATTTGAAGGAAACCCACAGCACCCAGGAAGTAGAGGTAGAAATTGTGCCAAAGGCCCAGCAACTATAAATCAAATAACAGACCCCGATCGAATTTTATTTCCATTGAAACGTAAAGGAAAACGTGGTGAGGGAGAATGGGAACGAGTTACTTGGGATGAGGTTTTAGACACACTCGCAGCACGAATTAGAAAAGCGATAGAGGAAGATAGACATAACGAAATTGCATATCATGTTGGCCGCCCAGGCCATGAAAAATTTATGAATTGGATCCTTCAGGGTTGGGGTATTGATGGTCATAATTCACATACAAACATCTGTTCCTCGGGGGCACGGTTTGGATATAATTTATGGTATGGTTACGATAGGCCATCTCCAGATCATTCTAATGCTAAATTTATTTTATTAATTTCTGCACATTTGGAATCTGGACATTATTTTAATCCTCATGCACAACGTATTATCGAAGGAAAAATGAAAGGAGCTAAGTTAGCTACCATGGATCCTCGTTTATCGAATACAGCATCTATGTCTGACTATTGGATGCCAACCTATCCAGGGACTGAAGCTGCTGTTTTATTAGCAATGGCATTAATTATTTTAGAAGAAGGTTTATACAACAAAGACTATTTAGAAAACTGGACCAACTGGCAAGAATATTTAAAGGCTTTGCATAGCGATAAGGAAGTTACATTCGTAAACTACATCGCTGCAATGATTGAAGAATATAAAGAATTTACTCCTGAATATGCTGAAAAAGAATCTGGAGTAAAAGCAGAAACTATAATTGAAATTGCTCGATTAATTGGAGATGCTGGCGAACGTTTTGCTTCCCATAACTGGAGAGCAGCAGGAGCTTCCAACCTTGGTGGTTGGGGAGTCGCACGTTGTTTGCATTTCTTATCTGTTCTTACAGGAGCAGTTGGTGCCAAGGGAGGAACCTCACCAAATTCCTGGAATAAATTTAGTCCTACGCAACCAAATCCACCAAAACCACAAAAGAAATGGAACGAACTTCATTTTCCTAAAGAATACCCTTTAGCATTTTTTGAAATGAGCCAATTATTACCCCATTTCTTAAAAGAAGGTAGAGGGAAAATGGATGTCTATTTCTCAAGAGTATTTAACCCTGTTTGGACGTATCCTGATGGTTTTACTTGGATGGAAATGTTTCAAGACGAATCAAAATTTGGTATGCATGCTGCCTTAACTCCAACCTGGAATGAAACTGCTTTTTATGCAGATTTTGTGTTACCTATGGGATTAGCCTCTGAACGTCACGATATCAATTCCTATGCAACCCATGGGGGAACTTGGGTAGCGTTTAGACAACCAGTTTTAAGAGAGGCAGCTCGTAGAAATGGCAAAGATGTTGAGTTTACCTACGAAACAAACCCAGGAGAAGTTTGGGAAGAGGATGAGTTTTGGATTGAATTATCTTGGCGAATCGATCCAGATGGAAGTATGGGAATTCGAAAGCATTTTGAATCGCCTTACCGCCCTGGTGAGAAAATAAAAATTGGAGAATACTATCAATATATTTTTGAGCGTGTACCTGGCTTGTCTAAAGTTGCTAAAAAGGAAGGAATTACAGAGTTAGAATACATGCAGAAATATGGCACCTTCGAAATCGAAAAAGGAGAGTCCTATAAAAAGAATGAAACGCTACTTACTGAAGAGGAATTAGAAGGTTCTGTAATTGATCCTATTAATGATGTAATCCGAAAAAACGGAAAAGACATCGGGGTCATGATTAATGGAAAAGCAATGTTAGGATTTCCTACTCCATCTCGTAAAAATGAATTTTATTCACAAACGATGGTCGATTGGAAATGGCCTGAATATGCAGTTCCCCAATATTTAAAGAGTCATATTCACAATGATAATTTAGATAAATCAAAAGGAGAATATGTATTGGTTCCAACGTTTAGGTTGCCAACTTTAATTCATTCCCGTTCTGGGAATGCAAAATGGCTGGTGGAAATCTCTAACCGAAATCCAATTTGGATGCATCCAGATGATGCTGCAAAATGGGGCTTCAAAACAGGAGATTTGGTGAAAATGAATACCGATATTGGATATTTTATCGATAAGGTTTGGGTAACCCAAGGAATGAAACCTGGTGTTGTTGCTTGTTCCCATCATATTGGAAGATGGAGAAGACCACAAGATAAAACAGGAAACCGTTGGGCAACCAATACGGTAAATATTGAAGGAGATGGAAATGGAGGTTGGAAAATGAATACGATTTCGGGTATTAAACCTTTTGAATCTGATGATAAAGATTCCAAACGTATTTTCTGGAAAGATGGAGGTGTGCATCAAAATATCACTCATGCTGTACATCCAGATCCAATTAGTGGTATGCATTGCTGGCATCAACGTGTTCGTATTGAAAAACCAAAAGAAGATGAAAAGTATGGAGATATTTTTGTGGATACTAACAGATCTCATGAAATATATAAAGAGTGGATGTCAATGACAAGACCTGCTCCAGGGCCAAACGGCGAACGAAGACCTTTGTGGTTTAAAAGAGCTTTTACACCAGATAAATCCACATATTATATAGATCCAAAAGAGGATTAAAGATTGTTATTTTATTAAGGTAGTTTTTATTAATCGAGTAAAGCCGATAACAATCTGTATTCTAAAATATTAGGCTTTCGACTGCGCTTAACCAGACATAATTTATAAATTTGTAAATGCTTCAAAAGATATTTCCATTTCTAGCTTGGCTTCCATTAGTTAAAAATTCTTGGAAAGATGATATCATTGCTGGTATAACAGGGACATTTATTGTTATTCCACAAGCTGTGGCTTTTGCAATGATAGCAGGTCTTCCGCCTATTTATGGGTTTTATACGGCTATGATCACTCCTATTATTGCTGCATTATTTGGTTCTTCATATCATTTAATATCAGGACCTACGACAGCAATATCCATTGTGGTTTATTCTACCTTAATAAAATTTGTGAATCCTGAAACAGATTTAGAAGCCTTTATTTCATTGGCATTAGTATTAACTTTTTTGGCAGGATTATTTCAGTTTACCATGGGATTATTAAAAATGGGTAAATTGGTGAATTTTGTCTCTCATTCTGTAATCATAGGTTTTACAGCAGGAGCAGGAATTTTAATTGCTTTTAAACAATTACAGCATGTTTTTGGAATTGATGTTCCACAAGGTAGTTCTATTCCTGAAATTAGCATTTATTTATACCATCACATTTCAGAAACAAATTGGTATGTTTTTACTGTTGCCTTTGGAACTTTAGGGGTAGCCATTGTCATTAAAACCTTAATAAAGCCACTGTCTAGGTATTATATGCTAATCGCAATGGTATTGGGGTGTTTATTTGCAGTTTGGATAGGTGGAAGTGAATATGGTATCGAAACCGTTGGAGACATTCCGTCCAATCTTCCTCCGTTTCGAGTTCCCGATTTTACATATTCTAATGTTGCTGCATTAAGTTCTGGAGCTATGGTATTAGCACTATTAGGATTAATCGAAGCTGTAGCCATAGGTCGTTCTATAGCTTTGCATACCCATCAAAAAATTAACGGAAATCAAGAGTTTATCGGTCAAGGTTTATCTAATTTAATTGCAAGTTTTTTCTCAAGCTATGCAGGGTCTGGATCCTTTACCAGATCTGGAGTTAATCATCAATCAGGGGCGAAAACTCCAATGGCAGCAATATTTTCTTCAGTATTTTTAATGGTAATTTTATTGCTTTTAGCGGGTTATGCTTCCTATTTACCAAAAGCAGCAATGGGAGGTATAATAGTATTAGTGGGCTATAATTTAATCGACTTTAATCACATAAGACAAGTGATTAAAAGCAGTGGCCGAGAACTTATTGTATTGTCAATTACCTTAATTGGAACTTTGTTTTTTGATTTAGAATTTGCATTATTAGCAGGAATTTTCAGTTCTTTTTTCTTTTATCTGGAGAGAACCTCAAAACCAAATATAGCAACCTTAGCTGTAAATGATCAAAGGCGACTTATTAATTCCATACGAGACAGTAATGCAATGGAATGTTCTAATATGAAAATTCTTAGAATTGACGGTTCCTTATATTTTGGATCTATTGATAAAATTTCTGATTACTTATCTAATTTATACAATCAAAATAAAATACAACATGTGTTAATTGCTGCAGACGGCATCAATTTTATAGATTTAGCAGCTGCCGAATGGCTTACCCATGAAATTATTAAGTGGCAAAAAAACAGGGGAGGGATTTATATTTCCAGTTTAAAACTAGTGAGTCAAGGAGTAATAATAAAAGGGGGGTTTGATAATAAAATGGGGAATGATATATTCTTTAAAGATAAAAAATCTGCCATTATTGAAATTCATAAAAAAATAAATAATCCTTGTAAGGTAAAAGCATTTAAAGAATGTAAATAAGCTTAAGCTGATATTTACTAAGATATTAACGCAATTATAATTAGTAACTCATGTTACAAAGAATATTATCTAGCATTAGTATTTTTGCAAACCTTAAGAAAATTATAATTAAAGCGATTACATGAATTTTAAAAACATACTTCCTATTTTAGAATGGCTTCCTAATTATAAAAAAGAATGGCTTAAAGGGGATGTTGTCGCTGGATTAACTGTTGGAGTAATGCTAATTCCTCAGGGAATAGCATATGCACTAATTGCAGGGTTGCCTCCTATTTATGGGTTGTATACTGCTTTGGTTCCACAAATAGTGTATGCAGTTTTTGGAACTTCTAGACAATTAGCTGTTGGTCCTGTGGCTATGGATTCCTTAATCGTTGCTGCTGGGGTTGCTACATTAGCCGAAGTTGGCACGGATCGTTTTATAGAATTTGCCATTTTATTGGCTTTTATTATGGGAATTTTACAAATTCTTTTTGGAGTTTTTAGGTTAGGGTTTATTGTTAACTTCTTATCAAAACCAGTAATAAGTGGTTTTACATCTGCAGCAGCATTAATAATAGGGTTTAGTCAATTAAATAATTTACTAGGTGTACATTTAGAGAGAAACAATAGGCTTCAAGATTTATTATTTGAAGCTTATCATCACCTTCATGAAATTCATTGGCTAACTTTTACAATAGGCGCGCTATCTATTATTTGTATCGTTTTAATTAAAAAATATTTTCAGAAAATCCCTGCTGCTATATTTGTAGTAGTTCTTTCTATTTTAATTGCAAAAATATTTCAATTAGATCAATTAGGAGTTTCTATAATTGGAGAAATCCCAAAGGGCTTGCCAGAATTTAGAATGCCTATATTCGATAAAAAAACAATAACCGATTTATTTCCAATTGCTTTAACCCTTTCGTTTATTGCTTTTTTAGAAGCAATTTCTGTTGCAAAAGCAATTGAAGCTAAACATCCTGAATATAAAGTAAAGCCTAATCAGGAATTAATTGCCTTAGGGATGGGAAATTTTATAGGTTCCTTTTTTCAAACCTATCCTGCAACTGGAGGGTTTTCTAGAACGGCCGTGAATGAACAATCTGAAGCAAAAACTCCACTTGCAGCTTTAGTTTCAGCTTTAATTATTGCACTAACACTTTTGTTTTTAACTCCATTATTTTATTATCTCCCGAAAACCGTTTTAGCAGCAATTATTATGGTAGCTGTTTTTGGATTATTAGATTTTAAGATTCCTAAGCAAATATTAAGGTTTTCAAAAAGAGATCTAATTATACTAAATGTAACCTTAATAATAACCGCTACTGTAGGAATTAAGGAAGGAATTTTTATAGGTGTAGTTCTTTCTCTTGTAATGCTAATCTATAAAAGCACCAAGCCACATATTGCAGTTTTAGGAAATGTGCCAAACACTCATTTTTATCGTAATCAAAATCGTTTTAAAGATGTTGAAATTGATGATGAAATTTTAATTATTCGTTTTGATGCCCAATTACATTTTGCAAATACTACTTATTTTAAAGATAAACTTCAAGAATTTTCTACTCAAAAAGGTAAACAATTACAGCTTTTAATAATTGACGGTGAAAGCATTAATAGTTTAGATAGCAGTGCAATTTATGCTTTAATTGAAATTTTAGATTACTTTAACAGTAAGAAAATTACCATCGCATTTACAGGATTAAAGGGGCCGGTTAGAGATAAAATGATTAAATCTGGATTTATGGAAAAAGCTAATGAAGACCTGTTTTTTATGAGTATTCAAGAGGCTGTAGATTGGTATAATACTGGTTTAAAGAAAGATAAGTTTCATAAATATTTAAAACAAAAAAACAAAACAAAACCTATATTAAAACGATAATGTAACATAAGTTACTTTATCAATTGTAAATTAGGGCTAATTTTGTAGGATATATTAACAATTTAGAAAGATTTAAAGATGAAAGTAGAACAATTATTTACAGGATGCCTTGCTGAAATGGCATATTATATTGAATCTAATGGAGAGGCTGCAATTGTTGATCCTTTAAGAGAAACCGAACCTTATCTTAGAATGGCTGAAGCTGATGGCGCTAAAATAAAATATATATTTCTAACTCATTTTCATGCAGATTTTGTTTCAGGACAATATGATTTAGCTCAAAAGACCGGCGCAAAAATAGTATTTGGACCAAGTGCTGCAGCCGAATATGATATTTATAATGGTACAGATGGGGAAGAATTCCCTTTAGGTGATGGTAAAATCACTTTATTACATACTCCAGGTCATACTATGGAATCGTCTTCATATTTAATTACGAATGAAGAAGGTATGTCTCCTTGTGTTTTAACTGGAGATTGCTTATTTATAGGAGATGTAGGCCGTCCGGATTTAGCTGTTAAGTCTGGAACAATAACAGAAAAAGATCTAGCGGGTTTTCTATTCGAATCTCTTCGAAATAAAATAATGACTTTGCCAGATGATATTATTGTATATCCAAATCATGGTGCTGGTTCTGCTTGTGGTAAAAATATGAGTTCTGAAACTTTTGATACTTTAGGAAATCAAAAGAAAACCAACTATGCGTTAAGAGCAGATATGACTAAAGAGGAATTTATAGAAGAAGTAACTTCGGGATTAAAGCCTCCTCCACAATATTTTCCAAATAATGTGAGAATGAATAAATCTATCAATACAAGTATAGATGTTATTTTACATAAAGGGACTACACCCTTAGATCCTGTAACTTTTAAAGAATTAAGTGAGAAAAAAGATATTTTAGTAATCGACACCCGTTCTAAAGAAGCTTACGCTGAAGAAGGCACTGTCCCTGGAGCATGGTATATTGGAGTAGATGGTAATTTTGCCCCTTGGGTTGGAGCTATTGTTCCCGATATTAATCAAAAAATTATATTTATTTCGGATGATGAATTACGAGTAAATGAAATTGTAACTCGTTTTTCTAGAGTTGGATATGATAACACACTTGGCTATTTAAATGGCGGCATTAAAGACTGGCTCGCACATGGCTATATTGTAGATAAAATAGGTTCTGTTTCGGCGACTAAATTTGTAGATTTACTAGCAGCAGGAGCTATTGAAAAACCTGTGGATGTTCGTAAAGAATCTGAATATTTATCGGAACATGTGATAGGTGTAGAAAATTTTCCTTTAGATTTTATCCATACTAACTTTGCTGAAATTGATACCAGCAAAGAATATTTTTTACATTGTAAAACGGGTTATCGTTCTTTAATTGCTGCATCTATATTTATGGCCAATGGTGTTGAAAAAGTAACAGATGTAAGGGGTGGTTTTGAAGATATTATTGAAACAAAAGCTCCTCTATCTGAATTTGTTTGCCCAACAACAATGTTATAGTAAATTATAAAATTAGTAACAATGTTTCGTTTGTTACATCGTTCTAAAAACCTAATTATATATTTGTACTATAATTGAAAATCGTTAGATGAAGAATATTAATCAAATAGAGTGGAAAGCCCTTCTAGAAAAAGACAAAGAAGCTGTAATCATAGATTGTAGAGGCCCTTTTGAATGGGAAGAAGGTGTTTTAGAGGGAGCAAAATTAATAGACTTAATGAGCCCTCAAGGATTTATGCATACTGCAGAAAAACTAAATAAAGAAAAAAGTTATTATGTCTATTGCAGAAGTGGTGTTAGAAGCATTACTGCTTGTCAAATTTTAGAATCTTTGGGTATTGAAAAAACCTATAATCTATTAGGAGGGATTTTGAGCTGGGATGGAAAAGTCGTGATGCCTTAAAACTAAATCAAACTATTTTAAAAATATATTATCTATTGAAAAAGAAAAATATTAAACAGTTTTATTGGTTGGTTAGTTAGTAAAGGAAGCAGACTGTTATAATACAACTGCTTCCTTTCTATTTTTAAATATAATTACACCTTTTTAAGGTTACATCTTTTTAATTATGAAAAAAAAAGTATTCCTTTTATTAGTTATCATCATTGCATTTACTAGTTACGCCCAAAATACTAAAAACATCATTCTTGATGTTGCAGATTACAAAGAGGTTGTTGTAGGCGAGGCTGTACAATTAGTAGATGTCCGAACACCTAAAGAATATCAAGAGGGGTTTATAGATGACGCAATTAATATAGACTATCTGAATCAAGTAACATTTAACACCGCTTTTGAAAAACTAGACAAAAACAAACCCTTATATATTTATTGCCGTTCAGGAAATCGAAGTCAGAAATCTGCCAAATTATTACTCGATTTAGGCTTTACTGAAATTTATGATCTTAAGGGTGGATATATCGCTTGGAATAATCATTAAACTAAAAAACATGAATTCTACTATTACCATACAAAATCTAAAATGCGGTGGCTGTGCTAATACCATTATAACAAAAATTTCTGCGTTAAAAAATATAAGTCAAGTATCGGTAGATCTTGAATCCTCTACAGTATCATTTTCAGTAATTTCTAAGGAAGACTTACTATCTGTTCAGGATAAATTAGCTGCAATTGGATATCCTGCAGCAGGTGAAAACAATTCTATGATCTCTAAAGCCAAGTCATTTGTAAGTTGTGCAACTGGTAAAATGTCTAATTAATTCATAAAAATGAAATCTGATTTAAAAAAACATTGGGATTCTGCTTATGAGAATAATAACATTACCGAATTAGGATGGTATGAGGAAGATCCTATTCCCTCTTTGCAACTTATCCAAAAATGTGGGTTGTCTAACGATGCCAGAATTCTTAATGTGGGAGTGGGAACTTCAACATTAATAGATGAATTATTAAATTTTGGATATCAAAATATTATTGCGAGTGATATAAGTAGTACAGCTTTAAAAATATTACAAACAAGATTGGGTTCAAAAAAAAATAAGGTCCTTTGGGTAGTAGACGATCTAACTAATCCAAAATTACTTTCAGAAATTGATCCTGTAGATTTATGGCATGATAGGGCAGTTTTGCATTTTTTCACAAATGAAGAAGAACAAAACATATATTTTTCTTTATTAAAGAAGATAATAAAACCCAAGGGCTATGTTCTTATTTCTACATTTAATTCAGAAAGTGCTACCAAATGCAGTGGTTTAAATGTTCAACGATATGACAAGGATATGCTTATAGATAAATTAGGTGCCGATTTTAAACTCTTAGAGTTCTTTAATTATACCTATACCATGCCATCTGGTGATACAAGACCATATATTTACACACTATTTAAAAGAGTTTAAAAAATGAAAAGACTATATTCTATTGTATTTGTTTTAATGATCGTTCTTTTTTCTTCCTGTAAAAACGATAAGAAAGAGCTTAGTCCTTCTTTAAAAGAGAAAGAAAATAAAGAAGCAATTTCAAAAATTGATCCTTCCTATCAACAAATTGGATTAGACATGGCATTTACCACCAAATCTCAATTAGGAAAAAATTTGATGGGAACCATGAAAGAAAAGGGAGCTGTAGCAGCTTTAGAATTTTGTGATATTAAAGCCATATCCTTAACCGATAGCATGGCTACTTTTCATAAAGCTAGAATTAAAAGGGTTTCAGATAAAACAAGAAACCCCAATAATAAAGCTAATAATACGGAATTAAAAAAAATAGAACTTTTTAAAAGAATGCTTTCTAACAAAGAAGATATTGCTCCTATTGTCGAAATCAATAACGATAGCATACTTTTTTATTACCCGATAATAACAAATGTAATGTGCCTAAAATGTCATGGCACTCCCAATAAAGAGATAGACACAAAAACCTTCTCCACTATTAAGAGATTATATCCAAACGATATGGCAGTAGGGTATTCAGAAAATCAAGTTAGAGGGGTTTGGAGTATTCAGTTTAAAAAAGAATAAATCCTAAAATATTATGAGTAGTTTTTTTAATATTATCGCTAGTGACCAACCAGTACTTGTAGATTTTTTCGCAGATTGGTGTGGGCCTTGCAAAACTATGTCTCCCATTTTAAAAGAAGTAAAAAGTAGTCTTGGAGATAAGGTTAAAATATTAAAAATAGATGTGGATAAAAACAACAGATTAGCAACTTCTTTAAGTGTACAAGGGGTTCCTACATTGATATTATATAAGAAAAGTAAAGTCATGTGGAGACAATCTGGAGTAATCCCCAAAAATGACATTATATCTAAGATTAATAAATTTCTTTAATATTAATGACTGAAATCGACGAAGATTTTTGGGATAATCGATATAAATCTCAAAATACAGGATGGGATATTGGTAAAATTTCTACTCCTTTGAAAACATATTTTGATCAATTAACAGATAAAAGTCTTAAAATTCTAATTCCTGGTGGTGGAAATTCATACGAAGCAGAATATCTTTTTAACCAAGGCTTTAAAAACGTTTTTGTAATAGATATTTCTTTAACTGCACTGTCTAATCTTCAAAAAAGAATTCCAAAATTTCCTAAAAATCAATTAATTCATTCCAATTTTTTTGAATTAAACGATTCTTTTGACCTCATCATAGAACAAACTTTTTTTTGTGCAATACCTCCTAAGCAAAGGTCTAACTATGCATTAAAAACTAGTGAATTATTAAAGTCAAAAGGAAAATTGGTAGGGTTACTTTTTAATGTTCCTTTATATGATGATCGACCTCCTTTTGGAGGTAATAAAGATGAATACTGTTTTTGCTTCAAACCATATTTTAAAATTGAAATAATAGAACTCTCATATAATTCGATTCTAAGTAGAAAAAACCACGAATTATTTATAAAATTCATAAAAAAATAATCGCTTAATTTAACATTTCCTCAATTACCCTTCCTACACTTTTTTATTCTATATCTTTTGTTTTTTAAGACATTAAACCTGATTTCTTAACAATCTTCCTACATGTTTTCATGGTGGAATTTTAATTTTTTAAGTAGTTTGACGAGTATTTATTACATTTAGGCTAAAAGTTGTTGTTTTTACATTATATATAACTTTCTCCAATTAATTTAGCACTATTAATTTACAGATTATATCCCCATTGATACCCCAATATTGTTAATTAACAGTTATCAATAAACTGTTCAAAATGGTGATTATGAAAAAAATTGGTATTATATTATTTTTATTTCTAATTGAAAGTAGTTTCGCTCAAGTTGGTGTTAACACCACCAATCCACAGGAAGCACTCGATGTAAATGGAAAAATTCGAGTAACTGATACTGATATCGGTTTTGGTAGAACGATGGTTTCAATTATTGGTATAGATGACAATGAGACTTTGAGCAAGATTAACCTTAGCCCCGATTTTGTGATTACCAACAACACCATCACTGTTTCTGGCACCACTAGTTATTCTGTGTTAGATATGGATTTTGATAATCTTCCTGATTACGTAGAGTATACACCGGGTGTTGATATGGCAAATTTAGATTTAGGTGTCAATAACATAAATGCACATGAAACTGTAATTAGGTTTTTAAACGCACCTCAAGCCTTTTTTATTTCCGGAATTCAAGGAGGAGTTCCAGGAAGACATGTCCTATTGCTTAACTCATCCACAGAACATATGGGTGTTAGAGATGAAGATTATTCCCCTAATTCATCAGATAATGAGAATATGATACTTACTTATGGTGCTGGTACAACAGATCAGACACAAGGTCAAGGGGCTATTGAAATGGTATATGATGGAACCCGTTGGGTTATACTTAATATAAGAAATTAATACTGTTTGTAAATGATCCATATGAAAAAAATTAGTCTCATATTATGTTTATTATTGTTTCAGTACGGTTATGCTCAATTTGGTGACCCTCCTCAAACAAAGGGAGTTGGGATTAACACCACAGATCCACAGGAAACACTCCATGTTATTGGAAAAATTCGAGTAACTGATACTGATCTCGATGTTGATAGAACGATGGTTTCAGTTATTGGTATAGATGACGAAGGGACTTTGAATAAGCTTGCCGTTGACAACGGTTTAGTGATGGCTAACAACACTTTCATGTCTTCTGGCTCGGGTTATTATTCTTTAATAAATCACGCTCTTGTTGCCAATTCTCCGAATACTCAATTTGATAATTTAGATGTAGGACTCGCTGGTGATTATTCATATAAAACTGTGATTAGGTTTACAGGGCCAACTAGTTCTTTTCAAATTTCTGGAATTGTAGGAGGATTTGCTGGAAAGCATATCATATTGATTAACCCAACCACATCCAATATGAAACTTTTAGACAACGATAGGGACTCAGATGAAGAAAATAGGATACTTTCTTATGGACCTGGTCCTGCTGAAACATTAAGTGGTCAAGGAGCTATTGAAATGGTATATGATGGATACCAATGGATTGTACTTAATGTAAGAGATTAAAATACAAGCCTGCCAATCTGTTGTTTAAGGTTGATTACTACATATTATCTTCCTTATCTAAATTATCATTTTTCTTCTTTCCAAACCCAGTAAACAATTGACCTACAAATTCTTTTGGAAATGATTCCTCGCCTGGAAACCCTAACTCAATTTCTCCATTATCATCTGGCACATAATTGGTTTTAAAAATATAATCCCAGACGCTTAAACTAATTCCAAAATTAATGCCTTGTGGCCTATCTTCAGGTAATGCTTTAATATGATGGTATAAATGCATTACAGAATTATTAAATAGATACTTCAATGGTCCCCAAGTTATTCTAATGTTTGCATGATTTAAATGTCCTATACTTATTGCTATAAAGTGAACGATATAAGCTTGTTCTGGTTCAAAGCCTCCAAGTATCATGACTCCAAATGTTTTAAGAGGTTTATAAAATATATTCTCCATCCAATGGTAGCGTAAATGTGCTGCAAAACCCATTTCTTTAACAGAATGATGTACTTTATGAAATCGCCATAAAATTTCAAATTTATGAAGCAAAACATGAGTAAGCCATTGCACAAAATCTAAAACTATAAAAAAGATTAAAAGTTGCTGCCATTGTTCCCATTGAGAAATATCAATAATTGCCAAACTCTTATGGTTGATTCCAACTTCAGAAAATAGAAGTCCAAATACATTATAAAATCCACTAATGACAATAGAGAAAATAAAAAAATTAAAAAACATATAAAAACCATCTAACCAAAAGTCCTTTCGGATAATGGATTGATTTTTTCTCCAAGGGAACACCATTTCTAATCCCCAAACCACCAATGAAATAACGATTAATCCCCAAAAATAATTGTTATACCAAGGCACTTTAAATAGTATAGAATCCCAAGTCCAAGATAGTGTTCCAATAAAAGCGTCTATAAAACTGTTTATATATTTTTCCATAGAATTATTTTTTTTGAATTACTAAGGTTGTCATACAGCGTAAGTCATTTACATTTACTGTTTTTAGAGGCTCTAATAGTTTAAAAGTATTGGTTTCGTTTAACTTTTTTAATAATGTTTTTGAAACTAAATAACGATTTGTACCATCTGGTAATTTATAAACTCCATTAGAAATATGTTTTATTTTATCCCTTATTCCAATATCTGATGCAACTCTAATAAACAAGGTTCCTTTTGATTTTAATACTCTCATTAATTCGTCAAACATTTTTATAAAATGAGTTTCATTATTAGCAAAATGCATTACAGCATTACAGATTATATGATTGAAAAAATCATCTTTGAAATTTAACTCTTCAATCTTTGAAACTGAAAAATTATTTACTCCCTTAGGATATATCTTTTTTAACTTTTCAATATTGTCTTCATTAGCATCAATACCATATATGGTAAATTCATTATTATAAAACCAATGTAAGTTTCTTCCTTGACCGCAACCTGCATCTAAAATTACATCAGAATTTTGATACCTTCCTTTAACAATTTGGTCTATTAAATAGATATCTGTTTTACCTAAAATTTGATTTATGTCTTTCATTTTCACTATTTTAGCGTAATGACATTTGTCACATTTATATTAACTAACAATTAATAACTTTGAATGTATGAAATTAGAAAAAATATTTAAGATTATTTTGTCTTGTCTAATTTGCATTTCAATAATTTCAGGAATTGTATTTCTATTTAATTAATGAATAAAATAAACTAATTATGAAAAAAAACATGGGCGGTACAGATTGCATGATTCGAATAGTAATTACAATTATTGCTGCAATACTTTATTTCACAGGAACAGTTCCAGGGACTTTAGGCATCATTTTATTAGTTGTCGCAGGAGTATTTTTATTAACTAGTTTTTTAAACTTTTGCCCTCTTTACACAGTTTTAGGAATTAATACAAAGAAAAAAGATAATTAATTTTTAAAACTTATAAGCTTCTATTTTCTAACCTATTATTAGGGTCTGAAATGTAACATTAGTTACTTAATAAAAGCTTGAAAAGGTATAATTTTGTTAGGTAAAACAGTTTAAATTAAACATTATGAAAAAGCATCATCAAATAGTTATTATAGGAGGAGGAACTGGTGGCGTTATGGTTGCTGCGCAACTTAAGCGAGCAAAAAAAGGATTAGATATTGCCATTATTGACCCTACTGAAACACATACCTACCAACCTGCAAATACATTAGTAGCTGGAGGGTTAATGGATTATGAAGCTACTAGGAGGGAAGAAAAAAAGTTGATTCCATCAGGGGTATCTTGGATAAAAGAATTTGTTGCCGATATTCAGCCAGAGCAAAATGAAGTAGTATTAAAGAGTGGAGATAAAATTACTTATGAATATCTAGTAAATGCTACAGGTATCCAAATTAATTTGGATGGCATAAAAGGGCTTAAAGAAGCCTATGGAAAAAATGGAGTTTGCTCTAATTATATCGACCCTAGATATACCTGGAAATTAATGCAAGAATTTAAAGGAGGAAATGCTTTGTTTACCCAACCAACTACTCCTATAAAGTGTCCTGGTGCTCCTCAAAAAATCATGTATTTAATGGGAGATTATATAGCAGATAAGAACTTTAAAGACCACACAAATATAATATTTGCTACTCCTGGAACTATGATTTTTGGTGTTCAGCCCTTTAAAGACGAATTAGAAAACTACTTAAAAAAGTATAAAATTAAGCAACGCTATGGATATAAACTTGTTGAAATAAATGGAGAAGAAAAAGAAGCAATTTATGAGCGTTTAGAGTTGCCAAACGGAAGTGATAATTATGTTGTAAATGATGAAAGAAATGCAGCAGGCTGTATGGGTTATGTATGGGAAAATGGTGTGAAGCGTGAAGTTCAAGAAGTTAATTCTCCGTTTCAAATGGAAGAAAGAGGAACGCAATATGTCATAAAATACGATATGCTTCATTTGGCTCCACCACAATCTGCTCCAACTTGGTTTCAAAATACCAAATTAGCAAATCAAGATGGCCCTAACAAAGGTTGGATGGCTGTTGATAAACATTCTATGCAATCTACAAAGTTCCCTAATGTTTTTGGTGTTGGAGATGTTACCGATCTACCAACGGCACGAACTGGAGCAGCGATTAGAAAACAAGCACCTGTTGTAGTTAAAAATATAGTTAAATTAATGGACGGTCAAGTAGCAGATTGTAAAAAATACAATGGATATTCCTCTTGCCCTTTAGTGGTCTCCCATAATAAAATGTTATTGGCTGAATTTGGGTACGATGGTGTAAGAATGTCTGACCCTATATTAAGTAAATTTTTTAATACCGGAAAAGCAAGTTACCCAATGTGGATCTTAAAAAAATATGGCTTGCCTTTTATGTATTGGAATCTGATGCTAAAAGGATATGATTTTTAATTAAAAGCTCCTTCGTTTGATTAAAGTAAAAAAGAGATGAATCTAAAGATTTCATCTCTTTTTTTAATAATTCTCTTCTGATATTTGTCAGTTTTACTTAAAATAACAATTGTATTTTTATAACTTAAATTAATTTTATGATTAATCAAAACACAGCACTTTACAACTATACAAATGGTGTAGTTATGATCGGGGTTTTTGCATTAGTTTGTGTTGTCCTCGTTATTCTATTAATTTCTTTTATGAATGGCGGTAAAAAGAAATAAACTTCTATCGAATCGTATATGATACATTTATAAAGAAATTCCTTCCCATTCTTGGTATATTATTCCAATCTGCAAAGGTTGAATAGTATTCGTCTAAAAGATTTTCTATTCCTGTTTTTAGGTAAACCTTCTGACTATTCAGATAAAAGTTATAAGAAGCATTAATGTTTAAAATAGCATAGGCGTCTGTTTTATTTTCTCCAAAATAATTGCTATAATTTTTTTGTTCTCCTGCCCCATTCATGTTTATTTCAGCGTCAAATAAGTTCTTTTTAAACTGTACTGCCGCTTTATAGCTAAATGGGCTAATTAATGGTAGATTATTACTATTGTTATCCTTTCCAATAGAATATCCCATAAAACCATTTAAGGTCCAGCCTGGAATCAATTTATATCTAGCACTCAAACCTGTATTAAATATTGTAGCATAATCTAAGGCTGTATAAACTCTAACTCCATCTGCACCAATAGTCATCTGTGTAAGGTTGGGGTCTGTTTTTCCAATAATATAATCTGAAATATAAAAGAAAGAAGCTTCAGCACCAATCTTTAATTTTGAAGTGGAATGATTAATTGAAGTATTAAACTCTAAAGATTTTTCATTTTTTAAATATGGATTTCCTATATAATCGTAATTATCAAAACTATTATATAAATAAAAACCATAAGCTTCTGTAACAGAAGGTGCTCTTTCCCCATAACCTACATTAAATAATAAGCTTGTTTTTTTAATATTAAGTTTAAATTCAGAAGATAAATTAAAGATAAATCGGGAATCTGTATCTTCTAAATCTGGGTAAAATATTCGCAAACTATTTAATCCAAATTCATCTGCAACGGTAGCATGTTGAAATCCAAATCTTCCTGAAAATTTCAAAGCTTTATTGTTTGCTAAAGTGATTGCATCTTCCCCATAAATTCCAGAATATACTGTTCTAACATCTGGCCAGGTAAGCATAAACATAGAGTTTTCATTAGGATCGTTTGAATACATCGTCATCTCTGCCAAAGACTTATTATAGTATCCGTTAAAATTAAATAACAAGTTATGATTCGACTTTTTTGCATAAATCTTTGAATAAAAACCATAGGTATCACTCCAACCCGGCATATCCATATGGATAGGTACATCTGGCCTTTTTGTATCATCCATAACATGCGATATTGTATTGGCATATACTTTGGTTTCCCATTTATTAATAAAGGCATTAACACTGTCTATCTCATAGCTTAAAGATGCAATTAAAGCCTCAGCCAAGGAAACATCCATAGGTAATGCTGGGTAGCCCACATCTGTTGCTTTATCATAAATTACAGATCCTATAAGAGCTCCATTTTTCCCAGTTTTTACACCTGCTACTCCAGATATATTATATTTCTCAAATTGAGAAAACAAAATTTCTTCATCATTTCCTGCACTATAATTATCAGATTTTCTATAGATACCATCCACATTGGTAAAGAATTTCGCATTGGAATAATTAATCTCGGAGCTTATAATCCTAGCATTGCTATTGGTTTCATATCCCAAGTCTACCCCTGCATTAAATTCTTCTTTTTTAAAGTCGTTTTTCTGAATTTTTAAATCGATACTTCCTCCAATAGTGGCTCCATTTTCAGACCCTTGTTGTCCAGAAGTTATTTTTACTTCAGATAAATTTGAAACATCCACATAGGAGGTAATCGGATCCATTTTATCTGTACATGCTCCAAAAATTTGCATCCCGTCAATAGTAACAGACAATCTTTCAGAAAGCATATTATTCATAGCAGCCTCCCAAGCATAATTCCCTCTTTTTATCATGGTAACCTTGCTAGATTCTTCTAAATAATCATCAATAGTAGAAAGAGGTTTTACTTGTTTTCGGTTTTTTAAATTCGTTTTACCTATCACAATTACTTCAGACAATCCAACTACATTTGTGGAATCTATTTCTTGATTTTGTGCGAGTAAATTAGACGATAATAGAATTCCAATAACGAAACAAAAAAATATATTTTTCATTTTCAATTGTTTAAAGAGGCTGATTTAGTAAAAATGATTTCATTAAATCCGCCTTGATACCATAGGTTTTACTAAAATTCTATTTCTAAATAAAGGCTGCTGCTTTCATTTTCATCCGTAACCATTTCTCCTTTTAACATATCGCCCTCTTGATTATGCAACATCAAGTTTAGTTTCCAATACCCCGTCATGGTTAATGATAGTTTACCATCATACAGATTCGTAGTAGGATTATAAACTAAATCTTCATTATTAGGTGAGGCATGATTTCCCATACTTGGCATACGAGGATCTAACATAATAGTATAGTTTTCAACTATTGGAAAAGACATCATACTTTCCATCTTGTAAAGCCCAACAGTCATATCGTTTACCATTACTTCTGGAGTTTTAGGTTCCATGTAAGCTATTATATATTTTACACCGTCGGTCCCCATAAATGTCGTTACAACCTGTTTTTCTGAAGCAGTTACATTTATGCCTCCTACTGCTGTAAATTCTTCACTATTGATAGTATAATCAAAAGTTATGTCCCATCCTTCATCTGCATTATTTGGCATTTGAAAAACCATATTACCTGTATAGATAGTTTCTTTTCCTTCGGTTTTCACAAGATTAGATTTTGGACAAGAATGACTCATTTCTGTCATATGCATCATAGGCATCCACATAAAAGACGCATTTTCAACAAACTCTTGAGAGGTTTTGTCTTTTATTCTAATGGTAAACTCATTATACCCTTGTGCAATTTCTCCAGACTTTGTAAATATTTCAATAGCATGTGTTTCGTTAGTAATTTCTTGAACCAATAATAAATCTTCAACTTCATTTATTGGGTCTATAGTATTGTCATCATCGTCACTTGAACAAGAAATAATAGTAATAGCGAATAGTACTGGGAATATATATTTTAATAGTTTCATTTTATAGTATTTTATAAGTTGCGTCAGTTAATATGCTTAATGACGGCATTGAATTTTGATAATTTTTTAAATTGAATTTTTAAGCTTTATACACACCCAAAAGCCTTACAATTTTATCTTTTTGAAATGTAATTTACTTGCTCACATTGATTAATTCATTATGAGAATGGGAGTGTATATAATGTAGATTATACTTGTGGAGGGTGATAAAATGAGTATTCGCTCAAATAATTATACAGATTATTATAATTATAAACCTGTTTTTTGTAATTCGTGCTTTGACCGAATTTTATTTTTTCTTTTTCTTGAATGAATAATGTAATGTCTTTAGATGCAATCATTTTAGAAGGAGCTTCATCGTTTGTAGAATCCTTTTCTGCGACCTCTTTTAAATGACATTTACCATTACATTTTAATTCTGGTTTTTCTTTATTGACACAAAATTGTTCTATAAATCCCGATTCATCTAAATAATAATACCCATAGGTAATTGCAACATGAAACATGTTCCAAAGCAAAGCCGTAACAAGTATGAAAGAGAATATAATTCTATGTCGATTCATCTCTGCAAAATTAGAAAACCCTTTAATATATATTACTGACAATTGTCATTTTTTCAAAATAAACAAACTCAAGTATAATGTGGAAACCTTTAGTATTGTTGGTTTGTATGTAACAAAAGTTACACAACCGTGTATCTAATGTTACTTATAACTCTTGCTTGCTTTTATATTTTTGCCCTATAATTAAAAAACTAAAATGAAGAAACACTTATATATTATAACCCTTGGAATTTTATTATTTTCGGTTTCCTTATTCTCTCAGGAATTAAAATCTATTACCAAATCTGAAGTCTTATCTAAGGTTCTTGAACAAAACATATCTTTAAAAATTTCTGATCAAGAATTTTTAAAAGCAAGAGCGGAATACAGACAAACCAACTCTGTGTTCTTGCCAAATATTTCGGCCTCCCATTCGGGTCTAGTAACTACCAATCCTTTAATGGCTTTTGGAACAAAATTAAATCAAGGGATATTAACCCCCGAAGACTTTAATCCAGAACTTTTAAATAATCCTGATGAAGTAACCGGATTTGCAACAAAGTTCGAAATACAACAACCTCTTATCAATCTTGATGGTTTCTACCAGCGTAAATCAGCCAAAAATAAAATGGATGCAATAGCTCTTCAAACTATACGAAACAAAGGTTACCTAACTTTTGAAGTTGAAAAAGCTTATATGCAATTGCAATTAGCTTATAAAGCGGTAGAGGTACTAGAAAAATCTTTAGAAACTGCAAAAGAAAATAAGAAAGTAGCTGACATTAGTTTTAAACAAGGCTACCTGCAAAGAGCCGATCTTTTATCGGTAGAAGTTCGTGTTAGCGAAGTACAGAATCAGCTTCGGTCTGCAAAGAGTAATATAAAAAACTCTTCAGATTATTTGTCTTATTTAATGAATGAAAATGACACTGCAGTATTAATACCTTCAGACAGTTTGCTTATTTCATCACTTCCTTTAGCTAATAGAAAAGTTGTTTCAGAAGAAAGAACAGATATCAAAGCAATGCAATTAACAACCGAAGCTTATGCGTCTTTGTATAAAGCAAATAAGATGGTTTTTATACCAAGGCTTAATGCTTTTGGTAGTTATGAGCTCTACGATCAAAATGCTTTTCAAGGAAGCTCCACAGGATATATTGTGGGAGCACAATTAAACTGGAGTCTTTTTGAAGGTTATAAAAATGTTGGGAAAACTCAAAAAAGTAAAGCGCAATATGATCAATCTATACTTGAATACGAACAGTATATCTCGCAAAGCACATTAGATCTTAATAAGGCAAACCGAATGGTTTTAGATGCTGATAGCAAATTAAAACTAACCCATTTAGCTTTAGAACAATCTAAAGAATCTTTACGGATAAGAACCAATAGATATAAAGAGGGATTAGAAAAAACAACAGATTTATTGTTGGCGGAAACACAATACGCTCAAAAACAACTACAATATTATCAAACCATTTTTGAGTATAATTACGCATACTTATACCTACAATTTTTAACCAAAGAATAAAATCAATATGAAAAAATATATCACTCTCGTTACTCTATCTCTTTTGTTTATTAGCTGTGGAAGTGACATTAAAGAAACTTCAACAAACAAAACACCCGCCATTGCTGTAACGATAAGTTCTGTGAATTTAGATAATAACAGTCCGTTTTTTACTGCAAGTGGGAAAATAGAAGCGGCAAATGCGGTAACATTAAGCACTAGAACTAGCGGTTATGTAGATCAAATTTATGTAAAGGTTGGAGATAAAATAACCAAAGGGGAATTGCTTTTATCTATTAATAATACAGATTTACAGGCTAAAAGAGCTCAAGTAAACGCGAGTATAACCGAAGCAAGAGCAGCTTATAACATTTCCGAAAAAGATTACAATCGTTATAAAAACTTATTTTCAGAAAACTCTGCTTCTCAAAAAGAAGTGGACGATATGGCGGCCAATTTTGAAATTGCTAAAGCTCGCCTAGAAGCTGCCAATCAAATGAAGAATGAAATCAATGCACAATTTAAATATGTAAATATTAAAGCACCTTTTAGCGGTATAGTTACCCATAAATTTATTGATACTGGTGATTTAGCAAATCCCGGAATGCCTTTAATAACTGTAGAGGATCCTGAGAATTTTGAAATTAACTTATCCATTCCTGAAAATGAAATTTCACAAATTAAAAACGGGATGAAAGTAAATGTATTAGTGAAATCTATTTCAGAAACACTTATAGGAGAAGTAACCGAAGTAAGTACCTCAGCAAATAACTCAGGAGGGCAATATTTTGTAAAAATAACTCTCGATAAAACTAAAGTTCCAATATTATCTGGAATGTACACGAGTGTTATGATCCCAACAATGAAAGTAACAAAGACTAACATAGTTTTAGTACCCGAAGAAGTGATAGTCCGTAGAGGTCAACTATCAGGTATTTATACAATAAGCCAAAATCAAACAGCTTTATTACGTTGGTTGCGATTAGGAAAAACCTACGGAGATAAAGTAGAGGTTTTGTCGGGTTTAAATTCTGAAGAGCAATTCATTGTTTCCGCAGAAGGAAAATTATACAACGGAGTAAGAGTAACTATACAATAATAATACTATGAAAGAAGGATTAGCAGGTAAAATAGCAAAGGGCTTTATTGGCTCAAAGCTTACAGTGCTTCTAATGATCGTGTTTATGGTTATTGGAGTGTATAGTTCGTTTTTAATTCCGAGGGAGGAAGAACCACAGATAGATGTTCCTATGGCAGATATCTTTGTGGGATATCCTGGAGCAAGTCCAACCGAGGTAGAATCTAGAGTGGTAATGCCTTTAGAAAAATTAATTTCAAACATCAAAGGAGTTGAATATGTGTATTCTACTTCCATGAAAGAACAAGGGATGGTCATTGTTCAGTTTTATGTGGGCGAAGATATTGAGCGCTCATTCGTAAAACTTTATAACGAAATCAATAAGCATATGGACATAATGCCAGAAGGTGTTACGATGCCTTTGGTGAAAACACGAGCTATAGATGATGTCCCAGTTTTAGGCTTAACACTTTGGAGTGAAACTTATGATGATTATCAACTTAAACAGATCGCTCAAGAATTATCTGATGAGATTGAAAAAGTAAATGATGTTTCAGTTACCAAAAATATTGGTGGTAGAAACAGACAATTACGAGTTGTTTTAGATAAAGATAAAATGGCCGAAACCGGTTTAGATTTCCTTTCTATTTCACAAATGATCCAATCTAACAATCAACAATTAAGTTCTGGTAGTTTTAACAAGGGAGATTCTGAGTTTTATGTAAACACAGGAGAATTTCTGAAAACTGTAAAGGATATAGAAAACCTAGTTGTAGGGGTTCAGCAAAACCGACCTATATATTTAAAACAAATAGCAACCATTCTTGATGGACCAGAAATTTCAAAAGAATATGTGGCTTTAGGATTTGGTCAAGCAAGTAAAAAATCTGAATTATATAATTCTGAATATCCAGCAGTAACTATTTCTGTGGCAAAAAGAAAAGGGGCAGATGCGATGAAGTTATCTAAGGTTGTTTTGGATAAAGTGGAGCATTTAAAATTAAACTTAATTCCAGATGATGTTCATGTTGAGGTAAGCAGAAATTACGGAGAAACCGCATCACAAAAAGTTTCTGAATTATTAATGCATCTAATAGGAGCCATCCTTGCAGTTACTCTTGTTGTAATGTTAGCTATGGGCTGGCGAGGAGGGCTGGTAGTATTTTTATCTGTGCCCATCACATTTGCACTAACTCTTCTTAGTTATTATATGCTGGATTATACCCTTAACAGAATTACTCTTTTTGCTTTAGTCTTTGTAACAGGTATCGTCGTTGATGATTCTATAATTATTGCCGAAAACATGCACCGGCATTTTAAAATGAAACGTTTGCCATTTAAACAAGCTGCTCTCTATGCGATTAATGAGGTGGGGAATCCAACAATTTTGGCTACTTTCACTGTAATTGCTTCGGTATTGCCTATGGCTTTTGTTTCAGGAATGATGGGGCCTTATATGGCACCAATGCCTATTGGAGCTTCTATTGCAATGATTCTGTCATTATTTGTTGCCTTAACAATTACTCCTTATTTAGGGTTTATTTTTCTTCGTGAAAAAGACAAAAAAGGAAAAAAGAAAAAGCCTGTAAAACAATTAGAAGATTCTTTTATCTATAAACTATATAACCGAATTGAATCGCCATTAATTGAAAATTCTAAAATTAGATGGGCCTTTTTAGGAGGAACATTCTTTGTGTTATTTGCTACTATGGGATTGTTTTTTACCAATTCGGTAGCCGTAAAAATGCTTCCTTTCGATAATAAAAACGAATTTCAAGTGGTCATCGATATGCCAGAAGGCACTACTCTAGAAAGAACAGCTGTAGTAGCTAAAGAGATTTCGCAATATTTGAGCTTTCAACCAGAAGTAAGGAATTATCAAAGTTATGTAGGTGCTTCTGCTCCTATTACTTTTAATGGATTGGTGAGACATTACGATCTTCGGGGAGGGTCTAATATGGCAGATATTCAAGTTAACCTTACCGACAAACATGATCGTAAATTACAAAGTCATGAGCTTGCGAGTATGATGCGTCCAGATATTCAAAAAATAGCAGCTAAATACAAAGCTAATGTGAAAATTGTAGAAGTGCCCCCAGGACCCCCTGTGTTATCTACTATAGTTGCTGAAATATATGGCCCAGATTATAACGGGCAAATAGATGTTGCTAATCAACTTCAAAACATTCTTAAAAACACAGACGATGTTGTGGATGTAGATTGGATGGTAGAAGCAGACCAAACCGAATATGAGTTTGTAATCGATAAAGAGAAAGCTATTCTGTATGGTATTTCACCACAACAGATTGTTTACACTATGAATATGGCCTTGTCTGAAAGAGTAATCACCAATCTCTACGACGAAAATTCCTCCAAACAAGTAGGGATAATTTTAGCATTGGACGAGCAAGAAAAATCTAATATCAATGACATCTCTCAGTTGAAAATAAAATCTAATCAAGGCGCCATGATTACTATAGGAGATTTAGTAGATATAAAAGAAAGTACTAAAGCCAAAAGCATTTTCAGAAAAAACCAAAAACGAGTTGTTTATGTAATGGCAGATATGGCTGGAAAATTAGAAAGCCCTGTGTATGCTATTTTAGGAATGACAGATAAATTGAAAGACATAAACCTTCCCGAAGGCTATAAGCTAGATGAATTATATTTATCTCAACCCGAATACGAAGATAATTACACTGTAAAATGGGATGGAGAATGGCAAATTACCCTAGAAGTGTTTAGAGATTTAGGAATGGCCTTTGGAGGCGCAATTATCTTTATTTATATCCTAATTGTAGGTTGGTTCCAAAGCTTTAAAGCGCCTATGGTAATGATGGTAGCAATTCCACTTTCATTAATAGGAATTATCTTAGGACATTGGATTTTAGATGCATTTTTTACAGCTACATCATTTATTGGTATGATTGCACTAGCTGGAATTATGGTCCGAAACTCAGTTTTACTTATCGATTTTGTTAACCTAAGATTGACAGAAGGTGTACCACTTAAAAAGGCGGTAATTGAAGCAGGAGCGGTAAGGACTACACCAATTTTATTAACAGCAGGAACGGTGGTAATTGGAGCCTTTGTAATACTATTTGACCCTATATTTCAAGGATTGGCCATCTCATTAATGGGAGGAACGATAGTATCTACGGTATTAACATTGTTGGTAGTGCCGCTGGTATATTATTTAATAGAACGTAAAAATCATAAAGAGTAAACAATTTATTTGTCATTCAGAAGGAGGCACGACTGAAGAATCTTTCTACGAGATTCTTCGCTTCGCTCTGAATGACAAAAACCTTTAATTTAAAAAAGAAATGAAATTATTATTAGTAACCTCGGTTGAAGAATTTCACAATGATATTATTCAAATGTTTAAGGAATCAAAAATTGAAAGTTTTAGTGAATCTGAAATTGGAGGACATAAAAAAAATTCTTCTGTATTGGTTTCAACAAATTGGTTTGCGTCAGAAAAAAGTGGAACAAATTCTATTATGCTATTTTCTTTTACAGAAGAAGATAAAATTGATTCGCTTTTTAATTTACTAGAAGAGTTTAATAACAACATGGAAACCAAGAACCCTGTAAAGGCTGTGGTTATACCTATTGAAAGATCCCTTTAAAAAAAAGAATTATGATTAACAGATTTATTAAAGCAATTGCAGGAACATTTATTATAATTAGTGTCCTACTCGCTATTTACGTTAACCAAAACTGGTTGTGGTTTACCCTATTTGTAGGGGCCAATTTATTACAATCCTCATTTACCAAATGGTGCCTGATGGAAGGAATTCTTAAAAAATTAGGGGTAAAGGATACTGGAGATAAGGAGTGTTGTTAACAAGCTCCTATCAATTTATATGTAGTATAGGTTACCAATCTGTAGGGTATTGTTTCCATTCAGGGGGCAGAATTTCTTTTACATAAATTGAGACAGTATTATTGTAAACTTGAGTTATTGTATCTCCAGTTTCCTTAAGAATATATTTAAACTTTAGATACCTTCCATAACCTAGACCATAAACAAAGGTTTCTATATCTATACTATTACCATCTTCGCTATAATAATAATTCTTACTATAGGATGAATTTGGCTTCATATCCAAGTTGTTAATTAAGTAAGGGCTTCCCAAACTATCTCTTAATGGCTTCAGAAAAGATGAACATCTTCCCTTGATATAAAATTTTAAATATTCATTATATTTAGTTAATTCATTTGGTGTACTTGATGGTGAACTGTATGAATCATTAGGATAGGTTTCTAATCCATCGTAATATACATAATGAAGTCTATAAGTATTTATCGTATCAAGATTTGCAGGAATTATGTTATTCGATTTATCTTTTAATTTAAACTTCGGGTTTTTTGGAACATATTGATTATTCTTATCATAATATCCTTTTTCAAAAATTGAACAAGAAATAATACTTATTGTAAGAATAATTAATAGTAACCCTCTCTCTATGTATTTAAATAATCTTAACAATTTATTTACATCTTATAAACCCAACTCGCTGGATTCATTTTGGTAGCATTTTTATAAACCAAAAATTTAAGAACAGTTTTCCCAGTGCTAGACTTTGTGTAAACAGTTCCTAAATTTTGTTTGGTAGTAATTTTATCTCCTTTTTTTACAAGGACGTCTATCATATTCTGATACACCGTGATATAATTACCATGTTGTATGTAAATGGCATTATTTGCACCTTTTATTTTCTGAATTTCCATCACCTCGCCATTAAATACTGCTCTTGCTTTCGATTTGATTTCTGTAGCAATTTCTACGCCACTACAGTAAGTGGTTACATTGGGTAACTGGGGATGTCTTGTATTCCCAAAACGTTTAACCACAACTCCATTTTTTACAGGCCAGGGTAATTTACCTTTGTTGTTTGTAAAGTCTGCAGCCAAGGCTTTTGCCTCTGCAGTTAATGCAAAAGTTTTAGAAGATTTTGGTGTAGCAGATCCACCTTTATTAGCGTTTTTTACATTAGAGGCTGCTATAGCATCTCTAATTAATTTTTCTATTTCTTTATCTATTTTATCAGCTTCTTTTTGCTTTTTATTTATCTTGTTAGCATATTTCCCTTCATCTTTCTTTAAAGTTGCAATAAGCTCTTCCTGATCCTTCTTTTCTTTGGAAAGTTTCGTTTTCGCCACTTTATTTTCGTCAATTAAAACTTGTTTTTGTTTTTTTTGTGCTATTAATCCCGCATTTAATTCTTGAAGTGTGGTGGTTTTTTCTTTTATACTTTCCCCTTGCAATTTGCGATGTTTTGCATATTGCTTCATATACTGAAACCGCTTATAGGCTTGTAAGAAGTTTTCTGAAGACATAATAAACATAATCCTACTCTGTGTGGATTTACTTTTATAGGATTTTAAAATCATGGAAGCATAGTCCTCTTTCAGTTCTTTTAACTCACTTCGTAAATGATCAATTTTACTAAGGTTGTCGTTAATTTCTCTTGACAATAAATTTGCTTGTTGATTCGTAACTCTTATTAAATTTTGACGCGTATTGATTTTACTGTCTAAATTTTCCACTTGAGTTAGAACCGATTTTCCTTCCCGTTTTGTATTAAATAAAAGGGTGTTTATTTGTTTAATTTCGCTTAATAGAGATTGCCTTTTTTCTTCTAATTGTTTTTGTTTATCTACTTGTGCTACAGCTGAAGTTAGCAGAAATAGAGAAAATATTAGAAAGAAAAATGTTCGTAGGTTAATCATCTAATTTAATTGAATTTCTTCATAACCTTTAGGTATTGTAAACGGAAATCTTATTGCAGCATTATGATCGATTTTTTTATAATTTACGGCAATTTTAGTTTTAGAACCCTTTTGCGTAGCGATAATATTAATTTGTGAGGGATAATATCCTCCTTCAATTTTTTGATATTTCCCATAATTTACGGTAAACATTCTTTCGTCTTTTGGTTGGGAAAGTGTTTCGGAAGAAATTTTAAAGTTTTCAGGATTTAGCAATAGTGAAAAAATAAAATTATTTAATTGTATTTTGGGTTGTAACTTATATTTATTTACAATTACTGTAGATTGATACTTAGTCTCTAAATCAAAAATAGATTGTCCCAGTAATATTGCTTGCGCTTTTTGAAAATCTATATCGGTTCCTAACCATTCGCTTAATAATGAAAAATCGCCATCAAAATAGGTGTTTGAAATCGATTCGTAATAACTTACCTTTTCGGGTGTAATCAATGCTTTAGCCAAAGTAATTCCTAATAAAGAAGCCTTTACCCAGATCTTATTGTCTTTTTCCATTCGTAAACTAACCGCAATACTTTGCATCTTATCTCCTTCTTCATAAGTCACATGCATCCGTGCAGCCAATGTAGAAAAATCTGGTGAAGCTGCTTGATGTGTTTTTATTATGTTTTTTGGGGATAGACTACTATTGGCTTGGTTAGATTCATTCATTACTTTGCTTCCTCCACAAGAAATCAATGAAAATGAAATTATTATAAAGTAGACTATTTTAAAATTCATTTTATTGTTTTAATTAATTGCTTAGGTTTAAATCTGAAGCTCTTTTAGTATACATATTTGCCTTTTTTGAATCCCCTTTTAAAGTATAGGATAGGGTTAATTGCTGATAAAAATCGTATTCCATTTTAAGGTCATCTAATAAATAATCCAGTCCTGTTTCTAAACTTTCAATAGCTTGTTCTGGTTGATCTAAACTATTATTTGATACTCCGTTTATTAGGTACAATAAAGGTTGTGCTGGAAAAATATCTAACCCTTCTAAACTCAATTCTGAAGCCTCCTTATACTTCTTAGTTTCAATTTGCAATAATAATGTGTTTTTCAACAATCCAAAATTCTGAGAATTCTTTTCTATTCCAATTAGATAATAATTTAATGCTTCTTCTTTTTCATCTTTAGAAAGAAAATAATCTCCTAATAACATATATGTTTGACTATTGCTTTGTTCTTTAAAAGAGGATACAATCTCTTTTAAATCAAATTCTAATTCTGAATTCTTGTCAGTAAAATTTAAAAAATCTTCTAATACACTGTTCTTGCTTTTGCTTTCAATTTCTTGAGAATTAAACACAATTTTTATAGATTTTATTGCTTCTTGGAAATTTCCTTCTTCTAAGTAAAATTTATATAATGCCAAATGAACTAACTGTGAGTTTGGCTTTTGTTTTAAAAGTTCTTTAGCGGTGATAAAGGCTTTTTGTACATCTCCTTCATCACTATATAGATAAATCAATTTTAAATATTCCTTTTCACTTTTTGGATTATTCTCAATTCGAGATTCGAGATTATTAATCTCTTTAGACGTATTACCTGTAACTCTATAAATTTGTGAACGTAAGGTATTTCTATAACTACTTTCTCCCCACTCTATGTCTAATTCATCTAAAAGCTTTAAGGCTTTATCGTATTGTTTGGTTCGATTATAAAGGTTTGCCAAATCTTCCTTATAGTCGGTATCAAATACAATTAACTTCTTTACCACAACAATAGCAGCTTGATAATCTTTTTCATCGAAATATAAATCGTAGAGTGCTTCTATCACTTCAACCTTGTTTGGATCCCATTCTAAAACTTTATTGAAATTAGTTTCGGCTTCTGCATTACGTTTAAGTTTTGCTAGATTCTTCCCCATTTCAAAATGTACTACCGCTACTGCTTCTTTATCTCCTTTAGCAGCTATTTTGGCCTTTTCCAAAGCCTTTAATGCCAATTCATAATTCTCAATTCCCTTTTGTTTTAAGGCTTCAAAAAAGTTTTCCTGAAAGGCATCACTTACATTTCCCAAATCATCTGTGGGTGGGCTTTCAATTTCTTGTGCGTAGGAAGATGTATGAAATTGAAATATTCCAAAAAGAAACAGTAAAAGATATTTAGCTTTTATATTCAAATTTTTGTCTGGTCGAGCGCAGTCGAGACCTATTTATGATTTCTGATTTTGAAAAAACCCCTCGACAGCGCTCGAGAGTACATATTACATTATTTTAATGCCGAATAATCCCCAATACTCACGTTGGTAAACTTTCCATCAAACATTGCATGATTTCCAATCATTGCGTTGTCTAAAGTAGCATTTTTAATCACTGTGTGCGTTTGGATTATACTATTTTTAACGTTACTATCCTCAATTATTGTGTTATCCCCTATAGAAGCAAAAGGACCCACTGTACTATTTGTAAGTTTTACTCCTTTACCAATAAAACAAGGTTCTATAATTTTTGAATTAGTTAATTCGGTATCGTCAGAAATTAAATCTTCTTTACTTTCCGCTAAAAAGCCTAACATTCTACGGTTGGTTTCAATCGTTATTTCTTTATTTCCACAATCCATCCATTCTTCTACAGTACCTGTTTTAAATATCTTTCCATCTTGCATCATTCGTTTAATCCCATCATTAATTTGATATTCACCCCCATTAATAATGTTATTCTCAATTACATATTGCAATTCATTTTTAAGAACTCCTACTTCTTTAAAATAGTATATTCCAATTACAGCTTGATCACTTACAAAGTTTTCGGGCTTTTCAACTAACTCTACAATTTCATCATTATCATTTAATTTTACCACTCCATATGCTTCAGGGTTGGCAACTTTTTTAGTCCAAATAACACTATCTGCATCTTTGTCTAAATCGAAATTAGCTTTAATTAAAGTATCTGCATAAGCAATAACCGCTGGGCCTGAAAGAGACTCCTCAGCACACATAATAGCATGTCCAGTTCCTAATGGATCCAACTGCCTGTATATACTAGCTTTGGCTCCAAGTTGAGAAGCTAAAACTTTTAAACTTTCTACAACTTCATCACCAAAAAATGCCGGATCGCCTAAAATAAAGGCAATTTCTTCAATAGGTTCATTTAATAAATTGGCAATATCTGCCACCAAACGATGAACAATAGGCTTTCCTGCAACCGGTATTAATGGTTTTGGAACTGTTAACGAGTGTGGGCGTAATCGTGAACCACGACCTGCCATTGGAACTATTATTTTCATATTTATTCCCTGCGAAGGCAGGGATCTTTTTAATTTAACTTCTAATTTTAATTCTTAATATTTCTCCATGAATAAAGAGTCCTTATTTCTTTTTTCAGGAGATTCCTGCTTTTGCAGGAATTTATTATTTTACTCCAGTACTACCAAATCCACCTTCACCCCGTTTTGTTTCTCCCAAAACTTCTACCTCTTCCCATACTGCTCTTTCATGTTTAGCGATAATTAATTGTGCGATACGCTCTCCGTTTTCTACGACAAATTCTTCGTTAGATAGATTTATTAATATCACTCCAATTTCCCCACGATAATCCGCATCGATAGTTCCAGGGGCATTTAAAACAGTGACCCCATTTTTTGCTGCAAGTCCACTTCGAGGGCGGACTTGTGCTTCAATACCTATGGGTAGTTCTATAAAAAGACCTGTTTTAATAATAGTTCTTTCTAATGGTTTTATGCTTACCGATTCTTCTAGGTTTGCTCTCAAATCCATTCCTGCTGAAGCAAGAGTTTCATAATTAGGCAAAGTATGACTGGATTTGTTTATTATTTTTATATTCACTTCTATTTTAAATTTATGTCCGTTCGAGCGCAGTCGAGAACTTTTGGTTTTTAATTATAACAACCTCTCGAGAATCTACGCTTCATACCTTCGAAACAAAATATATTTTGTTCTTAGTAATGCTCGAGGGGGCATTTCTATCTTTTCAAAATCTGTTTTATTTCCTTCTTTTCAGAAAAATATATCATTGCGATAAACACCAATAATAGTGCCGTTCCTAACCACAAATTACCTTCAAAAATATAGAATGAAAATACCGAAAATACTACGGATAGCAATAAGTAAAATCCTATTTTTTTTAAGTCGTATGGGACCGCATAGTATTTTTTTCCAATGAAGTAAGATATTACCATCATACTTCCATAAGCCGCTAAAGTTGCAATTGCTGACCCTTTATAACTTATGATTGGTATTAATGCAAAATTAAGAATTAAAGTTATTAAAGCCCCTATTACTGAAATATAAGCTCCATATTTTGTGCGATCGGTTACTTTATACCATACCGAGAGATTGTGATAAATTCCTAAACATAAATTGGCTAACAAAATAATTGGAACAATAACTATAGCGTCCCAAAAGGAAGGGTCTGGAATTAAAATTCGTTTAAAAATATCTAAATAAACCACCACAAATAAAAGTATTAAGCTTCCTATAACTGTAAAGTATTTGGTGATGGTAGCATAGGTTTGTTTTGCGTTTTCATGTTTGGAATGGTTAAAGAAAAAAGGTTCTATCCCCAATCTAAAAGCTGTTGCAAATAGGGTCATAAAAACTCCTAGTTTATAACAAGCTGCATAAACTCCAACTTCAGCATCTGCAATATCTGAGGGTAAAAGGTATTTTAATAAAATTTTATCGAAGGCTTCGTTTATTGAAAATGCAATACCAGCTATTAACACAGGAAAGGCATAGCGTATCATTTTTTTCCAAATAATTTTATCAAAAGAAATTCTAACTTTAAAATAAATTGGTAATAGGATTAAAAATGTAATCCCACTTGCTATTAAGTTTGCTATAAACACATAGGCTACTTTTCCTTCTTCTAGATAGATAGAATTCCAAATAGAATTGGTTTCTTTTTCTGCCCAAATTGGTAAAACCAAAAAGAAAAATAAATTGAACCCTAAGTTGATACAGACATTAAATATTTTAATAAAAGCATATCGCATGGGTTTCTCATGAGCTCGATACCAAACAAATGGAATTACCGCCAATGCGTCTAAAGCAAGAATTAAGATACCATAGGAAACATATTCTGTTTTAAACTCTAAAAAAGAAGCCAGTTTTTCTCTTGCAAATAAAGCAATAGATAAAAAAAGAAGTGTTGAAATTAAAAGCGAAGTAAGGGCTGTGGATTGTACTTTTTCCTTTTGAAACTCCTCTCGATTAATAAATCTAAAAAAGGCAGTTTCCATTCCATAAGAAAGCATAACGTTCCCCAGAATTAAAAAAGCCATTAAGGATGCATAAATTCCAAATTGCTCCTTCCCTAAAACCAATACATAAAGTGGAACTAAAAATATAGCTAATGCCCGTGGTAACACAGTCGCTAAGCCATAAATAAATGTTTGTTTAAAGAGTTTTTTGAAGATGCTCAATCCCTTAAAATTTTATTTTTTAAAAGTATTGTATTTCTATTTCTGATACAATATTAATTGCCATTATTAGGATTGCTCTGTGGATATGCTAAAATTTCTTTTTCCTTGATATTAGAAACCTTAAAATAATACTCTTTCCCCTTAAATATATAACTTATCACAGCTTCGTTTTCTTCTAATTTAAATGGAAAAGGTTTTGGTGGCGTATCTTTTGCCTCCTTCTTTGGATCGCTATCCATGATGACATCATTATTTTCATTGGTTTTAAAATACCCAATATATTGATTTTCCGAAGTAGGGTTTGCCTTTGTTATTTTTTTTCTGAAATAAATTTCATTTATCAATGTTCCAGGTTCCAAATTTTCAATATTTAAATAAATATTTGTTCCCGAGCCTCCTCCTTGTACACCTGCCATCCATTTCTGGCTATAGGCTTCTGCCATTGTAAATGGAGGGTTTTGAGTAAATGAAGTCGAAGAATTGCTAGTTTTTGAACTATTACAATTTAAAAATAAAATCATTATAAAAAACAATCCCAAAACACTGGTAATAAATTTTAATCTTTTCATTGAATAGGTTTAAATACCCTATAAAAATACAAAACCTTGACTTAATAATATCGTTAATATGACAATTGCTAGTTTTTAGAAACTATCGCTATAGTATCTTTGCGGTAAATTAATAATCGTATTATGTATAATTCTAAAAGCCCTGAAGAAGCGGTAAAAGTCATTAAATCTAATGATCGTGTTTATATTCAGGCAGCAGCAGCGGCACCGCAGTCATTAATAAATGCAATGTCTGCACGACATGAAGAATTGCGAAATGTAGAAGTTTGTCACCTTCATATTGAAGGAGATGCTCCTTATTCAGATCCAAAATATCGGGATAGCTTTCATGTAAATTCTTTTTTTATAGGTCCTAATGTTAGGCATACCTTAAAAGCTGGAAATGGGTCTTATACTCCTGTTTTTTTAAGTGAGTTACCATTATTATTTAAACGAAATATAATTGCACTAGATGTTGCATTAATACAAGTATCACCCCCAGATAAACATGGCTATTGTTCCTTAGGTGTTACTGTTGCAGCAACCTTAGCAGCAATCGCTAATGCAAAACATGTAATAGCACAGGTTAATCCTAATATGCCAAGAACCCATGGCGATGGAATCGTTCACTATACAGAATTTGATACTTTGGTTGAAGTAAATGAGCCTTTACACTATCATGATCCTGTAGCGCCTAGTGAAAGTGAAGAGAAAATTGGTGATTTTATAGCGGAATTAATAGAGGATAAAAGCACCTTGCAAATGGGAATAGGAAGTATTCCAAATGCGGTTTTATCTCGTTTAGGAAATCATAAAGATCTTGGCTTACATACCGAAATGTTTTCGGATGGGGTGATTGATTTAATTTTAAAAGATGTCATTAATGGTAATTATAAAGGAATAAATCCTGGAAGGGCCATGGCTACATTTTTAATCGGTTCCAAACGCTTGTTCGACTATGTAGATGACAATCCTTTTATTGAAATGCGAGAGGCTGATTTTGTAAATAATGTGGGAATCATAAAACAAAATCCAAGAATGGTTGCTATAAATTCAGCTATAGAAATTGATGTTACTGGGCAAGTTTGTGCAGATTCTATTGGGATGAATATGTATAGTGGTGTAGGTGGACAGATGGACTTTATTAGAGGCGCATCCTTAAGTGAAGGAGGGAAGGCTATTATTGCTTTACCTTCGATTACAAATAAAGGAGTAAATAGAATTGTTCCTTTCTTAAAGCCTGGCGCAGGTGTAGTAACTACTAGAGCACATATTCATTATGTGGTTACCGAATATGGTGTTGCCAATTTATATGGTAAAACCATCAAGCAACGGGTACAAGCTTTAACAGAAATTGCGCATCCAAATTTTAGAGAGGATATCGCAAGAGATTATTTTGATAAAAAAATAAGGTAGGATACTATAATTATCAGCAATTATAAAAAGCCTTCTGAAACTACTTCAGAAGGCTTTTTAGGTAAAAGTATATATACTATAAAATGGTCGTTATTCTTTTACAAACTTTTTAATTAAATCACCTTGATCTGTTTTTATAGAAACAAAAAACAATCCAGCCTCTAAAATGGAAACATCTATTAGATGGATTGGAGGATCTAGATTGAACACCATCCTCCCCATCACGTCATATGTTTTAATACTATTAATGTGATAACCGCTACTGTTTTCTAGGTTTAAAATATTTTGTGCGGGATTGGGATATAGTATAATTTGTGTTGCTAAAACATCTTCTGTGCCCAAACTACAATCTTCACTAAATATAGTCCAATCATCCACAAACCAACCAGGATAAGGCGACTCTTCTGGATTATCCACGTCTATACAATATAAGTTATCATTGCCTATAGCTATAAACTCTAATAGATTTGCATTATTCCCACTCTTTAAATTTAAGGAAGTAAGGTCATTATTATAAACATAAAGCTTTTCTAATTCAGGGCTTGAACTAAAATTAAGGGTTGTAATTTGATTATTGTTTAACTTTACATATTGAAGGTTTTCTAAACCATTAGCATTAAGAGAAGATAATTGATTATCATTACAATAAAGCCCACTTAAATTATGGTTATTTGATACATTTAACTCACCTAATTGATTATAATTAAAATAAATAACCTCTAAATTATGGTTATTTGATACATCTAGCTCGCTTATTTGATTATAACTCATATCTAAAAAGATCAATAAAATATTTTGACTAATATCTATATCTTCCATTAAACTATTCCTAGTATCTAATATTTCTAATAGAGTATTAGCTGTAACATCTATATTAGCTATATTCGTAAAACTGGTATGTAATTCTTTTAATACTAAATTATTTGTGATATCTATTGTGTTTAACGAGTTATCGTTGCAAGAAAACTTTTCCAACAAAATATTAGTGGAAACATCTAAATTAGTAATAAGGTTATGATCAACTCTTAATTCTTTTAATTTTGTAAAAACTTGTAGCCCCTCCATATTTACTATTTCTCCAGATATAGGAATAATACCTTGATGGTTTAAAAAAAGGTTTTGAGTATTAATAATTCGATGCGTAAAAACCAAGTCATTATTGGGAATATCATCCCCAAAACCTAAATCTTCTAAATAATCTTCAAATACATTGTCAGGAATATAGGTGGTTTCTATAGGGTTGTAAGGGTAATCAAAAGTAATTGTTCCTGTATCTACAAGATTTGTAAAACAAGGCCCTGTAAATTCTCCAAATACTTCAATATTAACAGTATAAGTATTGTATCCAGTTGGAAGGTTAATAATATGAGTTTTAGGATCTACAGTTATTGATTGAAAAGGAGTGTTAAAATAACATAAAGATATTGTAATGGTATTATCTAAATAATTTATAGTTGAACCTTCAAAATCTAAAAAAATATTTTTATAAACTAATGTTTCTAATGTTACCTCATTATCCCCACTAGGCTCAATATAAAAATTCATTAGTTCTTGGCTATAACTATAGCTTGAAATAAATAATAAGAATAGTATTGTGATTTTTTTCATAACAAATGGGGGGAGTTGTATAAAGGTACTAAATATATTTCAGTGCTTAATAATTTTATTTAGAAAGCTGAATTAAATTCTTTTTTGAAAATTAGGACAAAAAAAAGAGGCTTCTAAAAATTTAGAAGCCTCTTTTGCTATAATTTTATCTGTATATCTATCCAGCTAAAGCTTCCGCTCCACCAACAATCTCTAAGATTTCATTAGTAATAGATGCTTGTCTTGCTTTGTTGTATTGTAAGTTAAGCTCATCTCTAAGTTCGGTTGCATTATCTGTTGCTTTATGCATCGCAGTCATACGTGCACCGTGCTCACTTGCAGAAGAATCTCTAAGTGCTTTATACAATTGCATTTTTAAACTTTTAGGGATTAACTCTTCCACTATTTTAGCTTTAGAAGGCTCAAAAATATAATCTGCAGTAGTTGTTGTAGCTTCAGAATCACTTACCGATTCAATAGGTAAAAACGGCTCTGTCATTATTATTTGAGTCGCTGCATTTTTAAATTTATTATATACTAAGACGATCTTATCGTAAGTGCCTTCCGTAAATAAGTCCATCATATTCTGAGCGATAACCGCGTTATTCTCAAATGTTAGGGTATCAAATATTTCAATATTATTTTCAATAACCGTATGGTCCTTAATAAGTATATCGTTTGCTTTTTTACCTAAAGTAATAAAATCTACTTGTTTCCCTTTATAAGATTCTTCAATTAAAGTGTTACAAGCTTTTACAATATTAGAATTAAATGCTCCCGCTAATCCACGATTAGAAGAAATAGCAACTAATAAAACTTTATTTACTTCCCGTTGTGTAGTATAATCACTACCAATATCACCATCCAAACTTGCGCTTAGATTTTGAAGTAACTCGGTTTGTTTATCTGCATAAGGACGTAAGGTAGTAATTGCATCTTGCGCTTTTTTCAACTTCGCTGCAGATACCATTTTCATGGCACTGGTAATTTGCATCGTTGAAGATACAGACGCTATTCTAGTACGTATTTCTTTTAAATTGGCCATCTTTCAAGTTATGAGTTATGAGTGCGGAATTATGAGTTTTTAATGATTGCTACTAATATTCTTATTAACTCCTCGCACTTATTTATCAATTCTTCAGGTACTTTTCTTCCAGTTGCTTTTAATAATTCTAACCAATACTTGGTTTCATCTGCTTCCTTTAGTGCAATACCAAATTTATTTTTAAAATCCTTTTTACTTACTCCTCTTTGTGCCTCTCTAGTATTGGCTCCAATACTCGTTCCGCTTTTTAAAAGTTGCGAAGCTAATTCATAGTCCTTATTAACTTTAAGTTGATCACAGTATAAAACTATTTTACACGCAAATTGAAAACTCTTTATTCTTATTGGACTGTTTTCAAAAGCCATAATTTTATTTTAACTCTGCACTCAACACTATTAACTCTTAACTACTAATTATATTTCGCTGAAAGATCTTTAGCTACATTAGTTAAAACTTCAATCACCTCATCGGTTAATTTTCCAGCTTTTAATGTATTTAAAGTATCTCTATGTTTTGCATTCAAGAATTCGATAAAATCTCTTTCAAATTCTTTAATTTTATTTACAGGAACAGCTTTTAATAAGTTCTTAGATCCTGCATAAATAATTGCAATTTGATCTTCTACTGTAAAAGGATCGTTTTGTGCTTGTTTAAGGATTTCAACGTTACGTTTTCCTTTTTCAATTACATTAAGTGTCGCTGCATCAAGGTCAGAACCAAATTTAGCAAAAGCTTCTAATTCACGGAATTGAGCTTGATCTAATTTTAATGTTCCAGAAACTTTCTTCATCGATTTAACCTGTGCATTTCCACCTACACGAGATACTGAAATACCTACGTTAATTGCTGGACGAACACCAGAGTTAAATAAATCCCCATCTAAGAATATTTGACCATCTGTAATAGAAATTACATTGGTTGGAATATAAGCAGATACATCACCCGCTTGTGTTTCAATAATCGGCAATGCAGTTAATGATCCACCTCCTTTAACTTTATCTTTTAAAGATGCAGGAAGGTCATTCATTGTTTTTGCGATTTCGTCGTTATTAATAATTTTTGCCGAACGCTCTAATAATCTTGAGTGAAGGTAAAAAACATCTCCAGGATATGCTTCACGTCCCGGTGGGCGACGTAATAATAAAGATACCTCACGGTATGCTACTGCTTGCTTAGATAAATCATCATAAATAATTAAAGCAGGACGACCTGTATCTCTAAAGTATTCCCCAATTGCAGCACCTGCAAATGGAGCGTAAACTTGCATTGGAGCTGGATCTGATGCATTTGCAGCAACGATAGTAGTATACGCCATTGCACCTTTATCTTCCAAAACTTTTGCAATATTTGCTACCGTTGAAGCCTTTTGGCCAATGGCAACATAGATACAATATACTGGTTCTCCAGCATCGTAAAATTCTTTTTGATTTAATATGGTGTCAATACAAACGGTAGTTTTTCCTGTTTGACGGTCACCAATAACCAATTCACGCTGACCTCTACCAACTGGAATCATAGCATCAATTGCTTTTATTCCTGTTTGTAATGGTTCTGTTACTGGTTCACGATATATTACACCAGGTGCAATACGTTCAAGTGGCATTTCAACAGTTTCACCCGTAATTGCTCCTTTACCATCTATAGGTTCTCCTAATGTGTTTACAACACGACCAACAATATCTTCTCCTACATTAATAGAAGCAATACGTTGGGTACGTTTTACAGTAGAACCTTCCACTATATTACTAGAATGACCTAATAATACAACCCCTACATTATCTTCTTCTAGGTTTAGTACAATACCCTCTAAACCATTATCGAATTCAACTAATTCACCGTACTGTACATTAGAAAGCCCGTATACACGTGCAATACCATCACCTACTGTTAAAACACTTCCTACTTCATCTAATGAAGCAGTGGATTCAAAACCAGATAATTGTTGTTTTAATATTGCTGATACTTCAGCTGGATTAACTTCTGCCATATTAATTATATTATTCAGATATGAATCTGAAATTTATTTATATACTTTTACTAAATTCTCTTTTTATTCTTGCAAGATTATTTGAAATACTTGCATTGTATTGAAGGTCGCCTATTCTAAGAATAAACCCTCCAATTATTGATTCGTCTATGGTGCTTTCTATAGTAACTTTATCACTTCCTGTAAGTTCTTTTACTTTGGAAAGTATTTTTTCAGTAAGCGCATCAGTAAGTGCAACTGCTGTTGTTACTTGAGCTACTTTTACTCCTTGAGCTTCGTTGTATAATTCGATATATTTAATAGAAACTTCTTCCAACAAATTGGTTCGTTTGTTTTCTACCAATACATTAATTAATGATTTAGTAATGTCAGATTGATGTTCGAAAATTGCAAGCAAGGCATTTTTTTTATCATTTACATTAACAACAGGACTATTAAGTACTGCTTGTAAATCATTACTTGCTTTAATGGTAGCTTGAATAATCTGCATATCATCAAACACAAGGTTTGCAATATTTGTTTCGTTAGCTTGCAGTAAAACTGCTTTTGCGTATCGTATGGCTGCTCTGCTTCCGCTCATAATTATTTATCTCTAATTTAAGGTAGCGTCATCTAACATCGTTTCAACCAATTTTAATTGCTTGTCTTTGTTAGAAAGTTCTTCTTTAACTACTTTTTCAGCGATCTCGATAGATAACGATGCAACTTGATTTTTTAAATCGGTCATAGCAGATTTCTTTTCATTCTCAATTGCTTCTTGCGCTTGAGTAATCATATCTTCAGCTATTGCTTTTGCCTCATCTTTTGCGTCAGTTATCATCTTCGTTTTAATTTCACGAGCTTCTTTAATAAGGTTTTCTCTTTCTGCACGAGCTTCTTTTAAAATACGCTCATTATCTGCATTAAGAGATTCCATTTCTTTCTTCGCGTTTTCAGCAGCATCTAATGCATTTTTAATACCTTCTTCTCTTTCATTAAGAGCATTCAATATTGGCTTCCAAGCAAACTTTTTTAATAATAATAGCAATAACAAGAAAAGTGTCATTTGCCAGAAAAAAAGTCCAAAAGAGAAATCGTTAATTAACTTATCCATACTTATAATTTAAATAAATTTTTAATTTTAATTAAACAACAACTGCAACCAATCGTTACAGTTGTTGTTTGGGTTTTGTTATACTGCAAATAAAGCAGCAAATCCAATACCTTCAATAAGCGCAGCTGCAATTAGCATTGCTGTTTGAATCTTTCCGTAAGCTTCTGGCTGACGAGCAATAGCGTCCATTGCTGAACCACCAATTCTACCAATACCGATTCCGGCACCAATTACTACTAAACCTGCACCTACAATAGCTGGGATCTCCATAATATATATTTATTTAAAATTAAACATTCAAATTTACTTTGGCTACGCTTTGTAACCTAATGTGCTTCATCATGCTCTTCCACTGCAAAGCCAAAATATAAGGCGGATAACATAGTGAAGATATATGCTTGTAATAAAGCTACTAATAATTCAATTAATGAAATGGCAAATGATAACACAAAGGTTAAACTACTACCAACCCAATTTTGAAATACAAATATTAAACCTATCAAACTCATTAACACAATATGTCCTGCCATAATGTTCGCATACAAACGAATCATTAAAGCAAAAGGCTTAATAATTACCCCTAACAATTCGATAGGAGCTAAAATAATTTTCATTGGTACCGGTACTCCTGGCATCCAGAAAATATGTTTCCAATAATTTTTATTCCCTGAAAATTGAGTAATTATAAAGGTAATTAATGCTAATGCAAAAGTGATAGCGATATTCCCTGTTACATTTACTCCTAGAGGGGTTAAGCCAAATAAATTTAAAAACCATACAAAAAAGAATACGGTTAATAAATAAGGCATGTATTTTTTATACTTATTAATACCAATATTTGGTATTGCAATTTCATCTCTTATATAAATAATGATAGGCTCTAAGAATCTTCCAGCTCCAGTTACAATTGGTCCTTTTTTAAAGGATTTTGCCATACCTGCAAAAGCTAAAAACATTAATAGACCCGTTACAATAATCATTAAAACACTTTTTGTAATAGAAAAGTCTAATGGTTTTACTTGGGTTGGGTGATGATGGTCATCTAATGTGATGGTTCCTTCAGCATCTGTTCTATAAATTTTGTTGTGATAAAGCTTGTAATAATTTCCGTTATTTTCAGCTACAGTTTCCCCGTGATGAAATTTAGAAGAAGAAAATAATTGAATCCCTTCGTCCCATAAAATTACTGGAAGTGAAAAGCCGTAATGCTTTCCTGTTTCACTATCACTAAAGAATGTAAAATCATGAGAATCTAACAGGTGATGATTGATACTTTCTTTGATTTTTGTTTTTAAACTTACTTCCTCTGGCGTTCCTTCATGTTCTTCATGTTGTGCTTGAACATTCATGCTAAAAACGAATAGTACGATTGTAAGTAGTTTTGCTAAAAAATTGCTTTGCATAGTAAACAAATTGTATTGGCTTTAAAAATCGGTGCAAAAATACTGTTCTTTATGGAAAGAAAAAACTATTTATACTCTTTTTTATAATCCCTAAAATTTGTTAAGTTGACTGATTATTAAGCTGTTTAGAAAGATAGATTACTTCTGTAATTAAACTAATTGCATAAGGCACAAAAAAGGCTGTAAACTCTATGGCTTGCATTTTATCATCTGCTTTATAAATAGGATAGAATACCAAAAAGAAAACTAAAAATTTCAATCCGCTTCCAGCCATAAAAACAAAGCCTGCTTGTGCTGAATTTTTATTTAACGTCTTTTCTACAACAATTAAAACGATTGCAGCTAGTACATAGTTAACTAAATAAGAAAGAATTATTTGATTTCCGAAAAGATCATTATCTGTAAAATGAAGTGCAAATAGATGTAACCCGAAACTTATGGATAGCAATACTCCTAATACTAATAAAAAAAGTAGACTTTTGCGTTTCATTTATTATTTGTTTAATCGGTTGGTTTGTTTAAGAACTAAAAATAATGAAATTGCTACACCAAGAAGTGTAAGTATTATAGTGTATATTTTCCCTTCAGGATTGTAATTAAGGTCAAGCCAATTCCCTCCTTTAACAAATAAATAGATAATAGCACCCATTTGGATTCCGATACCAGAAAGAATTGCCCATCGTTTCACTCCATTATTCCCCTTGTTAGACATTTATTAAGATTCTGTCTGTTGCGTGCTTTTAGTTTCCATCTTTTGTTGACGGTTGAAGGGGCTAGAGGAAGTTTCTTCTTTTTTTATTTCTTTTGTAAAAGAGGTCGTTTCTTTTTTTGAGTCTTTCATTAAACAGGTTGCATTAAATGTAGCTCCTGGTTCAACAGCTAGTTTACCTACTGAAACTTCTCCTTCTATATATGCAGTAGATTTAAGGGATAGCGTCCCTGAAATATTTAACGTTCCCTTTATATTTCCTTCTACATCCGCATTTTTACAACTTAGTGTACCTATAATTACACCTGTTTTACCAACAACTACCTTGGAAGGAGTTTTTACATTACCTTCAATTCTTCCATCAATTCTAAAATATCCATTCGAACTAATATCGCCTTTAATAATAGTTCCGTCATTTATTCTGTTTTGACCTGTACCTGTATTTTCTTGATCTTTCTCTTTTTTGTCTGAAAACATAAGATTTTATTTATTGGTTTTCTCCTTTTTTCTTTGACTTGGTTGTTGATTTAGTGCTTTTAGAGTTTTTAGTTCTATTGCTCTTATTCCCCTTTTCAACTTCTCTTTCAGATTTTGGAATTTTTGGAGTTGATTTAGCTTTTATTTCTGAAGTTAGGTTTTTAAAATCAGTATTTAAATAATCCTCAAGATTTTTATGAATCTGTACTATAGTATAATTAGGAGATGATATTTCAAAGTAAGAGTTATTTATTTTATATTTTTTCTCTTCTTTTAAAACTTCTGAAAAACCACGACCTCCTAGTCTAGAGTTTAAGCCATGAATAATTACAAATAAAGTGTCTGGATTGTAATAATCTATTGAAGTAGACATATTATTATAATTATAGAATTCTATTGCTTCGTTAAGCTTTTTTAATAATTCTTCGGCAGCTTCTCTATTCTCTTTATTAAAGCTATATGCTATCTTCCATTTATCACTCTCCTTATCAGCTAAAAATGTTTTAGTAGCAATTCTTGGTAATAAATTTTCATAAAGATTTTGTGCTTCTTTCCCTTCATTTGAATTTGGATAATTTAACGCAACAAAATTCAAGGCTTTTTTATAGGCTTCATATCCTTGTTGACGACCTATTGCATCTGATTTTAAAAGTTCGAATTTTGGAATTATTGGATTGCCAAAATACAATGCTATATAGGTGTCACATTTTTCGATGACATGTTGGTATTTAGAATTTTCAAAGTCTTTAAATAATTCTCCATATTTATACTCCGGACTAGATTCATCTGTTGCTAAAATCGCATTGGGATTTCTTAATATTTCGGCATAACGAGAGTCAGGGTACCTAGTAATAATTTCGTTTTTATATTGTGCTGCTGTAATTTCGTCTCCTTCTATTAAATATATTTTATGTAAAAAATAAAGGGTTGGTAAAACTAACCTTTCATCTGGGTTATATGAAAGTAGTGTTTCAAGTCTATTAATTGCCAAATCGTATTCTTTAAACTTTTCCTTGTAAATTAATCCGAGTTGGTAATATGCAAAATTTCTTTCTTTAGTTATACTGTCTATTGCTTTTTCCTCTTTAGGAATTAAGGCGATATAGGTTTCTGGCTTGAACTGTATACTTTCAGCTATTGGAACTGAGACATCTTCTTCTGGAAGATTTTCAATTTTGGATAATTTATTAGACAGTCTCCAGTTATCTTCTAACTTTCTATTTCCCCACCGTTTTGCAAATTCTTGCCTACCGAAAGATAATGTTGATGGATTGTAAAAATAAAAAGTACCTCCACTTCTTGGACCTCCTCTACTGTCTGCTGCATTAGTATCAAAAAACTCCTGATTCTTGACACTTTCTTGTTGTTCTACTAATGCAATAGAATCTTGTATCGCTTGTTGCTTTAAATTTGAAGTGTATTCTGTAAAATAAGCCAATTGTTGAGATTCACTCATATTAACAATACTTAAAATACTGTCGTTTTCGTATGCAATATCTTCATATAATATTACATCGTCTAAATTTTCACGCTTCTTTTCAATACGTCTCCAAATTCTAGTGCCCTCATCAAGATTTGTTAAGGTACTATCATAGTATGCTCCAGCTAATTTATATTCTGAATAATCAAAGTAAATTTCAGCTAGTGTTTGATAATTTATAGACTGCATTTTTCTATCTTCCCGATAGGCTTGTAGTGATTTGTTATAGAATTCTATAGCAAAATCTATGCTGTCATTTTTTCTATAATATTCCCCTATCTGATTGTAAATTTTATCTAGAAACGGTCTGTTTTCTCTATCTTGTTCTAAATCGTATAATAATTCTAAAAAAGCAACTCGATCTTCTTTGGTAAAATCGAAATTTTTAGCTTTTTCGATATAAGCGTTAATCATATACACTCTTGGAGATTTTCTATTAAGAGCTATTACCTCATCAAAGACAAGGTTCGCACTATCTTTTAATCCAAGGCTATTATATAGTTGCCCGGTAATATACAAGTATCTTCCTTTTAACTCATTGCTTTTTACATTTTCTGAAGCTTGTTTTAAATAAGGCAATGCAGCATCTAAAGAATCTAGATTGATAAATGCCTGTGATATAATCGCTGAAGCATCTGCAAAATCTTCTTTGCTTATTTCCTTTAGCTTAAACATTTTTTTTAAGTTCTCTATAGCAATTTCTTCGTTATTAAGGCGAATATTTGTTTTTGCTTTCCAAACTTTTGCATGGTTAATACTGTTACTAGTAGGATACTTGTTTAAAATAAAATTAAATGCATCTAGGGCTTGTATAAATCTCGAATCGTAATAACGCGCCTTACCTAATAAAATATAAGCTTCGTCTATTTGTGGGTTGTATTCTTTACCGTCCACATAAACGGAGTGTTTTTGTATTGCTTTTGTTGCTTTTTCTTCAGCTATATTAAAATTTGGGTCTTTCTTTTCACCAGGGAGACCTATTCCATCATCTAGCTCAATTCTTTCTATGGGTAGGATCTCCCAAAAATTATCTCTATACCTTCTCTCTACTCCTTCCTTTCCCTCATCGAAGGCAAGATTACCATTATATAGTGCATTGAACTCTGCAAATACCGCGTGGCTATTTCTGCTTAAAAAAGTGTTCTTTTTACGTGAACAGGCAGCCAAAAAAAGGACAGCCATTAATAAAATTGTAGTTTTTATGATCCCCTTCAAAATATGAATTGTTTTATATAATACTGAAACTTAAAAGCTTCGTGTTTAGTATGTCTACTTAAAAAGTAAGCGTAAAAATACGGTTCTTTTTAAAAATTATCCTGTAATTCTTACAAAAGTTCGAATCTAATGATATATAATGTAGTTGTTATTAATAGTTAAATTTTATTTATTTAAAACCTAAGGGGTTTTTTAATACTCAATTCCTTTGTATTTTTGCAAAAAAATTAAATTGATGAGCATCAAAAATCAAATAGAAAAAATTGATTTAATAATCAAAGTAGATGATGAGATTCATCAAATAAATATGTCTCCTAAAGAGACTGTTTTAGATGCTGCATTAAAAAATGATGTGGACGCTCCTTATTCTTGTCAGGGAGGTGTTTGTTCTTCATGTATTGCTCGTATTGTAGAAGGAAAAGCAGAAATGGGACAAAATCAAATTCTTACCGATTCCGAAATTGCTGAAGGTCTTATTTTAACTTGTCAGGCACACCCTACTACTCCAGTATTGAGTGTGGATTATGATGATGTTTAAAGTGTTTCTAAAATTTTAGTTGCCACCGTTTTAGGCAAAATAGTTTTCATCGCATCTTCATAACCATCAGGGTATTTATTACCATAAATTGAGGTTGGAATAAATGGATATTTATTTCGATCTGCTAACAAATTGTTTTCAGAAACTTGCCCAAATGGAGCAAATCCAGCATAAGGGTGTGTAACTCCCCAAATTGAAATTACAGGGACTCCATACATTGCAGCTAAATGTCCGTTCCCACTGTCCATAGAAAGCATAAGGTCTAAATTTGAAATTAAAGCGAGTTCTTCCTTAAAACTTAAAGTTCCTGCAACACTAGTAACTGCTGAAAACTCTTCAGCTATCTTTTTAAGTTTTAAAATTTCTTCATTTCCTCCTCCAAAAAGTAATATACTGTACAAACCTGTTTTATCTAATTCAAAAATGACTTCCCGCATTAATTCCAATGGATACATTTTACTGTCGTGTGCGGCAAAAGGCGCAATACCAATTATTTTTTTGGGAGAAGACCCCACTAGATTTTGAAATTCTTGAGTAAAAGCTTTTCTTGGAAGCGCATTTCTTGTTTTTATATCTAGTGGAAATCCAAGTTTATAAAAAACATCTGCATAGCGTTGGTGCGTAGTTTTTAATTGCTTAAAATCTTTATTTGTTTCTCGAGTAAGTGCTTTTTTTTCTGATCGTCCTTTGTTAATCGTCGCTGTTTTAATTCCGCTTATACTAAGATAATTAGTGATGACTTTTGACCGAATTACATTATGTAAATCAGCGACTGCATCAATTCCTAAGTCCTTTGCTTCTTTTGCTAATTTTACTAAACCAATTCCTTTGTGTTTTCCATAAACATCTGCTTCTAAAAAATTTAGATTCGGAATGTCTTCAAAAAAAGGCTTAAAAAAAGCACGAGAAAGTATTGTAAGTTTAACTTCGGGGTAGGCTTTAGAAAAAGCTTTCAATACAGGAACCGCCATTGCAACATCTCCCATGGCCGATAGTCTAATTACAAGTATGTGAGTTGGCAGTTTCATAAAAATGAGGTTCTTATATCCTTTTTGAGAACCCTTATTTTTCTCCTCGTAATACAGGATTTAACTCATCGTCGTTATACATTTTCATTTGCTTATACACTTTCATATACTTAGTGCCTTTAGAAATATCACCAAGTAACTGATCTATTGCAGTACTTAAGTCTACTCTTTGCTCTAACAATACATTTAACTTTGTTTGGCAAGCATTTCTATGTTCTTCTGAAGCGTTTTCTCTAGTTGCTTCCTCATTCATGTGATATACTTTTAATGCCAATATGGAAAGTCTATCTACTCCCCAAGCTGGGCTTTCGGTATTAATCGTTGCGTTTACTTCAACAGAAGCACCTTTATATTTCTCTAAAAAATAACTGTCGATATATTCTACCATATCGGTTCGATCCTGATTGGAAGCATCGATTTGGCGCTTTAAAGAAAGTGCGCTTACCGGATCTATATTTGGATCACGGATTATATCTTCATAATGCCATTGCACAGTATCTATCCAACATTTTCTATATAACAAATGTGCTAATAAATGGGTTTCGTCACTATAAGGGTTATTAAAAGATTGGTCCACGCTATCTAATTCATGGTATTTATCAATAACTTCTTTAAAAATGGTATTTGCTTTTTCTGAAAACATAATCTTTTTATTTATTGGTATTGCTTATTCTGTGTTCCCTCAGTGATTTCTTTTTTAGAATTTGTACCGAAGGGATGTGTTTAATATTCTTTTTCTAAAAAGTGTAAATATTCTGTTGTATTATCTGCTTTATGGTTTCTATTTTCGGTTTTATCTGCTTTAAATCGCTGGTATTTTGTAGTTTCTAAACCATATTTTCCAAAACGTTTCATTGTTTCTTTAACCGTTTCTGATGTCATTAACCCTTCGTTGTTATAACTTAAAAATATATATTTAAATTGTGCGTTTTTTAACAATGCCGTAAACGAATTAAGGACTTCTCCCTTTCTACAATAGTTACTCCTATAGTACTCTCTTATACCAGTTTTTCCTTTAGGTACAAAGGTATCAAATTTTGCAATAGTATTCAGTATATGATAATTCGCACCATATTGCCTTCCGTTATAAGGCGGGTCTAAATATAAGATATCTCCTTTTATTTTTTTTATTAATTGGTTGCTGTCCTGCTGAAAAACCTTGTGGGTATTCTTTGTTTCATGAAAAACAGCAGGTTTTAATATCATTGTTTTTGCAGCTGTAGTCTTAATCTGTTTTAAATAAGCTCCATAAATTGAAGCAGTATTTGCTACTTTGTCGGCGCTTTCTAATAATGAAGTAAGTAGAAAAAAGTATTGATCTTCTACTATTTTTGAAGCGTTTTTCCAATCCTCAATTTGCTTCCTTATTGCATCTATTTTTTTTCCGTTTTCAGAAGTAAAATATTTTCTTCCAGCTTTTCCTTTTTCAGAGTATTCTTCAAAAACAAACCCTTTTATTCCTTTAAGAGTATTTAGTTTTTCTATTAACTCTTCAAATTCGATGTTTTTATAATTACCAATATAATTTCGGTTTAAAACAAAACTATAGTATTCTATATCATTTGAAATAATCTCTTTTACAAGGGGTTTAAAAACACGTCCAACAATTCCTGTTCCTGCGAATAAATCGCAAAACACTTTGCCGCTTAGATCTTCTCCAACAACACCCGTTACGGTTTTAGAAATAAAAGGGGACAGTTTGTTTTTAGAGCCTATATAGTTCATCGGGTAAGTCAGATTATATCGCTATACTTTTCGGTTTGGTCTGTAAAAATAAACTTTTGTAATTGTGATGGTTTAAAATTTGAAACATAGTTTTTAAATTCAGTTTTAATTTTCCAATGCTCACTTTTTTCATTGAAAACGATAATAAAAAATCTGTTTTAAGATGGTGTTTTTTATTTAATTTCTTTTCTATTTCCTTAGTAACAATTTTCATAAAAATATAACTAGAATAGGAAATACTATAAGAATCCACAAAAACATTTCTTTCACCCAGTATTTGGATGTTTTTTCTATAAAATTAGCGGTGAAAATTGCTAATGGAGCCATTATATAGAAAAATTCCGCACCGCTTTTATATGGAATAAATAATATAATTATAACACTTATTAAAAGCATTAGTATTAGTAAAAATGAATTCGATTTGTCTTTTAATCTAATTTCTGAATAATTAATAAACTTCTGAATCAAAGTCAAAAATAAAAGTAATATTAGAAACGAAATTGGGATAATTAGGGTTAACGAATCATAGCTCTGAAAATCTAAATTCAGGCTTGTATCTATTTCTAAAAACCACAAAAAGGAATTGGTTAGTATTGCTTTTATTGCTGTTAGAATTATAATTACAGCTAAAAATCCAACAAAAGGAATAAGTGTTAATTTATAGTTTTTTGAACCTATCTGAAAAACTGCTACAAATAACAGGATGAAAAATAAAATACACCAAAAATAAAAAAGGGAGGCTATCGTAATCCAAATAGAGGCGTCAAAAATCTTTTTCTCTATATTAAGACCTGAGTTTAAACTCATGATTCGCCGGTATGCAAACAATAATAGTAGGTTAGAAATAATGATATTAGATTGAAAGAAAACCTCTGGAAAAAGTAAAATAAAACATCCAAAGGAAAAAATTGAGTAGGTATTTGTTTCTGTTAGTTTGTTTTTTCTAATTATAAAATTTAAAAGAAATGCAGAAAATAAGATAATGAATAAGAAAACAGCCTGTGTTTTAAAAAACGAAATTTCCGTAACCTGTTCATTGACTGCTGTATACCAATAAAACCATCCTAAAATTATATAAATGCTCGTTATAATAAAATTAACTGGTTTAGATTTACTAAAAAAGCTTGTGAGCATACTACTAAATTTATATTTTTGCTGTTAAATTATAAAGATATGACTTGGACAGGATTTTT